>DAOTTL010000200.1:0-9096 GCA_034438135.1 Ktedonobacteraceae bacterium | reverse complement strand
GGGGGAGGGGCTGCTTTGCAAGCCGCAGAAAAGAGAGGGATGACTCATAAGTAGAAGAAGAGCACCTGGTGTATTTTGTGGCGCGAATGCGCCCAAAAATACACCAGGTGCTCTTCTCAGGAAAAGGGGTGGAGCCGCATTGCAAGCCGCAGAAAAATCAGAACTGACTTATATTGCTCGTCCGATAGAGGGCGGATCGAGCAAAAGGAGAGAGGGTACTTTTTGCGAGTCAGCCAGGCGGAGCAGTTCGTAACCGGTACCGGTCAAGCCAGTCATCAGACCTGGAGTTTCGACGGACACAGGTAGACCTGTTTGCCAGCCCTGTGCATGCATATTTTCCAGCAGCGAACTTTGAAGACTGAGCAGCAGAGAGTTTGAGCACAGATCTGGTCGCAGGAGTGTTGCGAGTACCAGCACCTCCAGATTGCCCATATCACCATGACAGAGCGAGTGATTTCTACCAAAGCCTTCCGAAAGCGTTGTGGCAAAGGCTGCCTCTATCTCTGCATTGATCGCCTCGTCATCTATGTATGACAAAGAGGCCAGACGTGCCATAGCAATGCCAGAGGCTCCGTGGCACCAGGCCACCATATATGAGAGATTTTGTTGCGCCAGAGCATTCGACTGAGTGAGATCAACTGGCGATGTAACTTTGCGCAGATCAGGCCAGTTGCGGCGTTCTGGCGAGAACAGACCTCGCTCATATTCCATCGCTGCGAGTGCAGCTTCATGAAAGCGTGTCTCTTTACTAACAGCCGCGAGGCGGAGCAGATTGAGCGCAATACCAGCATTTCCATGTGCTATTCCCGCGAGCGGAGCCGCCAGATGTTTCGTTTTCCATGCAATCCCCTGGAACATAGGCTGAGCATGTTGGAGCAAATGATCTCCACAGTAGATGGCCGCAGTCAGTATTGCAGGACTCGGAGCGACCGAGTAGAGGCTGAGCAAGGCAGCGATGCAGCCAGCTGATCCGCTGATCACGTCAAAGGACTCATCCTCATCGACCATTGTGGGCAGTTGCGCGACCAGCTTTTCAGCCTCTTCATAGAGAGTAGGGTCGTTCCAGATAGCACCCAGGTGAGAGAGCAGATAGATCCACGCACCCGCACCATCGAAGCCTCCAACGCCTCGCTGTTTTCCCAGATAGGTCAATTGCGTCCGTACAGTATCAAGGGTTAGTCTGGCCAGATCAGAGAAATCAGTTCTATCGGTAAGCATGCCCAGATAGGCCAGAAAAAGTGCCATGCCAGACAAACCATCATAGAGATCCTGTCCCGCGGGCAATATATGCCACTCATAGCCATTGACCAGAATTACCCCTAACCAGCTCACCAGGTCCTCATGTATCAGAGCCAGTTGCCGTAAGCGGTCTCCAATAGCAGAGGCTTCCTTCAGCAGTTGAACCTGTCCGGCGAGAGCACGAGCAGATTGCAATTGGAGGCCGTTTTTGCGCATAGTATGAGGTACATCCAGAGCCAGAGTAGCAAATGATGCCTGGATCACCCAGCTCTGCCGCTCCAGATCCGCTTCACTCAATTCCTGGATACATTTCTTCGTCAGATCCAGGCTAGATTGTTGTAGAAAATCAGGGATAATCTCACCGCGTGAAGTAATCAGATTGTGGGAGGCTGGCGTCGTCGTAAACTTTGGAATATCCTCATTGAGCAGATCGGCACGCTCATCTGCAATCACACGTGCCAGATAAGGTTTATGCTCGATGCCAGTCCAGAGCCGGTCAAAGATACGCTCTCGATCGAGCGAATCGCGTAGCATATTGGGATGCAAGCTTTCTGTTTGAAGCATCACATAATTTTGCGTCTGTCGCACCAGCACACGTACCTCAGCGTTGCTGAAGCGCGGCAGCACAGTCATCAGAAACTCTTCACGATGTGAGAGCAGAAGTCGGTAGACAGTTGCAAAGCCAGTGATAACACTCTGACTATACTCCAGCACATCGATAGCCTGCTCATCCAGTCGCGGTCGATTATCATCTATCTCTATCTCAACACGTCCACGAGTCAACTGCATCTGATCAGTACCCTCGCCCGTCCAGGTAGTAACCAGAAAGGGCGTGAGCTGTCCCTGCTTGCCCGACAGTCCGCTCACATCGATACCAGCAGCTTCCTTATTGGACCAGACGCGCTGTGGAAGAAGTCCCACGCGTTGCACAGAATGTTGGAGAGCTTCATATCCATAGTGAGTGACCGTATCGTATTTTTCGATACGGGGATGAAAAAGTGCCTCCAGATCGACCATCATAGGATGTTCGCCTGACGAGATCATATTCTGGGCATGGAAGTCGGTTGCCTCCAAAGCATACAGCAGTGCCACATAGCCTCCCAGGCGTTGATAGAAGCGCTCAATCTCTGCTGACGAGGTGCAGGACGTGGCAGAAACAAACTCGCACCAGCCGTAAGACCCTTTTGCGAGCAAGGTGCACGGACGAAACGCAGGTTGGCAGCCATGAGCATTCAGCCAGGTGAGTAGATACTGGAACTGACTATCGATGGCCAGAGAACGCGGTTTATAGACCAGGCGCAGACCAGATTTCCAGGTAAGGATCGTTACACTACGGCCTCTCTGGTGCTTGTCGCCCGCACCCTCCTGGATCTCGGTAAGCTGACCAGGGTCTTTGTCAGGTGCAAACGTAGCGCGGATCTCATCCCAATCAGAGCAGAGACGATTCAGCAACTCAAGTGTCGAATCCACCCAACGCTCAACCATTTCAACCAGGATACGTGCAAGCACCGGGTATTCTTCCAACAAAGTCAGCATACATTCAGGTTCAGCGAGTTGGTGCAAGAAATGAGCGAAACGCTCCTCTGGCGTCTCACCAGAAAGGTGTCCCTGAACACGTGCCACATTCAATTCAAGCACAACAGTTCGAGTCATTTTTGACACCATCTGTTTAAAGATATGTGGCAGGAGGAGTGAGTCAATATTCTGGTCATCAAAAGGAAGAGAGGTATACGTTTTCTTCAATCCATCGATACCAGCATGCAAACGTGAGAAACCTTGCTTCAGGAGTGGGCGGACCGGTTGGAGAAAAAGGAGAGCCTGTTGATCGTATGTCTGGCTTGCAGACGGGACAGACAAGTTTGAGGTATCCGAATGATTGAAAGAGAGGAAGAGAGCATCCAGCCAGGGAGGTTGAGTAGTGAAGAGAGCAGAAAGGTCCTCTTCAGATTGATCAAGAAGGGTAAGAAGCATCTCCTCAGTCGCACCCACTTCATCCAGGCGTTGGGAGAAATATGATGAAGATCTCTGAAATGGAGCCTGATCTTTCCAACGGTGCAGCCGCTGCAAGGCATGCTCCGAGGGTGTAGAGGATGTTGAATGAGAACAATGTTGTGAGAGCAGGGGCACGCGTTCAGAGAGCGTGGCGGCCTGGTACCATTGGGAACTCCTGACATGCGTCCTGTTCGTTATGTCCGTGAGCGGTCGAACGTCTTTCACAAATATTTCCTCTCCATAGTAAAGATAACAGACAGAACCTGAGGGCCAGAACGCTCTATAAGCACTCTGGCCCCCAGGTTGAGATGAAAAGCATCTCACGCACGCGAAATACGTGCTTTTAGACCAATAAAACAGATTTATCGGCTCTTAGTGATTCTGTTCGCAGTTATGTGTCGCACCATTAAGCAGATTGATAGGAACTGCCAGAACGTTGACATTGAGCGTGAAAACGTTCAGCTCACAAGCAACGACTGCGAGAGAAGATTTGTGGCTATCGCCGCCCTCACCAGCGCCATAGATAGCATCCAGGTCGGCATCGGCCAGTTCCAACCCCGCCGGGTTGGCGGGGAGCATATTGCGCTGCTCATCGCTGAGGCTCAGGCGATAGGCCTCATCTTTCCATGCGCGTACGATATCGAATTTCATAGGGATGTTTTTTTCCTTTGCGTGAATTCTAGTGATTCTGTTCGCAGTTGTTCGCCGCGCCAGTGAGCAGATTGATAGGAACTGCCAGAACGTTCGCATTGACTGTGAACAGATTGACTTCACAGGTCACAACAGCAAGAGAAGATTTGTGGCTGCTGCCGCCACCACCGTAGATAGACTCCAGGTCGGCATCGGCCAGTTCCGGCCCGGCAGGATTGGTGGGGAGCATGCTGCGCTGCTCATCGCTGAGGCTCAAACGATAGGCCTCATCTTTCCATGCGTGTACGATATCGAATTTCATGTAAGTGTTCCTTTACGTGTGTACGTATACTCTTAGTGATTCTGCTCGCAGTTGTTCGAAGCACCGTCGAGAATGTTGATGGGAACGGCGAGAACATTGAGATTGAGCGTGAAAACGTTCAGTTCGCAGGCGACTACCGCGAGAGAAGACTCGTGGCTGCTGCCGCCACCGCCGTAGATGGTCTCCAGATCGGCATCGGCCAGTTCCAGACCGGCGGGATTGGCGGGGAGCATGCTGCGCTGCTCGTCGCTGAGGCTCAGGCGATAGGCCTCATCTTTCCATGCGCGTACAATATCGAATTTCATGTGAGTGTTCCTTTACGTGTTTTTTTAGTGATTTTGTTCGCAGTTGTTCGAGGCACCGTCGAGGATGTTGACGGGGACGGCGAGAACATTGACGTTGAGCGTGAAAACGTTCAGCTGGCAGGTCACCAGCGCGAGAGAAGACTCGTGGCTGCTGCCACCACCACCGTAGATAGACTCCAGATCGGCATCGACCAGTTCCAGACCGGCGGGATTGGCGGGAAGCATGTCGCGCTGCTCGTCACTGAGACTCAGACGATAAGCCTCATCTTTCCATGCGCGTACAATATCGAATTTCATGTAAGTGTTCCTTTCTTGGTTCCAAGAATAAAGTATTTATGGCAACGGACCGTGTGGAGAAAAGGTACCTTTCTACACGCAGGCCGGAGTGCCCGTGTTTGTGCTCTGCGGTCATTGCCGCAGGTGGTTCAGCAGTAGAGCGAGCCAATATTCTGGCTCACTCTACTGCCCTTGATTACACACAAGTTGCGCGTAATATCCCTTCTGTTCCATGAGCTCAGAATGTGAACCTTGCTCCACAATCCTTCCGCGTTCGATCACCACAATCAGGTCGGCGTCACGAATGGTGCTGAGCCGGTGAGCGATGATGATCTGTGTACTGTTGACTGTGTAGAGACTGCGTTCTACCTTTTGCTCGGTCAAGACATCCAGATGGCTGGTTGCCTCGTCGAGAAGGAGAATAGCAGGTTGATGGGCAATGGCTCGTGCAATGGCCAGGCGTTGGCGTTGTCCGCCAGAGAGGGCGCTTCCGCCCTCTGAAACGAAGGTTTCATAGCTCATGGGCATATGCTGGATATCGTCCTGGATAGCAGCTATCTCAGCCGCTTTTGCAATCTGCTCCATTTTCATAGAGGGATCGTGCAGAGAGATATTTTGCCGAATGGTGCCACTAAAGAGCACCGTATCCTGCATAACAACACCGAACTGGCGGCGTACATCCTGATAATCCAGATTATGCAGTGGAAAATTGTCGTAAAGAATCTGACCTTCGGTGGGCAGATACAGACCGAGTAACAGCTTTCCCAATGTGCTTTTGCCTGATCCTGTCCGGCCCACCAGCGCGACTTTCTGACCAGATTCAATTTTCAGATTAATGTCGTGCAGGATTTCAGGTGTTTCAGGATCGTAGCGAAAACTCACATGTTCCATTTCAATGCGTCCACTGAGAACAGGAGGAGGCAGAGCCTTTGTTCGATCCTGTTCTGGCTCGGCAGTACTCACATCAGTAAGCCTCTCAAAGTGAGCGCGTACTAACTGGAGTTGCTGTCCGCTCGCGATCAGCGAGGTCAGCGGGGCCAGGAAAGCTGTAGAGAGTGCGCTAAGTGCAAACATTGTACCAAGACTCAAAGTACCTCTGAGCGCCATAGTAGCGCCCAGCCAGAGCAGAGCCAGTGGTGAAAGAATGCGCAAAAAACCCAGTAGATTGTTGACAATAGCCGCAAGATAGCTGCGGCGTACCGAGACATTGAGCTGTTCCAGGAAGAGATTGGTCCAATTCTCCATCGCCTGCTGCTCGGCACCAGCAGCTTTAAGGGTTGCGATGCCGACGAGCGTTTCAGCCAGGTAGCCTTGAGACTTGCCCTGAGCGGTGAGTTCGCGATGTGCCAGGTCATGGATCGCTTTATTACTGCTCAAGAGAAGAGCGACTTGAATTGCGCCCAGTCCCAGGGCCAGCAGAGCAAAGGGCAAGGATTGCCAACAAAGAATAAAGAAATAGATAAGTACAGTGCTACCGTCCAGCAAGGTAGTGATTAATTGATTACTAAGCATGTCGCGGATAACCCCATTACTGGCCATACGCGACAAGAGATCTCCGCTTGAGCGCACCTGAAAAAAAGTATACGGGAGCATGAGCATCCGCTCGAAGAAATCGAGCATCATCCGCATATCGATTCGCGCACGTAGATAGATTAACAGCCATTCACGTAAAAGCATGGCCGCCGTCTGAGAAAGGACCATCAGGAATATCCCCAGAGCGAGCGCGGGCAGCAAAGAACTCATGTTAAAAGGAAGCAGGTCATCAAGAATAAACTTCGTCAACAGCGGTGAGGCCAGACCAAAGCCCTGCAACAAGATAGAGGTTCCCATGACCTGGGCCAATGCCCAGGGGGTCTGCTTGATATACTGATACAGATATTGACGCAGCGATAACCGTGGCGAGGATTGGCTACGATCGAAATGTACGCCAGGTTCAAGCGTAATAGCGACCCCCGTAAAACTCTCGTCAAATTCTTTATTAGTTAAATGCCTGCGTCCTTTGGCCGGATCAACAACATGGACCCCCTTATGAGACCAGCGTTCGATAACAACAAAATGATTAAATTCCCAGTGAACGATGGCTGGCAGAGGCACACCGGCAAAATCGCTATTCTGAAGCGAAAGCGCTCTCACACGCATGTTGTAGTTTCGCGCAATCTTGACGATGCTGAGCGCGGATAGACCATCGCGGCCAACACCACTTTGTGCACGCAACTCTGCAATCGAGGTGCGACGTCCGTAGTAACTCAGCAGCATCGCCAGACAGGCCAGCCCACACTCTACGGCGCTCATCTGCGTGATCTCAGGCACACGGCCTTTCTGAACCTTTTTTGCCAGAGCACGAGCTGCAAACCAGGGAGCGGAGAGTACTGTCGACTGTTGCGAACCTTGCCGTTCTACAGGGATAGGCGGAAGAGGTTGCACACGCGGTATGGCGGTTGTATCAACAGTCTCAGCTTCATTCCACTCCGACAAGATGATCTTCTGTGAAGGTTTCCCCATCTACCCACTACTCTCCGATCAACAGTAGAAATTTCTATATGCCCGTGAGGGCCGAGAAAAGAGATTTTGTTCCAATCTTGACTTGTGCGCTCAGGGCGCTACCTGCGTAGAACGAAGATGCAATAGCCGGATCCAGGCGGACCAGTGCAATCACTGCTGGTTGATCCAGGTAGGAGTTATGAGCGTTCAATCCATAACTTTTCAGGATCTGCGCTGGGGTTTTGAGTCCCGGCTCAACTACTGTGATTATACCGCTCGTGTGCGGATGAAGTGTTCCCAGGTTGAGCTCTATCGGCATGCCTGCACGTAGCTTTGGTGCCTCCCCCGGCGCAAAAAAGATCAACGCTACTGTGCTTCCGGCCTTTGTATGTGTGTTTGTTCCGGCAATAATACCTGATCCATTTGCATAGAGAGGCACCTGTGTGTACCAGAGCAGAAGCAGGGTCGCAATCAGCGCAAAGAACATAATCCAAAAGAAAAGAGCAACAGGGATCGAGCCAAAGTTTGGCAGGATGTCCTTTTTCCTACTTTGTGTATAATGTTTCAGTGCTTTATCGCGAAATATTGAATGACGATTTACTGCCATGATCTCTCTCTATGCAGGTTAGTTGCGCAAACGTATCTACTAGGTTTAGTATAGCAAGGGCAGCAAATAGAGATTTTTGAATAAAAGTCATGGGAGAGAGCAGAAGTGAGAGCAGAAGAAGCGAGCGTGTTTGGAGAGGCAAATGCCCCTCCAAACACGCTCGCTTCTTCTGCTGGATAATTGTGTTAGAGTAGTTCAGGTAAGGGTCCCATGTGGCGTGTCCAGATTGAGCGGGCCAGCGAGCGAGGCGAGGCCTGGACACCGTAGTCCGCGAAGTACTGACAGACGCGTTCGATATCGCGAGCAAAAAGTGAAAACACGTCTGAATTGTGATAGGGATCAACAGCCTGTGCAAAATCGATCAGCGTAATCTTTCCCTGCCAATAGAGAATATTATAAGCTGAGAGATCGCCATGGATGCGACCATGTTCGAGGGTCAGTTCGATGTTAAACAGAATACGCTCAAAGAGGGCGGGAGCCTCATCTGTAGTCAGAAGAACATCGCTCAGACGGTCCGCAGGATGCTCGGATTCGCCGATGTACTCCATCAAAACGGCATTGCCTACCTGTGCAAGGGGTCGAGGAACGTCAGCTCCGTGGCTGTGAAGCAGTCGCTGGGTCTGGTACTCGTACTCGATCCAGGAGGCGACCTGGGCGGCACGTCCTTTCTCACTTTTGCGTGTTGCGGCGCTACCTCGACGACTATTGCCATGTTCGGCCTGACCCTGTTCGTCGCGTTGAACACGGCTAAAGCGATAGATTGCGTCATTGCGCAGACTGCGGAACATACGTGGACGATAGATCTTTGCTGCCAGATAGTCCGCACCTGTTGAAGGATGGGCGATGCAACAATAAACGGTGGCTTCCTTCCCACTGTGTGCCTCACAGAGGACGTCGGTGATCAATCGTTGGGTATACAGTGGCGTCAACGAGGAGAGTATCCAGGGAGCATCACGCCTCGAAGCCAGAAAGGCTGGATTAAATGTGGGCGTCTTCTGGAGATCCTCCTCTCCATAGGCCTGCTCTTTGAGCCAGCGCTGTACAGCAGTACTGCTCTCATAGCTGGCCTTTTTCGTGGGTTTTCTACGGGTTATGTTTTTTAAACGGGCTAGCTCGCGTGCTCCAGGCTTGATTTTTGTGAAAGTAACCGGCTCTTCTTCAGGATTCTGTTCAAAAACGTGCGTCAAAGCAAGAACTCCTTGTAAGATTAAAGTCCAATTCCATGGATCTTTTCATGAGAGAAG
>DAOTTL010000199.1:0-13228 GCA_034438135.1 Ktedonobacteraceae bacterium | reverse complement strand
CTTGGGCTGGGACGGCGTCTGCTAGAGGCTTTGGAGCACGAGGCCCGAGAAGCGGGAATGACGGTCCTTCACCTGGAAACAAACCGCACCCTCATGGAAGCCATCGAGCTGTACCGACACTCTGGATACCAGGAGGTAGAAGCTTTCAACGACGAGCCCTATGCCCATCACTGGTTTGAAAAGCGCCTTTGAGGGTGGAGGAGAACGGTCCTTCTCCGAGGCAAATGCAGACAGGGGAACATCACCAGGCATTGCTTACGCAAGCGATTGGGGTGGTGATGACCGGGTTCGCTCTCTCAGAACCATATGACCACTCTCATCTCTGCCGTTCGTTTCCATCATCGGGTCTGCGGAAGAGCCAAAGAATGCTTCACCGCATCATGTTGCCTGATCAGAGAGTCAGGCAAAAAAGAAACTTGCTGATCTAGAAATCGCACAATAATCTCTGCAATAATTTGGCGTTATGGACCCTGCGCTACGTTAGCTGCTACCGGGGTCGAGTATGAACGGGTCGCACCGGTCCGTTCATACTCGACCCTCTACCACGTCAATCGTTCCTTGAGGTTTCATCCCTCCCCTGCTATACTTGATGTTAGGGAACTGTTTGGAATATCCCTATCCCTAACACCTGTCACCTTTCTGCTGGAGTGCTGTTTCATGGAGAAGTCATCACCAACCGCCGGGGCCGTCCGCAACGGATGTTTAGTGTACGAGCAGCAGGGTCAGCACATGGTCGTGCTGGTGGATACCCCTGCCTGGTACGCCTGGCTGGAAACGGCGACCACCTTCACCTTCACCTGCGAGGAGGGAACCTTTACCGCGCACAAGGCGGGTGCTGGTAATCGGCGCGGCGGTTGGTACTGGCGAGCCTATCGTCGCAAGCGAGGACGACTCTCCCGCTGTTACCTGGGTGTCTCCACCAATGTCACGTTGGCGAAATTGCGTGAGGCAGCCCGCCGCCTGGCAGCAGATGCTGAAGGCATGGGAAGTAGTCAGGCCGATGAAGGTGTGCAGCCTCTTTCGCACGTTCCCAGCTCGTTTGGCAGACGCGGGGGAGTGATCCTCCAGAGCAGCATCACTCTCCCGCGTCTGCCAGTGCAGCATGTGGTGCGCCCCCGCCTGCTCGTGCTCCTGGAGCAGGGCCTGCGAGGATCAGTGACGCTGGTCTCGGCTCCTGCGGGCTTTGGTAAGACGACGCTGCTGGCAGCATGGGCTGCCACGGCCACGAAGCCTGTGGCCTGGCTTTCCTGCGAGGAGGGGGAGCATGACCCGGCACGCTTCCTTTCCTCTCTCATCGCGGCTTTTGCGTGCGTTGATGAGCGCCTGGGTGCCCTGGCTCAGAACGATCGGCCATGGCATCCAGACGCACACGAACAGGTCCTGACTCGTCTCCTCAACGATCTTGAGCGCCTGCTTCAGCACGAAACGGTTTTGATCCTGGATGACGTCCACCATCTCACGACCGAGGCGAGTGAGGCTCTGCTGCTGTTTCTGCTGAATCATCTCCCCTCACGCCTGCATCTGCTGATCGGCACACGGGTGGATCCACCGAGACTTGCACGCTTGCGGGCGCGTCAGCAGATCGCTGAACTGCGCAGCCAGGAGTTGGGGTTTACGCCAGCCGAAGTCGAGGCGTTTGCGCACGCCATGGAACTTCCGCTCGGCTCCCAGGCGATCCGTCTGCTGGAAGAGCGGACCGAGGGGTGGATTGCTGGAATCCAATTGCTGATGCTGGTCCTGCGCGGGCACACCGATGCTGCAGAAGTACTCCGGGCGACGGGTGTGACCCCTCGCTTTCTCCTGGATTATGTGTGTGAAGAAATCTTGCTCCAGCAATCCCCTGAGATGCAGCGCTTTTTGCTCCAAACAAGCGTGCTGGATCGGCTCACTGGGCTGCTCTGCGAGAGCGTGACTGAAGAGCCTGATGGACAGCTGAAGCTGGAGAGCCTGCTGCAGGCGAATCTCTTCGTCAGTGCGCTCGACGCCACCGACACCTGGTACCGCTACCATCCGCTCTTTGCCGAAACGCTGCGCACACAGATGCAGAAGCAGGAGCCAGCACTCGTGCCAGAGTTGTATCGTCGAGCCAGTCGCTGGTATGAGCAGCACGGGTGGGCAGAGGACGCCTGTGAGTATGCGTATCGAGCTTCCGACCTGCCTCACGCAGCACGCTTGCTGGCGGAGTTGGTGCCATATTTGGTGGAGCAAGGCAAGCTTGTGCTCCTCGGCCACTGGCTGGATCGGCTCCCACAGGAGATTATCGCGGCCTCGGTACCTCTCTCTCTCGCCTTGACCTGGACCTGGACCCAGCCCCTCCGCACGTCGCAGTCGCCTGACCCGGAAAGGGTCATCAAGCACCTGGAAAGGGTCATCGAGCGCCTCACGGCCCTGCTCAAGACGCATGAAAAGGACGATCCCGAGGCCCAGGCAGATCTACAACGGGAGTTGACGCTGCAACAGGCAACGCTGGCGCTGGCCCGAGGGGATATCCCGCAGGCGCTTTCCCGCGCTACGGAGATGACGCGTTCGCTCACGGGACCTGAGACGGCTTGGAGCCGGTTCACCCTCTGGCGTCAGCAGGCGCTCCTTGGGGCTGCCTATCACGTCCGTGGGGATCTGGAGTCCTCAGAGCGGACCTTGCGGCAAGCCTTGCCTGAGGGCTCACCCGGCCCCAATTTTGTGGTCATTGCCAGTCTTGATGCGCTATACGAGGAGCTGGGGCGATTACGCGAACTGGGACGGCTCTATGAGGACCTGTTCCGCACGCTCGCCTGGCATCACCATCTCCTGTCCCTGCCTCTCGCCATGGCGTATCAGCGCTATGGCGTCCTGTTGTATGAGTGGAATCGTCTGCAAGAAGCAGAGTCTTCTGCACAGCACTCCCTCGAACTGGTTCCACACCTGGACTCTGCTCGTCCCAGCCCCTGGCTGACCCTGCTCGGACTCGGGGTCCTGGCGCGTGTGGCCCTGGCGCAAGGCAACAGCGAGCGGGCCAGGCAGCTCATGGAGAGCGAAGCGTTTGACGTGGCGCAGTTTCCCGTTCCCCAGGCGAGCAAAGACGTGTTGATCCTGATTCCGGTTCGCCTTGCCCTGCGCTGCGGACAGCTTGATCCTGCCTTACAGTGGGCCTCGACCTGCGGGTTCCACTCTGACGACCCGCTCGCGAGCCCCCTGGACAAGAGTCGCTACGCAGGCTATGTCACATTGGCGCGGATCTTGATCGCGCGTGGACAAGGCCACCCGAATGCCCTGGCGCTTTCTCAAACACAGATTCTGTTGGAGCATCTGCTGGAGATCGCTGTCGGAACAGGCGCTCATGGTCGGCTCATCGAGATCCAGATGCTGCGTGCGCTCGCGCTGCATGCTCAGGGGAAGACCAGGCAAGCCCTCGCCACCCTGGGACCAATCCTCGCTCAAGCCGAGCCAGAAGGCTATCTGCACCTGTTTGCTGACGAAGGAGAGGCGATGGCACACCTGCTCGCGCTGATGGCCCCGTTTACTACCGCCTCGTCTGACTACCTCAAGCGCATCCAGGCAGCGATTGTGCCCATCTGTCAGGCCCGGCCCGATGCCGCGACGCTACCAGCACCACGCTCGATGCTCTATGAGCCGCTGAGTGCACGGGAGTGGGACGTCTTGCAACTGGTAGCCGAGGGCCTCTCCAACCAGCAGATCGCCGATTACCTGGTGCTCAGCCTGTCCACCGTCAAACTCCATGTCAAGCATCTCCTGGCGAAACTGGACGCCACGAATCGCACCCAGGCCGTGGACCGGGCGCGTGCGTTGTACATCCTCCCTTCCTCGTGAGGATGACATGATCCCCCCGAAATACCTCTTTCGAGGGAAGACAACCCGGCTTTTTTGCGGTAGACTCCTCAACGAGATAAGTGAATTACAATATGTTATATGCCGATGGCAAGCGGCCAGAGGCAGAGCGTCTGGCACCTTTCCCATCTGGGAACCAGCTTCCCACGGACGAATGTCAGCCGTGAGAGGAACGGGCGTTCACTTGTTACCATTAAAGTGAAGGAGTTGAAGATGCCTATCTTAAAACGACCCGGCACATGGAGAGGTTGTATGGTCGCCCTGGTCCTCGCTGCCTTGCTGGCGTCGTGCGGCACGGCGCCAGCGAATGGCACCCCTGCGTCGATGGCATGCAACACATCGACCGCAACCGGTACTCCGTCTGTACCGCCCGGTCCCCCCGAGGGGAATGACTCCTATGCAACGGAGTGGCCCTCCCCGAATCAGAACCTATACAACACGCGGGTCGCGCACTCGACCATTGCTTCGACGAACGTGTCGAAGCTGGGGATTGCCTGGACGATCCCGCTGCAAGGCGACGGTCCGAATGGTGCAGACGTTGCCAATCCGGTGGTTGCCAACGGCATTGCCTATCTTCAGGATGGGGCTTCGAATGTGATGGCGGTGCGGGATGCGACAGGCCAGGTGCTCTGGACACACAAGTACAACTCTATTCCGCGTTCCGGGCCAAACGGCGTGACCTTCGCCAATGGCAGGATCTACGGCGTCACAGCTTGTGGGGTGTTCGCCCTTGATGCGCACACAGGTCAACAAGTGTGGTATGAGACGCATCTCGCGACAGGCCAGGTCCGCTTCGACATCGCCCCACAGGTGGCCAACGGGAAGGTCTTTGTCTCGTCGGCTATCACCGTTGGTGGCGGTATCATCTATGCTCTCGACGCTGCCACCGGTACCACGCTCTGGAGTTTCCAGACGGTGGTGGACAAGGTGGGCCAACAGCTCAAAGCGACCGCAGGGGGAGCCTGGAATGCCATGCTGATCGGCCCGGATAACTCTGTCTACGCGGGCATTGGCAATCCCTACCTCTCGCTCCAGGAGGCCATCGCGACCCCCAGCCGCGAATTGTATACGGATAGTATCGTCAAGCTCAATCAAACGACGGGTCAGCTAGAATGGGATTATCAGGCCTTCCCCGACGA
Organism: Ktedonobacteraceae bacterium; assembly: GCA_034438135.1. Taxonomy (GTDB): domain Bacteria; phylum Chloroflexota; class Ktedonobacteria; order Ktedonobacterales; family Ktedonobacteraceae; genus Paraktedonobacter. The sequence continues at coordinate 8,264 of DAOTTL010000199.1, read as the reverse complement.
TTTTCACGATTGGGATTTACAGATCTCGCCCATTTACACTACTACTGCGACCGGGCGCCCGGTGGTGCTCGCCGCTGGCAAAGGAGGATTTGTGTTCGCCTTCGACGCAGCGCACGGCCAGTTGCTGTGGAAGACAGCCGTTGGTATCCATAACGGACACGACGATGATGACCAGTTGGCCCTCAACGGGAACCTCCACTTACAGGCCCCGTACACGCTGGAACCAGGGGAAGTCGGCGGGGTGGAGACGAACATGGCGGCTGCGGACGGCGTCGTGTATGTGCCAGTTGATGACCTGCCAGAAACATTCGCGGCTGACACAGACCGTGTGGGCACGTCAAACTTCTTGCAGGGCAAAGGTGAGATGGTGGCTATCGACATAGCCACAGGAGAGCCACTGTGGGCAACCCAACTGCCACAATTGTCGTTGGGAGGGGCGACAGTCTCCAATGACCTGGTGTTCACCGTCACATTCACCGGTGAGGTGGTAGCGCTCTCGCGCCAGAATGGGTCGCTTGTCTGGAAGGCGCAGCTCCCGGCTGGCTCGAATGCGACGTTGGCCATCGTTGGGAATACGCTGCTGGCCGGGGCAGGCCTCCCGCTGACGACGACGCAGCACCCGGCAGTGGTCGCTTATCGACCTGGCGCGTAGGGGGCCGCATACCTGCGGAATGCTGGTCAAGAGAGGAAAAGGTCCAGCGGAATCGTTCCGTCTTGAAGTCGTGAAAGGAGAATCGATGAACGCGATCGAAACGAACCAATTGACCCGTGCCTTCGGCAGCCTGGTGGCAGTGGACGACTTGACCCTTGCCATTCCAGAGGGAACCGTCTTTGGGTTTCTGGGACCCAATGGCGCGGGCAAAACGACCACCGTACGTCTGCTCTCAGCCTTGATTGCTCCCACAAGTGGGAGCGCTGCGGTGGCAGGATATCGCCTGGGCGAGCACAACGAAGCCATTCGGAAAGCCGTCGGCATCCTCACCGAGACGCCGGGCTTGTATGACCGCCTCAGCGCCTGGCAAAACCTGCTGTTTTTTGCGCAGATGTATGATCTCCCGGCTTCGCACGCCAGAAGCCAGGTCGAACGGTATCTGCGTCTGCTCGACCTCTGGGAGCGGCGCGATGACAAGGTCGGTGGCTTCTCGAAAGGCATGCGGCAAAAACTGGCGATTGCCCGCGCCTTGCTGCACGAACCACAGGTGATCTTTCTGGATGAGCCAACCAGTGGCCTCGATCCAGAAGCCGCGCGCGTGGTACTTGACTTCATCAAGGCCTTGCAAGCCGAGGGGCGGACCATCTTTCTCACCACGCATAATTTGCCCGAAGCCGATGAACTCTGCGATTTGATCGGGGTGTTTCGCACGCGGCTCCTGCGCCTGGGTACCCCGGCGCAGTTACGTGCTGGCATGTTTGGATCGGGTACCCAGGTGCAGGTCGTCGGAGACGCAGCGCACTGGCTTGAGACCGTTCGTGCCCTGCCCTTTGTTCAGGCTGCGACGGCCTCCGAAAGTACCCTCTCCATCAGTCTCGCGCATCCCGATGAGCAAAATCCTGCGTTGGTGCGTGCCCTCACAGAGGCAGGCGCATCCATTCGCGCGATGGAAGTGACCTCCCATTCCCTCGAAGAGGTGTACCTGGAACTGGTGGAGAGTGAGCGCAAAGCCGTGTCTGTCGCCACGAAGTAAGTAAGAAGGAGTCATTCACGTATGCACAAAGTCCTGGTCCTCCTGCGCAAAGAGTTTCTGGAGATTGTTCAGCAGCGTATTCTCCTGCTCAGTATTCTCCTGCCGCCCCTGCTGTTCGTCGTGATTCCCTTCATTTTCCTGCAACGAGTCGGCCATGGGTCGAATGCCAGTTCGCTGAGCGTCCCGTCCCTTCAGGGGTTGACGATCCACGAGTACATCCAGGGAGTGGTCGGAACGTTGTTCTCGAACGTCTTTCTCCTGCTGTCGATGATCGTCCCCAGCACGATTGCGGCCTATAGTATCATTGGCGAGAAGAGCAGTCACACGCTGGAACCGCTGTTGGCCACGCCCGTGCGCCGGTGGCAATTGTTGGCGGGCAAAATGCTGGCCGCGTTGTGCCCGGCGGTGCTGGTCACCTGGATCAGTGGGGGCCTGTTCATCGCGGAACTCGCGATCTTGACTGATGCGAATGTCGTCTCCCATGTGGTCACTGGGGGCTGGCTCATCCTCTTCATCGCCGGCACACCGCTCTTAGGGCTGATCGCGGTTGCTATTATGACGGCCATTTCGTCGAGGGTCAACGATACCCGCACGGCGCAACAGCTCTCAATATGGGCGGTGGTTCCAATCCTGGGGATCATCCTCGGCGAACTCTTCGGCCAGTTTGATCTCACCGTCCTCGTGGCGGTCATTGCCACCGTTATCCTGATTTCGCTCGCAATCCTCTTGACCTGGGGATCGGCCCAACTGTTTCAGCGCGAAACCATTCTGACCCGCTGGAAGTAGGAGCGTGTGACAGGGGTCAGCATATCCAAGAGCAGGATATGCTGACCCCTTCCATGTCCTATGCAGGCGCTCGCGCAGGCTGCTCCACGATACCTCGTGTTTCGTGGAGGACCGTTCAAATGCCCCGAACCGGACACCCCTGCGAGCCAGGAACGTTGTGCTACATGACCCGACCCGATAGTATCTCGACATGACGCTGGTTTCTCACACGCGCAGACGTGGTGAACAGGCCATGGGGGAAAGCGGCGGAGCAATGACCTCTGGAATAGCCCACGCGATGCGCAACGAGATCGACAGTGATCAAAGATGAGCACATCCGCAAAGCACTCATCACGGGAACCAAAAAAAATGATCGGAACGGGTGTATACTTTTCTGAAGGCGTTCTCGCCTGAGAGATACGCAGTCAAAAAGGGAGAAAAGGGATGACCCGAGAGCTCTCGATTGCCACCAGGACGCTCATCGTGCTGTGCGGAACAGCAGGTGCAGGCAAAAGCACTTTCGCGCAGCAGCACTTTAAGTCAACGCCGGTAGTGTCGTCAGACACCTGTCGAGCGCTGATTTGTGACGGGGATCGCACAGACAACGTCGATCCCGACATCTTTGAGCTCTTCCATTTTCTGATTCAGAAACGACTGAAGCTGGGGCGTCTCACCGTCGCGGACAGCACGGCTCTGTACGATTTTGCTCGTCGCAGGCTGTGAAGGCATGCTGCGGCAGATTCGTGAAGAACAGTTCGTAAACCACTCCTGCCCGCGTGACGCCCACCGGGCTCTTCTTTTTGTCCGCTGGATGGGTCGCCACGACCACGCGGCAGGGGGTTCCCTCGGGTCCCACCGGAATCTCTGGGCAATCGGAGAGGCTGCGAACCATCTGACTTTCGGGACGCTGCTGGAATTGATCAGGTGGCAGGTGCAGACGGGCCTGAATCAGCGGGTGATCGAGCAGGCGATAGTCTTTCCCGCGGGTCGCAAACGCAAAACCGGTGAGATCGGAGAGTACCGCTCCATTAGCATATTGCCCATCGAGCCGGAGCAGCGTGCGTTCTTGTGAATGCTGGTGGGTGGCCAGATACTGGCCAATGGCCGCGAGACTCTTGCGCAGTTCCTCCCGATAGCGCTCGTTCCCACGGTTGCCGAAACTGCCGAGCCACTGATAACTGTGCGCCTGCGACACTGTTGTTCGTGTCCTGACAACTTCCCCGCGTTTGCGGCCCCGGTAGCCAGGTGCGCAGACGTTATCCAACCGGCGAAAGGGAGGAGAAAGCTCATCTGTCTGGGGTAAGGCGCGTTGCCGAGCTGTCATCCCGCAAGGGCCTGGTCGATGGGCCTCTCGTCTGGGTTTGCCATTTATCGAAGAGCCGGTTCCCATGCTCCCTCACGCCTGACCCACCGTGCGCCACGATTTGGGGTTCTGGTTTTGCGGGAATCGTGAGGAGGAAAGTGCATGGCTTCTTCGAGATGGGTGAAGCTACGCATTGAGAGACACTCCGGGCACTCCACTGATCGCATTCCCGCATCTGTCATCTGTTTTACTCCGATTTCGATCACACGACCAGAGAAGAGGCATTTGGTCGTCCTTCTCGCAGGTCCTTCCGTCCCAACTGGATCACATTGGGGAGGGAGCACGCTCGACCTTGTGCGTTGAACTGGTCGGGAGAGACAGTCGGCGATAAGATTCATCAGGCACTCCCTCCCTCCCTCCCTCGGCAGGTCACAGGCTTCTGCTGGTTTTGCTGGAGTTTTTTCCGTTTTTTTCAAGAACAGTAATCTTAGCAGAAGCAAAGTGCTATACAAAATGCACACGATTTCCTCTCCAATTTCTGCCTGGCTGTTTATCGAGGAGAGTAAAGCACATCCTTTCCTCGCAATGATCATCCACACCAGAATAATCCTTCTTTGTAGAAGTTGTAGAGCTTATCATCTGCTCAGCAGGACATTGTTGGGTATCACTTGCATTCTTTCCTTCCAATGGGTATAATCACTCAGAAAACGCTGTTGGGTATCACTCACTCACTCACTCACCTCTTGAGGAGAAAGAATGCCAAAATCCGCTGTGTATACACTACGCTGGTCTGCTGAGCAAGATAGGTATGAACTCTTTACCCAGCAGAACAAGGAAGATCCTGTTCTCGCAGGAGATGATCACGCCTGGTATGGCTGGCTGGCCTCCCACACCTCGTTTTCCTTCCACAGCAAGTATGGTTTCCTCTCCTTCCAGAAGGAGGAACGACCGCGCGGGAAAGACGCCTACTGGTACGCCTATCGACGCCAGGGAAAGCGGATGCTCAAGAAGTATGCTGGACGCAGCGCTGATCTCTCAATGGCACGCTTAGAAGATGTGGCCCGGGCACTTAACGCGCAAACGCACCAGGGAGAGGGAGACGACCTTCCTGAGGCTAGCAGGGAGGGTTCTCAGGAACAGAAGCGACTTCTCTCTATAGCTTATCAAGCTAAAGCAAGAAACAAGACGAGTCCATTGCTGGGCGAACATCTTTTGCCCCTCAGCGGCTCACTGGAACACGTGGATGTCCTTCTGATGCCAAAGCTTCGTCCTCCGCGTCTCCACCCTTCCCTTATCGCGCGCGAACGCTTGTTGGCGAAACTCGACGCGGGCCTTGAGCGTCAACTCACCCTTCTCTCCGCCCCCGCTGGCTTTGGGAAAACGACTCTGGTGCGAGCCTGGATGGCCGCACGCAGTGCGAAGCTCCCCCCAATTGCCTGGGTTGCATTGGATGCTGGCGACAACGATGCTCTCCGTTTCTGGCACTATCTCATTGCCGCTTGCCAGAGCTTTCAGCAAGACCTGGGGAACACCGCTCTCGCCATTCTCCGCGCGGCCCAGCAGCCTCCTTTCCCACAGCGTTCCCTTGAAGCTATGCTCACTGCACTGCTCAATGAACTGCTCAGGTTGCCAGGACGAGGTATCCTCGTGCTGGAAGACTATCACGTCATCACCACGCCCGACATCCACCGGTCCATAAGCTTTTTCCTTGAGCACCTGCCCGCGACCCTCCATGTGATCCTGATCACGAGGTCCGATCCACCACTTTCCCTGGCGCGATTACGCGCACACGATGATCTGGTTGAGCTGAGCGCAGCAGATCTCTCCTTTTCCCAAGAAGAGGCACGCGCGTTTCTTCGGCAGGCCCTCTCTTTCGCATGTGAGGACACCATCCTCGACCGTCTCCTGGCACGCACGCAGGGGTGGGTCACCGGGCTACGCCTGATGACGCTCGCTCTGCAAGGTCAGGGACAATTATCTGCGCAGGAGATGGAGCGACGACTCTCAACCATCAGCGGCAGTCAGCGCCCTATCCTGGAGTACCTCGTGGCTGAGGTGCTCTCCGCTCAAGAGGTGCCGCTACAATTGTTTCTCCTGCAAACGGCCAGTCTCAGTCGCCTGACGGGTTCGCTCTGCAACGCAGTGACCGGAAGAGACGATAGCGCTTCGCTCCTCAAACAGATCGAGTACGCCAATCTGTTTTTGAGCCCCTTGGAAGGGACAGGCCAGTGGTACCGCTATCACGCCCTGTTCGCTGAGGCCATGCAGCACGAAGCACGCCACCGCCTGGGTGAGAAGACCTTGCGCGAACTCTTCAGCAGAGCCAGTTTCTGGTACGAGCAGCATGTTTTGCTCGACGAGGCCATCGAAACCGCTCTGGAGGCGGGAGAAACCGAACGTGCCGCCGTGCTGATGACGCGCCTCATCGAAGCGCAAGGCTTCGACCAGATCGCTGAATTTCAGACCCTACGTCGTTGGATAGTGCCACTGCCTGAAGATCTGCTGCGCAGCTTTCCCACCCTCAGTCAGACCTATGCCATGCTGCTACTATTCAGTGCGGATCAGCAGACTCCAGCGCTCCGCTCACAATTTGAGCACTACCTCCAGCTCGCCGAAAGCAGTCTGTTGATTGCCAACAACAGGCCCAGGCTTGGAGAAGTCCTGGCCCTACGCGCTCTGGCTGTCGGGCGCTGGAATGAATTCGACGCCGCACTGCACTTCGCCAGGCAGGCGCTCGAACTCCTGCCTGCAAGTGAAACATTCTGGCGCAGTTCCTGTCTGCTTGGTGTCGGTACAGCAGACTTGTTAGCTGGCAGGCTCAACGAGGCGCTACCAGTCATTCAGGAAGGGCGAGCGATCGTTGAAGTTACGGGCAATAGCTACGCGCTCCGTGCTGCTCTCTTTGCTCTAGGCACCATTTATCTTGGACAAGGCAAATTGTATCAGGCCGCTGAACTCTTTCGACACGTTCTTGAGATAGTAGGGGATGATCGCTCCGATCGGGGATTAGCTCTTACCGGGCTCGCCACCCTCTCCTATGAATGGAATGAGTTAGCAACGGCGGAACAGGAGGCCCAGGAGGCATATACTCTGAGCCTGAGTCTGGGCAACGAACTGCTTATGGTCCTGGTAGCGCCAACCTTCGCCCACATACTGCATGCGCGTGGGCAAACCGCACAGGCACATGACACCCTGCAGCATCTTTCTGCCCGCCTCACCCAGCCAGGTTGGCAGCGAGAGATGGAGACCTATCAGATAAGGCTTGCTTTGGCCTCCGGCGATCTTGCGAGCGTAGAGCGCTGGGTATCCTCCCGCCAGGCCACCTCGTCGGAAGAGATGCTGACAGAAGCACAACGCGAACGTGAAGCGCTCTTCCTCGCCCGGTGGCTTCTCGCGCAGAGGAAGACGCACGAAGCCCTGGACTCGCTTTACCGCTTGCGCCTGCAGGCCCGGAGCCAGACTCGCACGCGGAGCGAACTGGAGATCCATCTGCTCATAGCTCAGGCCCAGGCTATTGAACACCATATGCAGGAGGCGAAACAGACGCTCATGGAGGCGCTGAAGCTCGCCTATCCCGCTGGTTACCAGCGGATCTTCCTCAACGAAGGAGAAACGGTGGCATCCTTACTCAAGGCTGTTCTGCCCACGGTCCGAGAGAGATCACTGGCGGCCTATATACGAAATCTGCTGCGTGCGTTTGCCCACGAACACGGCGCTGCTCTTTCGGCGACAATTCCTCTGCTGATTGAGCCGCTCAGCCCACAGGAACGGCGCGTCCTGCGCCTTCTCGTCACTGGCCGCTCAAATCCTGAAATCGCCCGCGAACTGGTCGTTTCCATCAATACGGTCAAAGCCCAGGTGAAGAGCATTTATCGCAAGCTCGCGGTGAGTAGTCGCATGGAAGCCAGCGACGTGACTCGCCAGTTGCACTTGCTCTAATGCTTGTCGGCTTTTCGCTCTCTGCAATCACCCGCAAACTTTACCCTGGCGGGTGATGCTGACTCACCCCGTTTCTCGCTATACTCTCTTCAAGATACAGACAGATACAACAGAGGCGTGTCAGAAAAGAGGAAGCGTAAAACCTCCTTTGCCTCCAACAGAAAGAAAGAGAAAGAGTCATGTCGAGAAACTATCAGAACTTTTTTGCTCCTTATGAGTGGTACCGTGCCATGCGTGGTTCACAGCCTGTGTTTTATGACGAGCAGCATGCCACCTGGCATGTGTTTCGCTATGCTGATGTTCAGCGCGTTCTCTCCGAATATGCGACATTCTCGTCGGATATTGCCCAGACGCTCTCTTTGAACGAGAGCGCAAAGACGTCACACGCCAGCCTCATTTTCATGGACCCGCCGCGCCATCGCCAGTTGCGCAATCTGGCCAATCTGGCATTTACACCGCGTATGGTGGCGCAGTTAGAGCCGCGCATTCAGGAGATTACGCGTGAGTTGCTGGAACAGTTGCCGGACGAAGTGGATATCGTGAGAGATCTGGCGGTCCCGCTCCCGGTGATC
>DAOTTL010000198.1:0-92744 GCA_034438135.1 Ktedonobacteraceae bacterium | reverse complement strand
CATGTTGCTTTGTGTTTAAAGACTAATTCTCTCCATCATGGCCGGGTCCAAGGAGTTTGTGAAAGAGTCCGAAGAGCAGGAACGTGGGAGGCCATTGACCCACAAAAGTGCTCCATTTGCGCTCGCCTACAAAAAAGAGGAGCGCAGATGTGATGATCGAAGCCAGAGCAGCCCAGTACCAGAAGGCTTCGGGTACGTCGTCTGTGATACGGAAATAGCTGCTCTGGATCTCTTTCGCTTTATCTGTCGCGTTTCCAAGGCTCGTGCTGGCAGCATCACGTGCTGAACTTAAGCGACTGGAAGCGGCGTCAACGATATTAGACATGCTGGAATCGTTCGCGTTTGTTGACATTTATCTGTCCTTTTCATTTCAATTTAGTACATCTGAACAAGGAAGGAAACAACGTTGCATCCTTCTGCGTTCAGCTTTGCTCTATTCGTCAGTGAACTCTGTTTTTAGTATAGAGAGCCTGGACGATTGAAGTTTTTCTATATTATATTGTAAGAGCGAAAGGACAGTACAAGCAATACAGACATACATTGTATTGCTTGTACTGTCCTTTCTTCTTTCTACTGTAGGATAAAGGCAAAAAGATCGTGCGAACAAGACAGACATGTGCTGTGCCGCTCGTACGATCTTTGTTCTTCTTACTTGCTCTCAATTTCGGCGATCAGGCCATCGACGATGCGAATACTGCGGTCGGCATGTGAGGCTACGGTGGGATCGTGGGTGGCAATAATGAACGTTTTGCCAGTTTCCTGGCGGAGATAGGCAATAAGTTTGAGCACATTTTCGCCGTTTTTGGCATCCAGATTGCCCGTTGGTTCGTCAGCAATCACAAAGGCGGGATCAGTGGCCAGAGCGCGAGCGATTGCTACTCGCTGTTGCTCGCCACCGGAGAGTTGATTGGGACGATGGGAGAGACGGTGAGAGAGTCCCACCAGTTCAAGTAGTTCGCGTGCGCGTGTGGAGGGAGAGAACTTATGTTTTCCCACATAGAGGGGAGCCTCGACATTCTCCTGGGCGGTCAGCGTTGGAATGAGGTTAAAGGCCTGGAAGACCATGCCAATTTTCTTGTTGCGTATCTCTGCCAGTTTGCTCTCGCTCATATGAGTGATATCTACACCATCGATGAGCACCTGACCGGTGGTAGGGTTATCCAGGCCAGCGATAATTCCAAGGAGGGTGCTTTTCCCGGAGCCAGAGGGGCCAATAATGGAGACAAACTCGCCGCTCAAGATCTGAAAGCTAATGCCTTTGAGAATGTCGATTTGTTCGCGTCCAAGTGGCAAAACTCTGGTGATATCGCGCACATCCATCACGACACGCCGTTCAGAGGCATTCTGTGCTTCTCCCTCTAGAACAGTCTTTTTTTCCATGAAGTTCTGCCTTTCCTGGTGAATAGTTTTTCTAAAAAAAACCAGATGTGTGCGGGAGAATATCTCCCGCAGTGGTTATGAGTCATCCCTCATTTTTCAGGGGCTTGCAAAGCCCCTCCCTAAGAAAAAAGGGAGAAATGGCTGAGATTGCAAGCAGCTTCTCTACTTGCAATCTCAGCCATTTCTCCCTTCAAATAGGACGGCGTAGTAGCCGCCAGAAAGGGCGTTTGTTCATTTTTCCAAAAAGAGGGATGACTCATAGATGTTTTTCCAATTTTTATTGAACGACTGCATTAGTTCGGGGTCTTATATACTCCTGACCGCCCATGTACGGTTGCAGTGCCAGGGGAATCCGTATACTGCCATCGCTCTGCTGATGGGTCTCTAGTAGAGGCAGAAGGATGCGGGGCGAGGCGATGGCAGTATTATTCAAGGTATGTACAAAGCGCAGTTTTCCATCGGCATCGCGGTAGCGCATATTGACGCGCCTGGCCTGCCAATCGTGTAAGTACGAACACGAATGGGTTTCGCGGTAGCGTTGTTCGCTGGGCAGCCAGCATTCGATATCATACATACCAACTTTACCATCACCCATGTCTCCGGTGCAAACATGCAGGACGCGATAGGGCATCTCCAGTGCCTGTACGAGTTCCTCGGAGTTTTGCAGTAACTGCTCATGCCAGCGTACCGACTCCTCGTGATCGGCTTTGCAGATGATATACTGTTCCACTTTATTAAACTGGTGGATGCGAAAGACGCCGCGAGTATCTTTGCCATACGTACCAGCCTCCTGACGGAAGCAGGGACAGTAGCCTACGAAGGCTTGAGGGAGTTCCTCTTCTTTGAAGATTTCGTCTTTATACATACCAGTGATAGAGACCTCAGAGGTACCTACGAGAAAGGTATCCTGTCCCTCGATAGCATAGACCTGGTCGCGTCCTTTAGGAAACTGACCGGTGCCGATAAAACAGAACTCGCGAGCCATGGCTGGCACGATCAGAGGAGTGAACCCTTTGTGTGAGAGGCGATCCATGGCAAAATTCATCAGAGCCATTTCCAGGCGCACTGCATCGCCTTTGAGGACATAGCTACGAGCGCCAGCAACTTTTACTCCGCGTTCAATATCAACGAGATTAAGTCTCTGCATGAGCGTGTAGTGATCCAACGGCTCAAAGGTGAACTGTGGCTTTTCGCCCCAATATTTGATGGGCACGTTATCATTTTCGTCTTTGCCTATAGGAGTGCTGGGATCGGGAATATTAGGAACCAGGTAAAGCAGATATTGGCGCTCTTCCAGGAGTTTATTGAGCTCTGGTTCGCGCATTTTGAGTGACTCGGCCAGGTCCTTGCCGTGGGCGATGAGTTGATCGCGTAATTCTTTGTCTTTGCCTGCTGCCTGGATGCGTTTTGAGAGCTGTTTTTGTTCTGCGCGTGTTTCCTCAGTCTGATGTTGTAATGTCACTACCTGACGATCTATCTCTAGCAGGTGATCGACATCCAGGTTATTGTTTTTTAGCCGACAGGCTTCTTTGATCTGTTCAGGATTATTCCGAATAAATGTAAGATCTAGCATAAACTCATATCTTTCTTGTTCTTAAGTGGACGATTTTCTATTCTGGCAATAAAAAAAGCGTCCTGTCCTCTTGAAGGACGACGACGCTAAATACGTGAAGTCGTGGTGCCACCTTGCTTCTTTCGCTGGAGTGTGATCGATCTCCAACGAAACTTATTTTTGCCTGCTAACGGAGGCTGCCGTTGACGCTCGTCGCGCCCGCTCGTGGGTGGATTTCTCTCTGTAGGATCATCGTGTTGCACCGACCCACGATTCTCTGAGACCTGACCAGAGATACATTATCCCGCTCATCGCGTTTACTTTTCGGTTGACGCCGCATATTGGGCATTTCTGAGGAGAGTATACTGCACTCTGCTGAAAAAAGCAATCGATAGAGATTTCTCTCAGGGTTATGGAGTGCTCCAAAAGCCTTTGGCTTTCGGAGCACTCCATAACCCTGGATTTTTCTTTCTCTCGGTTTATCTGATCCCTCTCTTCTTTAAAGGACTTTATTGGCGAAATATCTCTAAAAAAAGGGATGTGGGGCCATTCGCCGGCGAATTGCCTTCGCCAACAGAGTCTTTTGAAGGCGAGTTTTTAAAATAAGGTGTGGATGCTCTTGACAGGAGGAGGAGAGATACTGTATTATAGGCCACGTTCTGAGGAACAAATGGAAAGAGCCGAAGTGGTGAAATTGGTAGACACGCAACGTTCAGGGCGTTGTGCTCGCAAGGGCATGGGGGTTCGAGTCCCCCCTTCGGCACCCCGTATTTCATACGATGACCGCTCCAGCCGCATACGTAGCCGCTGGAGCGGCTTTTCCTTTTTGGGAACTTTGCTGGTTGATGGCAAAAGAGAAGTTTATCACTGTTTCTTTACTCGTCGTCAGGCACTCGTCAAAATCTTGCATATCCCTCCAATTCTCTTAGGATTGGCATCTTTTCATCCCTTCAAGGATCTCGACTCGGTCACGAATGTTGCTTTTATCCAGCAAACGCACAATAGCTTAAGCGCAAGCTCTTATCGTTCTCAGGAGGAGCAAGCGTCTTCAAGATGCCTTGCTCCTCCCAGGCCATCTCATAACATGCTGACGTAGATGGGGAGACCAGACCAACGCGGACAAACGAAAGACGATGACGCCGGAAATCAAGAAGACCTCCCGTAATCGAGGAGCCAGTGTTCGGCGTCCCGTTTTCAGACATGAATCGGCTTCCTCCTTTTTTCCAAAAAGAGCCTGAGCACGATCAAACATATCCAGAGGTCGTGACTCACGGCTGACAGGCGCTCCGCCAACCCGGCAAACGGTACCAGCCAGGAAACCGTTCCGGACGCATCCTGGACGAACGCCCACCAAAAGAGCAGGATGAGCACGCCAACTACCAGCGAGTAGAACACGAACCACCTATGCCAATGTTCGTGTAGCGTATACAGTGCAAAAGCGAAACAACCTGCGGCCAGCGTAAGAATGATCACCCATGCGAAGATGCTATGAAGCGTCCCATGCAGCGTTGAAGTCGTCAGGAGGTCCCCTGGTGGGTAGCCAGGAAAGGGATCCATGGAAAACACCCCAGCGCCAATCAGACACAGGCCACTGATGCTCTGGAGCAGAGGAAACCAGATCGCACCCCGTCCTGGCGTCAGGAGCCGATACCAGCCAACAGCCGAGAGGACCAATAGGACACCGAAGACGACGAAATTGACCTGCTGTACCCAGCCGCCAGGGCCAAGGCTCAGAGCGCTAATTGGCTGCAGCCCTGCATCGTAGCCCGGTCGTGTGATCCCTTCAAGTAGATAAGTTACTGTAAACAGGAACGCCCCGATGGCACCACAACTTACCAATCCAAACGTGAGAGGAAACTGCAAGCCCTTTCTCCAATCAGACATACCCCTGTCTGATCGGCTAGCAACAGCCGTTGCTTCAGAGGTGTTCTCCATAGGATTTCCTTTCCTTTCATGAATTTGCTCGATTCGACTGTTTGGGGATAGTGCTATTTACAATAAAACAGATAACATAGTGTTATTTCTATGTCAATGCGGCCCATGAACGGGCAGGGTTTCTCAAAAATCTTTCTTTCCCCGCCCGCCCACCCGTTTTTGAGCATGGGAGGCAGCGCTACTGCGCTACCTCCCATGCTCTTTTTTCCTGGGGAGGGCTGATTGAGCTTGTCGTGAAGTATCCCGAGCGAGCACTGTCTTTTTATGCATAGTATCTAAAGGCCTGATCTTTCATAGGTAATGGATGAGTTTAGAAGTAGCTAAGCTGCTCCTAAACTCATCCATTACCTATGAAAAAGTGAGAGCTGATTCATATCCTCTCCATGCGTAGGAAAAGTACCGTTGGCACTACATGACAGCCTACTTCCAACTACAGTACACTTGGGGTGAACTGTTACAAGTGAATAGGCTAAATGCAGGTGGAGAAAGCCTGCACAATGCACAAGGAGTAGCGCTACATGGTAACATCTTCTCAAATTTCTTCGGCTGCTATTGAGATTACGTCTCTCAGTAAAACGTATAGAGGTAGCCATAAAAGCGCCGTGCAGGCTGTGGATAATCTGAACCTGTCCGTTCCTGCCGGTCAGATCTTTGGCTTTCTTGGCTCAAATGGTGCGGGTAAAACGACAACGATCAAAATGATTTGTGGATTGGTCACGCCCACAACGGGCCAGGTGCGCGTGAATGGCTATGATGTGACAGGCGCACGGAGCGCGGCTATGCGTCAGATTGGGGTTGTGCTGGAAGGCACGCGCAATGTCTACTGGCGACTCTCTTCCTGGTCTAATCTGATGTACTTTGGTCATCTCAAAGGTGTCTCTGGCAAACCGCTCAGAGTGCGGGCAGAGCAGCTCTTACGCGAACTGGATCTCTGGGAACGGCGCGACGAAACCTTGCGTACCTTCTCGCGTGGCATGCAGCAGAAGGTTGCTATTGCCTGCGCTCTGATCGCTGAACCTTCTATCGTTCTGTTGGATGAGCCGACCCTTGGACTGGATGTCCAGGCCACACGCATAATGAAGGAATGGATCACTCGTCTGGCTAAAGAACAGGGTCGAACCGTCGTGCTGACTACCCATCAGCTCGATATAGCGCAGGAATTGTGTGATCGCGTTGCCATTATGCGCAGAGGTCAGTTGGTGACCGATCAGCCATTGCAAGAACTCCTGCATCTCTTTAGCCAGGAGCACTATCAGATACGCGTCAAGGGAGAGTTGCCAGATCGCTCTATTGCTCTCTTCCCAGATATGACTGTGACTTACGAGCAGGGTGAGAGCATCATCACAGGTGCAATTGCTGACCAGCATACTCTCCACTGTTACATTACCCAACTGCAAGATCTCTCACTGCCTCTGCTGTCTGTAACGCAGATTGAGCCAGATCTGGAAGAGATTTTTGTGCAGTTACTAACTGAGAACGAGAAGGAGGGCCAGCAGCATGAACATCACGTTGTTAGTTATGTATAACGAGCTGTACAAGCGCATTCTCATCTCCTGGAACTATAAGTTTGATGTGATTGTCCAGGTCATTATGGTCGGTACCATCTTTATCGGTGCCGCTTTCCTGCTGGGCGGAGGTCATTTCAATTCCGTCCAGCTCTCAACCCTTTTTATTGGCTATATCGTCTGGTTCTATGCCCGCATCACCGTTCTAAGTACCAGCGCAGATCTGCATGGCGAGGCAGAAGCGGGCACGCTTGAACAGACCTACATGACGCCTGCTCCCACAGAGATTCTCGTGCTTGGACGTATGCTGGCAATGCTGATCACCGCTACGATTATGGTTCTGCTAGTCTCTGTCATCCTGCTCCTGCTGGTGCATATCAGCTTTGCCCCACGCTGGGAGGCTATTCCGGTGCTTCTCCTGACCCTGGCGGGACTGTTCGGCTTTACGCTCATTCTAGGCGGTGCAACCCTGGTATTTAAACAGGTTGAGGGCTTTGCCGATCTGATTCAGAATGCATTGCTGTTTCTGACCGGTTCTCTACTTCCAATCACGAACTTCCCCGGCTGGCTGGCTGCAATCGCAAAAACGTTGCCCATTACTCAGGGCATTGAAGTGCTGCGCCAGATCCTTCTACAGGGACAATCATTCGCATCAACCTGGGCCGACGGCAGCCTCAGAGGACTGCTGCTCAACTCGGCTGTCTATCTGATTGTCGGTTGGCTGATCTTTAAAGGCTGTGAACGCGTTGCGAAGCAGCAAGGCTCATTGAGCCATTATTAGATGTTGGAACGCGCTCAAACGGTAGCGCGAATGCTCAGAAAGGAATGTCACATGGCAACCTCTCAACTCACATCGGCTCCTTCCTGGCAAACAGACACGTTGCCACATATCTGTGTAGAGAATGTCTCAAAGGAGATTGTCAGTAAAGCGAATCGCGTTACCATTCTTGCGGATGTCTCGTTCGAGATTACACGCGGGAGCCTGTTTGCCATTAATGGACCATCAGGAAGTGGGAAATCGACGCTACTCAATATCCTGACCGGTATCGATCGTCCCAGCGCTGGCCGTGTCCTTTTTGGTGGCAGTGTTTTACAGAAGATGAGCGAGAATCGCCTGGCGCAGTGGCGCGGTAAACAGGTAGGTATCGTCTTTCAGTTTTTTCAATTATTGCCAACCTTGACCGCGCAGGAGAATGTACTGCTGGCACTGGAGTTGGGGAAAAATATTCCGCGCCGTCGCTGGCGTGAGCGCTCTGTAGAATGCCTCAAGCTCGTTGGAATGGATGGATATGGTAGCCGTCTGCCCTCTGAACTGTCCGGTGGTCAGCAGCAGCGCGTGGCTATTGCTCGTGCGCTGGCAAATGACCCACCTATGCTGGTCGCTGATGAGCCAACAGGGAATCTCGACTCGAAAACGTCCAGCCAGATTTTTGATCTGCTGGCATCTCTGGCTCAGTCTGGCAAGACGGTCATTTATGTCACCCATGATCCTACGCTGGCGGAGCGGGCAACTGATCGCCTGGAATTGCTGGATGGGCGCGTCGTCCACCAGAGCAGCGCACATGCCTGAGGTGTATGCAGATGATCTCTGGTGCAAGTGAGGGCGTGGAGGAAGACGAGCATACATCAAAAGGCGTGCGCGGTACGAAAGAGGAGATGAATCATGTCAGCAATGGCGAAGAAGGTTGTCAAAGACATTGCTTATCGTAAAGTGCGTACTGCCCTGACCATCGTCGGGATCGCTATCGGTATTATCGGTCTCTCGGCGATTAATGTGGCTTCGAATCAGTTCGGAACGAGTCTGGCGTTCAGTACAAATCAGACCTCTGTGCCGGATATGCACATCTATACTAATCCGACGAATCCCGATTTTACCAGTGTGTTGCGTGCCCAGCCAAATGTGAAGGCGGTACAGGCCGAGGGAAGCATCGTAACGAGCTGGGCGATTGGTCAGGATGACCAGGTGATCCAGATCCTGGGTCTACAGGACTTCCAGCATCTTCAGATGAATCGTTTTAAACTGGTGGAAGGCTCGTTGCCTGGACCGAATCAGATTGTTCTTGAGACGGGCTCGCGCTCGTATGACGATGTACCGATTGGTGGCCAGATCTCGGTTCAAGCTGGCAAGAACTATCGGAATTTAACCGTCTCCGGCTATGTCCAGACCCAGGGTCGTCCGGTCGCTTCTCTGGCTGGTGAGGGCTATGGCTACATGGCCGAGAGTTCTTTTGAACAGGTTTTTAACCGGAACGGTGTGACTGACTTCGCTATCCAACTCTACAATTATAGCGCACGCTATCAGACCCTCGACCAGTTAGCGACCGTTATGCAAGCTCATCACACACCCGTCCAGGGCACCGATGTCGGACATGATGACAGTGTCTCAAGTACCGCCAACGGGATCTTTGCGATCATGGACCTGCTTTCTATCATTGCTATCGTAATCAGTGTGATCCTCCTGCTCGGCACGATCTCTTCACTGGTGACTGAGCAAATAAAGATCATCGGGACTATGAAGGCGCTTGGCGGTCAGCGCGGACAGATTATGCGCCATTATCTGGCACTGGTCTTTTGCTATAGCGTGATTGGAACCGTAGTGGGCCTGGTCGCAGGTATCGCTGGTGGCTATCTACTGGCTAACTATCTTGGCAGTCTGGTCAGTCTGAGTATTGGCCCGGTGCAAATTATTCCCTGGCAGATTCTGGAGAGTCTGGCAGTTGGAATTGGCACGCCCCTGCTGGCTACGATCATCCCTGTCTGGATTGGCACAAAAATTACTGCCCGCCAGGCCTTACAGGGCTATGGTCTGTCAAATACGACCTCAGGTAGAGGGGTCTGGGCAAAGGTTTCGCGTTCTCTCTGCGGTATCTTTCCTCAGACTATCCAGTTTGGCGTAAGCGGGGTTTTTCGCAAGCGACTGCGCACCATTCTGACGGTGGCCTCGCTGGCCATTGCTATCGCCTCTTTGCTGGCAGTGCAGACCGCGAGCTATTCGTTCAATACGTTCTTGAATCATGTCTACGATGTTTATCATTTCGATGCCAGGGTCTCCCTCTCTGACCCTGAACCCTTCAGTAAGTTTCAGCAAGTACTGAGTTCAGTGAAGAATGTCCAGGCCACAGAGAGCATTTTTCAGGATACTGGTTCAACTCAGTGGGGAGATGCGACCCTGACCGGTGTGCAGCTTAATACCCGTATGTATCACAAAACTCTCGTCGCTGGCCGCTGGTTTACCGCGAACGATCAAAACGCGGTGATTATCAGCCAGGACGCCGCTAATAAGTCCGGGCTGACCGTAGGAGATTCCATCGCTTTTACGCTTAGCACCTATAAGGCGAACTGGCACATCATTGGCATCGCGCAAGATTTCAGTGGCATTGGACCTGGCAATCTCGGAGTCCTGATCGAACCAATTGGACAGTTCAACACGCTGTTACAGTTGCCTGCAGGCTATACTCAGAGTGTCATGATCCAGTCAACCTATGCCTCACCCACGCCAGCAGAGCTGGACGCTCTGACGCAGAGCGTTAATACGGCCATGATTAACGCAGGGTTTATCGCGCAGGTGACAACCCCGCAGCAGTTGATTGCCCAGTATCAGAGCAAGTATGGGATTATCTATACCATGCTTGACGCGGTCGCGATCATTGTTGCCCTGGTTGGGGCCATTGGACTCTCAAACGCTCTATCTATGAGCGTCCTGGAGCGTCGGCGTGAGATTGGCATTCTACGCTCAATGGGAGCGGTGCGTCGAAAGATCATCCAGGTATTCTGGGCTGAAGGGACAACGCTGGGACTGCTGGCCTGGCTACTGGCTATGGTGATCGGTATTCCAGAGGCGTATGGTCTGGTCCTGGTCCAGGCTCATGTGCTTGCTCCGGTTCCCTTCGCTTTTAACGCGCTTGACCTGGTCTGGACGCTGGTAGCAGTCGTTATTCTATCCTCGCTGGCCAGTGCGGGTCCGGTTATGGCTGCCGTGCGCGTCAAGATTGTCCAGAGCCTGAGTTACGAATAACTAGTTGCATTTGAGAGACGGAGCTTTATGTACGAGCGAGATCAGGAAGATACTATCATCTATAAAGTTGTGCTTAATCACGAGGAGCAATACTCTATCTGGCCGACCGAGCGGATAAATCCGCCCGGCTGGTCGGATGGAGGGAAAAGCGGGTCGAAGGCGGAATGCCTGGAGTATATCAAGGAGGTCTGGACAGATATGCGCCCCTTGAGCCTGCGCAAGCAGATGGAGGCTGCCCGTTAACTCACGAGTGCCGGGAATAGTGACTGAGTCAACCTGATTTGCGGGTTGAAAACTGAGTCAACCTGATTTGCGGGTTGAAAAAGGAGAAGCGAGATGAAATCAGGCTCACAAGGAGATCCATGGATTTTTGGGTCACGGCCTGGACCGCAGGCTGAGTTACGCCTGTTCTGTTTTCCCAACGCAGGTGGTGGCGCTTCGATGTATTATCCCTGGGTGAACGGACTCGCGCCAGAAATAGAGGTTTGTCCAGTCCAGCTTCCAGGTCGGGAGAATCGGTTGCCGGAACGCCCATTTACCCATTTTGACGAACTCATCAGTGCACTGGCTCAGGCCTTGCAGCCCCGTTTTGATAAGCCTTTCGCCTTTTTCGGGCATAGCATGGGCGCCCTGATCAGTTATGGTCTGGCTCATTACCTGATTCAGCAGGGACAGCCTGCGCCTGTGCACCTCTTTCTCTCGGCCTATCGCGCACCACATATTCCAAATGAAGAAGCTCTGCACCTACTCTCGGATGCGGAACTGGTGCGGAAAATTCAGGAACTCAATGGGACGCAACAGGGGATACTGGAGAATCCTGAACTGCGCCAGCTCTTCCTACCGATCTTCCGCGCGGATTTCGGGGTGTGTGAAACCTACGCTCATACGTCGGAGGAGCCGCTGGCTATCCCCATGACAGTTTTTGGTGGTTTGCAGGATCAGCGTGTCAGTCGGGCTGTGCTGGACGCCTGGCGTGAACAAACACGCTCGTCTTTTTCTTTACATATGCTGCCGGGCGATCATTTTTTCTGGCGCAGCAATTCCCAGCCCGTCTGGCAGATCATAACTCAATCATATCGTGCGCAGTCTACCCGTATTGCCGGGGGAATGCGTATTTAGGAGGGAAAGATGGCATCTCAAATTCTTCCTGAAGATGCTCCTCTCGATCAGCTAAAGGATGTGCCGGTTGACGTTGTGTTGCGTGGTATTGATGATCAGGTGTATCTGCCTTCGTATCGAGAGCTTTATAATCGCTGGGAACGCCAGCAATGGAAGACGCAGGACCTCGATTTTATCTCTGATCGTATCCAATGGGAAGATATGATGGACGAAGAGCGCGTCGAGCACATTGCCGCCATGGCAATGTTTTTCCAGGGCGAGGTGAGCGTGACCGATGCCCTTGGGGCTTATATCCGGGCCGCTTCTGACGAAGAGGCGCGTATCTTTCTTACGACTCAACAGGTAGACGAGGCACGTCATGCCGTCTTCTTCGATAAATTTTTCTGCGAGGTTTTTGCTGATGAGAGCGAGACCCTGGCGGAGAGATTAACCGGCGCACGTCAGTATCTCAACTCGGGTGCTCGTTATATCCTGCTCGATTCTCTGACCGACGTTGCTGAACGTCTGCGCCGTGAACCAGAAAAGATTGCCACTCTTGTTGAAGGAGTGGTACTCTATCATCTAGTCATTGAGGGCATGATGGGTCTTTCTGGACAGCGCTCTCTGCTCGAACTGTATCGTCAGGAAAACCTCTTTCCTGCCTTTCGCTCTGGTATGATCGCCCTGACGCGTGATGAGTCGCGTCATGTGCTCTTTGGCATGCGTTTTTTGCGTGATACGTTGCAGACTACGCCGGAATATATTCCGGTGATCGTTGCCTCGCTCGAAAAATACGCTCCGGCGGCGCTCACTGCGGTCGCGCCAGCGGCTAAGGATGTGCAAATGTTGCTGGATAAACGTGAAGATCCGTGGAAAACGCCTCGTTATGCTCGCGATTCGCTGGCAAAGAAACTGAAGGTAATCGGTCTGAATATAGCATTACCCCCGTTGCCCACATATGAGGCAGCGTTAGGGAAGCGCGGCTCTCTGCCGTAGTCTCCGTAAAGGAGAAAAAGGGATACAGATGGAGTATACATACCTGGATCTCCAGGGCACCACCGCGACCTTGCTCGAACCGGTGTGGGTGCCAGGCGTTGTGGGGAATACGCCGCTGGCATCTATCTCTCTAACCATTGAGGGACGGAAGCGCAGCATCTATCTGAAACTGGAAGGATTCAATCCTACCGGCTCAATGAAGGACAGGACTGGCTTCGCGTTGATGCGCGACCTCAGGGAGCAGGGCAGATTGCATACAAACTCGGTGATTGTCGAATCTACCTCAGGAAACCTGGGCATCGCTCTGGCCTCTCTTTGTCGGCAGTACGGCCTGCGCTTCATCGCAGTGGTCGATCCCAAGACCACTGCGGAAAACCTGCGACGTCTGAAGACCTTTGGCGCGGATTTCGAGATGGTCCACGAGCCAGACACTACCGGAGGCTACTTGCTCTCCAGACTGGCCCGTGTCCATGAGCTTTGCTCACGTCACCCTGACTATACCTGGACCAACCAGTACGCTAATCCGGCTAATCCCGCCATTCATTATCAGACGACTGCTCCCGAAGTATATGCTCAGATGCATGGCCAGATCGAAGCGCTTTTTGTTCCAACCTCTACCTGTGGCACCCTGGCTGGCATTGGCCGCTACTTTCGTGAAGTCAGTCCAACAACTCAGGTGATAGGGGTTGACGCTTATGGTTCAGTCATTTTCGGCACGCCGCCTGCTTCTCGACGGCTTACTGGCATTGGTTCATCCCGCCCATCCAGTTTTCTCACTCGCGATCTCTACGATACTTATATGCTGGTGAAAGATGAGCAAGCTTTTGCCTATTGTCGCGCTGTGTTCGCTGCAACAGGATTGCTGGTGGGAGGCTCCAGTGGGGCCTCTCTGGCTGCCTGTGCACGCTACCTCGCGGACCATCCTGCCGTAAGTCGGGTTGTCTGCATCTGTGCCGATGATGGCCATAACTATGCCTCTTCTATTTTTAGTGAACAGTGGCTGCAAGAGCAGGAAATTTGTCTGACCGATAGGGACCTGGAGCCGGTGCAGGCCATTGTTCTGGAGGAAGGAACCAAAGAATGATCCCCTCTGGTATACGTTATCTCTGCGGCAGAGATGTCAGAGCGGCCTGTGCGGAACTCGATAGCGTCTCGGTGATAGGCGAGGTGTTTCTCTTACATAGCAGCGGACAGACAGTGCTGCCCGATGAAGCTTATCTTCCCTGGCGCAATGCTCGCGGTGAAAACGCTCGCAGCTTGAATATGCCTGGCTACATTGGCGGTGATTTGCAGGCAGTAGGATCAAAGATTATCAATGGAAATATTGCCAATCCTGGACATGGTTTGCCACGGGCCAGTGGTCTGACCCTGCTCTTTGATGAGCTTTCCGCGCGTCCGATCTGTATCATGGAGGGAGCTTTTATCTCTTCTCTGCGTACTGCCAGTGTGACACTTCTGGCGGCTGAACTGCTTGCCTGCCGAGGATTGCGGGATGTGGCTGTCATCGGCGCGGGAGCGCAGGCGCGGGCTCACCTTGAGCTTCTTTTCCAGAGGCGTGAGCACTTTCCCGAATTGCGGCGTGTTCATCTCTACGATATGAATGCAACCTATGCTTCAGCCTTGCTGGAGAGCATGGCGGAGGCGGCCAGGGAGCGCGAGATTGAGCTTCAGCTCTCTGGGAGCGCGGAAGAGGCAATTCGTTGCTCTCAGCTCATTGTTCCAATGACAACGACTACGCAAGGGTATATCCACCTCGACTGGCTCCAGCCAGGTTCGCTTCTGGTCAACATTTCGTTGGACGATCCCCTGCCTGAGGTGGCTTTGGGCGTGGATCGTGTGATTGTAGATGATTGGCACCTTGTCAGCGCTGATGATCGTCGCCTGCTAGGACGTATGTATCGTGCCGGTCAGATTCTGGCACCTGATGCTGCGTCCGAACTGCAAGGGCCGCAATGCCGCCGTGTTGATGCGGAACTTGGTGAGGTGGTCGCGGGAACGAAGGACCGACGCCTGAATGAGGAGGAGATTATTCTGGTGAATCCGTTTGGCCTGGCCATAGAGGATGTTGCGCTGGCTGCGCATGTTTATCGGATTGCCTGTGAACGTGCTCTGGGTATCATGCTAGAGGTCTGAGTCATCCTTCACTTTTCTGCGGCTTGGAAAGCCGCCCCTCCCCGATAATAGGGAGAGATTGCTGAGTTTGAAAGCAGCTTTGCTGCTTCCAAACTCAGCCATCTCTCCCTTAAACGCTGGCGGCGCAGCCGCCAGAAAGAGCGGAGGAGTGTTTTGCGGGGCGTTCGCCCCGCAAAACACTCCTCCGCTCTTCTAACTAAATAGTTCCTCTACTCCATCTAGTTGATATTTGCCGGAGCTTGAAGCAGGTTGCTCTGTACCATATAAGAGAGATAGGCTTGAATCAGTTGAGCATCTACTGGTGGACAGGAGATCCCTGTTTTAGCCAGTGCGGCCTGCGTGAGACGAGTCTCGGGAAGAACGACCGGCGGCTGAATTGGCATCTGTTGCTCCTGTTCGACCTCTGACGAAACGCCAGGAAGGGGTAAGATATTATTTTTCTGGCTCGGCTGAAGAAAGACTTCGAGGAGCGGAGCGAGTGCATTGTCTGGACCAGCAGCGCTACTGCGTGCCAGTGCGGCCTGCCAGACTGGATACTCGACCTGCTGGATCTGGTACCCGGCATTTCTGATCCACTCAATAACCTCTTTGACTTTTGTGGTGGCTGGACTGTAAAGGTGGAAGGCCTGACCGAGCGAGGCCTTGCGCCTGGCCAGAGCTACAATGGCCTGACAAACATAATCCACGGGCATCATCTCCAGCGTTTCGGAGGCAAAAGCAGGACTCATCCCTAACTGGATACAGCCACGTATCATCACGCTGAGCGTGTCGTCAGCCTGCCAGGCCCCGGTTTGACTGTGTCCGGTGATGCGTCCGGGTCGATAGATGACGACTGGCAGCCCGCGTGAGCGTGCGATTGAGACCAGCTTTTCCGCCACCCATTTGCTCTGTGCATAGCCACCGCGCACATATTTGTGATACTCGTCAATGTTATCCTGTTCACGTACCCGCTGGACGAGAGTTTCTCCTTTGTGGGAGAAGACGCTCAGCGTCGAGATATAGTGAAGCGTCTTGATTTTGTCTGTCGTAGCCAGACGGATGATTTCGCGTGTGCCCTGAACGTTTGTGGCCTGAAGTGCCTCGTAAGGATAGAGCATATTGACGGCAGCTCCGTTATGATAGATGACATCGATCTGTCCAGCTAAATGCGCGAATGTTGCTTTGTCCAATCCAAGTTGTGGCTGCGCCAGGTCGCCGGGAAGGACCTTGATTCTCGCCTGGAACTCCGGCTGCCACAGATAGGCTTTCTCCAGCGCCTGCTGAATTTTGTGCTGACCCTCTGTCACGCTGGGAGTGCGTACCAGACAGTAAATGTCAGCTTTTGTCTGTGTCAGCAGTTCGGCCAGGAGGAAGGTGCCGACAAACCCGGTGACGCCAGTCAGAAAGATGGTATCTGGCTCTGTCACTAAGCGACCTGACCAGATTTCGGGACAGATAGTCAGGTCCAGGGTTGCCTCGGCCTGTAGATCTACGGTGGGTGGCTGTGTTTCGGTGGCAAGGGACCAGGGAGAACTGGCCGCGTATCGACGCAGGGTCTCTGCCAGCGCTTTAATCGTGCGGTTCTGGAAGATCGCGGCCACAGGCAGGCGTTTGCCGAAGCGTTTCTCGATACGGCTGAGCAGGCGTACTGTGAGTAGGGAGTGACCCCCGATAGTGAAGAAATCGTCGGAGATGCTCACGCGTCGGAGGTTCAGCAGTTCACGCCAGATCTCGGCCAATTGCTCCTCCAGCGGATCACGCGGCGCGAGATAGTCATCATCTTCCGCCTCATTATGCGCGGCAGGTGCGGGTAGCGCCTGACGGTCGATTTTTCCATTCGCTGTGAGTGGTATCCTGTCCAGTTGAACAATGGTTGCCGGGAGCATATATTCAGGCAAATCTTCTTTCAGTGCCTGCAAAAGCATTTCTGGCACGAGTGTAGCTTTGTCCTGACCTACTACGTATCCTATCAGTTGTTCTCTACCCGGTGCCTGCTCGTTGACTGTGACAACGCTCTCTCTGATGCCTGGCTGTTTGCGCAGTGCCTGTTCTATTTCACCCAGTTCGATGCGATAGCCGCGTAGCTTGACCTGCTGGTCTCTTCTGCCTAAAAACTCGATGCTCCCGTCCGCTCGATAGAAGCCGAGATCTCCTGTGCGATAGAGGCGTTCGCCGTTCTGCGAACTCCATGGGTCGGGTACGAACGTCTCCGCCGTGCGGATAGGATCAGCCAGGTATCCCCGGCCAACGCCGATCCCTCCAACGTAAAGCTCTCCCGGAATCCCGACTGGCTGAAGTCGCATCTGGCGATCCAGGATGTAAATACGCAGGTTGGTCAGTACTTTACCGATGGGGACTCTGGCACTCAGGTCATTGGTTTCTGGCCGTTCGCTGATGATCTGGTGCGTGACGTCGTCGGAACATTCTGTTGGTCCATAGGCATTGAGCAGGGCAATGTGTGGATAGCTTTGCAGCCAGTGTCTGCACAAATCGCCGCTCAGCGCTTCACCCGTTGGGATAAGCCAGCGCAGGCGCGACAGTGGCGTGTGCGTGCCTGTCTGCTCCTGGGCATCGAGCAGTGCGCTCAGCCATGAGGGAACAACTTCCAGAATGCTCACTCCATCCTTCTCGACTGCGTTAAGGAGGCGCTGCGGATCGGCTACTATCTCATCGGGATAGATGCGCGTTTGTGCGCCAACCAGCCAGGCCGCGAGCAGTTGCCAGACGGAGATGTCGAAGCACTGCGATGCTGTTTGCGCTACGATATCCTGCTCGTCCATTTGCAGTGCTTCGATCTTCGCGTAGAGATGATTAAGCATCCCGCGCTGTTCGATCATGGCACCTTTGGGCTGACCGGTCGAGCCAGAGGTGTAGATAACGTATGTGAGATGATTGCTCGCGTGTACTGGCTCCTGCCATACCTGCGATGTCTCGTGTGCCAGCAGATCTTCCAGACAAAGGATCTGTACCACTGACGTATCCAGCGAAGTCGTGAGACGGGGCGCGAGGTCACGCGTGGTCAGAACCCAGTGGCAGTTACTGCGAGTCAGGACCGAGCGCACCCGACTGGTCGGATGACGCGGGTCGAGCGGCAGGTAGACCCCTCCTGCCTTGAGCAGCGCGAGGACGCTGGTCGCCCAGAGCGTGCTCCGTTCGCAATAGACCCCGACGAGCCGCTCGGGTTTGATCCCATAGCTTTGCAAGTGAGCTGCTAGCCGCTCGGCCTGTCTGTTGAGTTCGTGATAGGTGATATGCGTGTTCTCGTCACTTACTGCGGGTGCCAGGGGTGCACGCTTTACCTGTTCGGCGAAAGCTGTAAGCACATGCTCGCTCGGCAGGGCGCATATTTGTGATGGGTTCCAGGTCTCTAGAATCTCATGTTGTTCTTCATCGGTCAATAGTGGGAGATCGGCCACGTGTGTTTCGGGATGAGCGACAACGCCAGCCAGCAGCGTCAGAAAGTGTCTGTACAGCCGATCGATGGTTTCAGACTCGAAAAGATCGGTATTGTACTTGATTTCTCCAACCAGGTAATCGTCGCGCTCCCAGAGCATCACATCCAGGTCAAACATCGCGGTTTTGCTTTCGAGTGCTGCCTGATGTTTCTCGCCCGCCAGTTGTCCCTGTCCGCCCATCGTACTCACTATGGCTTGCTCCACCGTATGAAGTGGAATGAGGGTCAGCTCGGGCATGATCATCTCGCCCTGAGGGACATTTTGTAGTGCGAACATCACCTGTGTTAGCGGATTGTGGCTTAGATCACGGCCAGGCTGGAGGGCCTCGGCCAGCTTTTCAAAGGGAATATCCTGGTGTTCGTAGGCTCCTAGCGCGACCTCACGTGTGCGTCCCAGCAATTCCCGAAACGTAGGATTGTCTGAAAAGTTAGTGCACATGACCAGGGTATTGATAAAGCAACCAATCAAGGGTTCCAGATTGCGTTCTGTGCGGCCTGCGATGGGTACTCCGACAGGAATATGTACCTGGTCGGTATAGCGAAAGAGCAGGGCCTGGAATGCGCTCAGCAGGGTCATAAAGAGCGTTCCTCCCGCTGAGCGACTCAAGGCATACAGCGCTGCGGTCAAATCTGCTGGAATGACCACCTTGCGCACTGAGCCGCGAAAGGTCTGAATGGCCGGACGTGCATGGTCAGCCGGCAGTTGGAGCACCGGTACGCCGCCCAGTTGTTTGTGCCAGTAGGTAAGCTGTTCTTTCAGCAGCTCGTCCTGGAGACGATTCTGTTGCCAGAGGGTGTAGTCCGCGTACTGAATGGGCAGTTCTGGTAACGATGAAGGCAGGCCAGTGACATATGCTGTGTAGAGACTGACAAACTCCTGGAAGAGCACTTCCATCGACCAGCCATCCGAGACGATGTGATGCATGGCGATCAGTAATGTGTATTCGTGCTCCCTTTTCTGTAAAACAGTGACGCGTAGCAGTGGTCCATGGTGGAGATCGAACGGACGCTGAGAGTCTTCTTTGATCATACGTCGGATCTTCGTCTTCTGGATATCTGTTGGGAAGGCTTGCAGATCGACCTGTCCTAACGCGAAAGGCATATGGGGAGCAATGACCTGGACAAGCTG
Source organism: Ktedonobacteraceae bacterium (assembly GCA_034438135.1). Lineage (GTDB taxonomy): Bacteria > Chloroflexota > Ktedonobacteria > Ktedonobacterales > Ktedonobacteraceae > Paraktedonobacter. The sequence goes on along the minus strand of DAOTTL010000198.1, from coordinate 73,568 downwards.
CGAGTTGAGCATATCAAACGTGGTGCGGAGCGCTTCGTGGCGACGAATGATCTCTTGAAAGGCTCCCTGCATGGCGGCAGTATTCAGGTTTCCGCGCAAGCTACAGGCCACCGAGATATTATAGACACCAGGTTCCCATTGTTCAAGAAACCACAGGCGTTGCTGAGCAAAAGATGCGGGTAGGGCGTAGACATCCTCCTCTTCCTGAGGAAGATCGTCTGTTAAACGACCTTCCTCCAGAGAGTCTGTGTTCGCCAGCCTGTCGTGATAGGTGGTCTGGGTCATGTGCCTCTTCCTTTCAGTTTCAGTCGTTCTCGGAGATCTCGGCCAGCGCGGAGCGTTTCTGACGGAACGCAGTTCGCGAGACTGACATAATCCCCTGTTGTTGGCGCAGCTCGTTGCTTCTGGTGCGTGACTTTTCAATGGTTTCGGCCAGATCTGCGACCGTTGGGGTTTTGAAGAGCGCACGTACTGGCAGCGTGATCTGGAATGTGTCGCTGGTGCGAGACAACACTTGCATGATTAAAAGAGAATGTCCACCGATAGCGAAGAAATTGTCGTGGATACCTACGCGTGGCAGGGCAAGTACCTCGGCCCAGATGGCTGCCATCTGTTCCTCGACTGGATTGCGTGGCGCAACATACTGTATCTCGTTGTTTATCTCATCCTCTCCTGGGACTGGCAGGGCTGCTCGATCGAGCTTGCCGTTGGCTGTGCGCGGTAATGCGGCCAGGGGTACGATTGTTGGCACCATATATGCCGGTAAAAGCGCTTGCAGAGCATTGCGCAATCTCTCACGGTCCAGTAGTTCTTCTGGCTGCCCGACCACATACGCGACCAGTTGTGGTACACCGTCTCTTTCTTGACAGACTACAGCACAGTCGCTGATAAGTTCCTGTTCGCGTATCGCGGCGGCGATTTCGCCAGGCTCGATGCGGTACCCACGAATCTTTACCTGCTCATCGATTCTGCCTGTGAAGACGATGCTGCCGTCCTGACAGGTGTGGCCCCGGTCGCCTGTGCGGTAGAGGCGTTCGCCACCTGTATGGCTAAAGGGATCGGGGACAAACTGAAGGGCCGTGCGAGCCTCATCGGCCAGGTACCCACGTCCAACTCCGACTCCGCCAACGTAGATCTCTCCCTGAACGCCGATTGGCTGTGGCCGCATATGCTGATCCAGCACATACACGCGCATATTGGGCAGTGGTCGGCCAATGGGAACCGTCACGTCGGCATAAGCAGACGAGAGTGGCCGATCGATGACATGATGGGTCACATCGTCGGAACATTCGCTGGGTCCATAGGCGTTGAGTAAGGGGATACGCGGATAGGCCTGGAGCCAGAGGCGAGCCAGATCTGTCGTCAGAGCTTCGCCGGTAGGAATCAGCCAGCGCAAATGGGATAGTGGCGGCGTAAGGGCGGGCATGCTCGCCTGCCAGTTACAGAAGGCACGCAACAGCGAGGGTACAATTTCCAGAATGCTGACTTGCTGCCGCTCAATTTGAGTCAGGAGTGCTCGTGGATCGCGCATAATCTCGTTATTGTAGATCCGGGTCTGCGCACCAACCAGCCAGGAAGCGCACAACTGCCAGATCGAGATATCGAAGCACTGTGAGGCTGTCTGAGCCACAATGTCCTGCTCGCTCAGGTTGAGCGCTGTGATTTTTGCGTACAGGTGATTGAGCATGCCGCGCTGCTCGACCATTGCTCCTTTGGGCTTGCCGGTTGAGCCAGAGGTATAGATGACATAGGCCAGGTTCTCAGGTGTCATGTGCGGATCTTGCCAGGCTGTGTCGCTGCCCTGTCCAAGATCTTCCAGACAGAGCACATGTCCACCCTGTTCTTTCAACAGTGCTTCTGCCTGCGGAACCAGATCTCGCGTGGTGATTAGCAGGCGACAGCCACTTTCCTGGAGAATGTAACGTGTGCGTGCCTCTGGATATTGCGGGTCCAGTGGTAGATACACGCCGCCCGCCTGAAAAATGGCGAGGACTGCGATACCCCAGGCTACAGATCGCTCGGTATAGAGACCAACTACCATCTCCGGTTCGATGCCGTAGCTCTGCAAGCGCGTTGCCATTTGTCGGGCACGTGTCTGAAGATCCCGATAGGTAACCTGTTCATGCTCGTCGCTCAAGGCTGTATGGGTTGGTGTGCGCTCGGCCTGGGCTGCCACGTAATCGGCAAAGCTGTGTTCGCAGGGAAAATCTACCTGTGTCTCATTCCAGCTTTCCAGTGCTTGATATGTTTCCTCGGACGAGAGAAGCGGAAGGGCACTGACGAGTTGATATGGATCGGCGACCATTGCGCGTAGTACCTGCTCGAAGTGAGCGCTCATGCGTGCTACCGTCTGCTCGTCCAGGATATCAGTGTTAAATTCGAAATAGCCCTCGATCGTGTGAGCTATCTCGGTCAGGCTCAACTCAAGATCGAATTTCGCCGTCTCGTTATGGACATCTACCGGAGTTAAGACCAGATCGCGGAGTGCAATCTGCGACATGGGGGTATTTTGTAGGACGAATAGAACCTGGAAGAAGGGATTGCGGTTCAGATTGCGCTCTGGCTGGAGAACTTCAACCAGCTTCTCAAAAGGGATATCTTGATGATCGTAGGCTTGCAGGGTGACATCGCGCACCTGCTGGAGCAGCTTGCGTACCGTTGGTTGGTCTGAGAGATCGGCGCGTAAGGCCAGGGTGTTAATGAAGAAGCCTAGCATATTCTCCAACTCTGGACGCGTTCGTCCAGCGATGGGTGTGCCGATCAGCAGATCTTCTTGCAGGCTGTAACGGTTCAGCAGAATAAAGAGGCCAGTCAGCAAGACCATAAAGAGGGTTGCGCCGCTCTGCTGGCTGAGACTGCGCAGACTCTGACTGAGTTCGGCATCGAGTGAAACGGTTGCGCGTCGTCCCTGTGAGCTGGGCCTGGCGGGACGAGGATGGTCCAGAGGGAGTTCAAGTGCGGGCAAGGGAGTGTGTAATTGTTGCTGCCAGTACTTGAGTTGAGCTGCCGCTGGTGCTGTGTCGAGCCAGTGTTGCTGCCAGGCTGCATAATCGCCATAATGCAGTTGTGTTTCAGGTAATGGAGAGCTTTGTTCACAACTGAATGCGCCATAGATCTGACCAATCTCGCGATAGAGGGTAGCCAGGGACCAGCCATCAGTAATAATATGGTGCATGATTGTCAGCGAAAAAAACTCTTGTTCGCCGAGTTGCCAGAGAGCAGTTCGCCAGGGTCGTTCATTGGCCAGATCGAAGGGACGCTCTAACTCGGCTCTGGCTCGTTGCTGAATTTCAGCCTCGGAGCATCCAAGCATATCCACGTAAGGTACGGTGAAAATCTGATGATAATAGGGATCGATCGTCTGAAAAACCTGCCCATCGACAAGGGAGAAGCGGCTGCGCATCGTCTCGTGACGTCGGATGAACTCGCGGCTTGCGAGCGTAAAGGCACCCAGATCGAGCGGTCCAGAGAAGCGTGTAGCGATAGCCTCGTTATAAGCAGGGCTTTCTGGTTCCAATTGTTGGAGGAACCAGAGGCGTTGCTGAGCGAAAGAGAGAGGTACCGAATCGGCAGCCGCACGCGGGACAATAGGGTCGTCAAACTGAACTTGAGGAGTCAGAGAGCCCGCGCGTTTGAGCCGTTTCTGTAAAAGCGCCTGTTTGGCCGCCGAGAGTTCGGATTGTCTCAGGGTAAAAATTTTATCTGTTTGCATATCTCAGGTTCCTCCACTTTAAATCAAATGTTTACTATTTCCTCGATATGCACGGCGACATATGCGGGAAAGGCTTGCAGGTGACTCAAATCGTTGGTGAGTAGAACCAGCTCACCGTGCTTCTCAATCTCTTTGAAGCCGCTGAACTTGTAGGTGATAAACATCATGCGGTTGCGGTCGTTGGGAATAAATTCTGCCTGCAAGGGAACACCTGCCTCTTTGGCCAGATGCATGATGTGGTTCATCATGATGGTGCCAACTCCCCTGGACATGACCCGGCAAGACATCAACAGCAGCTTGACCGTCCAGGCCTCCGGCAAACATTCCACCAGGGCGACCCCAATCTTGCCGTATGTCCCATATCTGTCGTCCAGGCTAGCGACCAGTAATTTATGGTTGGGAGATTGACGGAAGGCATCTAGCTCCTCGTATGAGTAGGTATAGCCTGTCGTGTTTAGTTGATGAGTACGCACGGTCAGTTCTTCGGTCCGGCGCAAGTCTTCTTCCTGGGCCGATGAGATGGTAAAGACCATCTCCAGGGTTGCCAGAAACTCTTCATTTGAGCCGGTGAATTCATCTTCGGCCTGATTACGTGTGATATCGCTGAGATACATATGCCGACGCTTTTCTGATTCGTCAGTGATAAAGCGGGGCATCATCTCCGGTCGCTCAGTGATGGTTGAGATATCCAGGGCATCGATACAGAGGATCTTTGGATGAACGAACTGGACCTCTTCTCGCTCGAAGGGTTGATCGTCCACAAAGGCCAGCGTATCAATGCCAATATTGATGGATTGCGCAATGGTCTGGATGGCGGAGGATTTCGAGTTCCAGTTGATCTGGGGATAGAGAAAGTAATTGCTCAGACCCAGTTCTTCCAGTTTGCGCAGCGCCGCTTCCTGATTATTGCGGCTGGCAATCGAGTGCAAAATGCCTCGCTTGTCCAGCGTTTGCAGCGTCTCGACTATGCCCGGTCGCAGGGTGACATTCTCATCCTCCAGCAAGACGCCATCCCAGATGGTGTTATCCAGGTCCCAAACTATGCATTTGACAGTGGGACGTTTGACTTTTTTCTCTTGCTCGGTCAGATAGACCTGTTCCATGACCATAAATATGACGCATCCTTTCTTATAGTGCCCAGTGTAGTGCTTTCTTCTGTCAGGACTCCAAATTTTGATAGCCGTAACCGGCAATCGTGATCTGCTGAATCTGAGTGCTGCCCTCGATAATCTCCATTACTTTGGTATCTCGCCAGTAGCGTTGCACTGGATGCATGCTGCTACAGCCGTTTGCGCCATGAATTTGCACCGCGTCGTTCGCGGCCTTTGCTGCTGTGGTTGAGGCAAAGTACTTGGCGATCATGGTTGCCATGATGGTATCGGGTGCGCCCACATCCTTCAGGTAGCCAGCGTTATAGCAGAGCAGGCGTGCTGCCCTGGTATTGGTGATCATGTCGGTGATCATATGTTGAATAAGTTGATGGTCTTTCAGGTAAGCCCCAAATTGTTTGCGTTCGCTGGTATAGTGCAGCGAGGCTTCGAGACAGGCCTGAGCGATGCCAACGCTGCCGCAGGCGACGCTGTATCTGCCTATGTCCAGCGCTGAGGTGCCAACCGAGGCCAGACCAAAGCCACGACCGCCGATCAGGTTCTCTCTGGGAACCTGACAGTCGCGCAGAAAGAGTTCCGCCAGCATTGAGGCGCGTGTCCCGAGTATGCCTTTGATGGGTCGCATATCGAGGCCTGGACTATCTCGTTCCACCAGAAAGGCAGTCACGCGATCTTCGTAGCGAGCAAACACCAGATAGAGGTCCGCGATCTGCCCGTAGGTGGACCATTTCTTTTGTCCGTTCAAGACATAGGTGTCTCCGCGCAGTTCTGCACGTGTCTCAATGCCGCTGGCATCGCTGCCGACATTTGGCTCGCTCAGCGCGAATGCTCCGATGGTTTCACCGCTGGCTAACCCGGGCAGCCAGGTCTCTTTCTGGCGTTTGTTGCCCCAACGCTGGATAGCGTAGGTGACCATACTGTGAACGGTGAGCAGGCTGCGCAGCGAAGAGCAACCACGCCCAAATTCTTCATTGAGCAGGCCAAATGTAATCATGTCCATTTCAGCGCCGCCGCGTTCACTCGTTACGAGTGCGCCGAGGTAGCCCTGTTGGGCGATTTTCTGGATCAGATCAGGAGGAGTGGCTTCCTCCTGATCGAAACGATCCGCGTATGGAATGATCTCTGCCTGCACAAATTGCCTGAATGCTAACTGGTCGGCTTTTTGCTGAGGTGTAAGTTCAATTTGCATGATCGAATCCTTCGCTATTGATCGAGTTATCAGCGCTTACTGGGCACCTACCTCGATGGCAGTTTTGCGCTCGATCAACTCGTTAATGGCATTGATTGAGCGGAAATTTGCGATGTCGAGATCTCCGTCTTCGACCGAGAAGTCAAATTCTTTCTCTACGAAGAGGACCAGTTGCATGGCAAAGAGTGAGTTGACGAAGCCCATTTCAAAGATGTCCTGGTCGTCAGTTAACTCGACATTCTGGAAGAAGTGGTTGATGAATTCTCTGATTTTGATTTTGTTTTCTGTGGCCATGGTTGTTTGAACCTCCGGTTGTTTTTCTGGGGCAGGGGCAAATTGTTTGCCCCTGCCATGTTCGATTATTGCTCGCTGATTGGATCGCCCCACCCCTCTCCCAGAGAGGGAAGGGGAGTTGACCGGGGCACAGCCCCGGACCCCAGTCAAGGGGTTGCACCCCTTGCATCCCTGCATTACTCAGTTCCAGACCCCGGTTAAGGGGTTGCATCCCTGTCTGTCAAACGACGATTACGTTAGCGATATTTGAAAAAGCCCTGTCCACTTTTGCGCCCATGTAGACCGGCGTCAACCATTTTTTTGAGCAGTGGGCAGGGGCGATATTTGCTATCATTGAAGCTCTCGTAGAGTACTTCGACGGAATAAAGAATGGTGTCCAGTCCAATGAGGTCGGCGGTCTCCAGCGGTCCCATTTTGTGGCCGAAGCAGGAGCGGAAGATGGTATCTACATCTTCGGGTGAGGCAACCTGGTCCTGTACCAGATAAATGGCCTCATTCACTGTCAGCATCAGGACGCGATTGGAGACGAAGCCGGGCATGTCGTTGACGACGATCCCCTTTTTGCCCATTGAGGCCAGGAGGGCCTGGGCTGTGGCAATCGTCTCTTCCGATGTATGATAGCCACGAATCACTTCGACGGTGTCCTTCATGGGAACAGGGTTCATGAAATGCATGCCTAGCACTCTATCTGGCCGCTTGGTCGCTGATGCGATGCGGGTGATGGAGATCGCGGATGTATTGGCGGCAAAAACACAATGAGCGGGACAGACAGCGTCAAGTTGCTCATGTACCTTCTGCTTGATTGCCCAGTTTTCGGTTGTGTTCTCGATGACAAAATCCGCGTCGGCAAACTGCTCGTAGTCAAGGGTGAACGTGATACGTTCGAGAATGGTGTCAAGACTCTCCTGGTTGGCTGCCTTGTTGAGCATGCGTTGTAAGCGGATGCCGTTAGTGATCTCTTTTTTGGCGTGCTTGAGCGTGTCGCTGGATATGTCCAGTAGCAGTACACGATGACCTGCCAGGGCGAGGCTGTGTGAGACACCAATGCCCATGACGCCAGCTCCAACAACGCCTACGATTTGTTTACTCATTGAGAAACTCCTTCCATGTTTGTAAAATCTGTGCAATTTCGTGCTATCGATAAACCGGGATTGTAGAGAGCCAGGGACTCTCAAAACCGGGAGTATGTGTGACTGTAAATTATCCGACTGCCAGGCGCGTTGCCTCCTCTTCATCGAGCTTTTCGATCTCTTCTAGCAGCAGGAACTGGATAGAGAGGGCCAGTTCTGCCGTTGTTGGTGCTTCAAAGAGCATTGTGAGTGGCAGATTGGCCTGAAAGGTGTGGCGCAGACGCGAGATGACCTGTGTGCCAATGAGCGAGTGACCTCCGAGTTCAAAAAAGTTGTCGTGAATACCGATCTGTTCGATACCCAGGATCTGTTGCCAGACGTCGAGGATGAGCTGTTCATACTCGTCGTTGGCAGGGGCGTATTCAGTACTTAAACTTGGTCGTGCGGCACTGCGCGTAGATTCTGTCGTCTCCTGCTGATCGGAGTTCTGATTGGTTGTACCCGTATCAAGCTGAAGCCACTGCTGAATGCGTGCCTGTAGATCGCCTGTGGAGTTGATAATCTGTCCCAGATGCTGTGCGCTCAGAACACGCCTGACGGCGTCAACTCCCTCTTCCGGTTGCATGACGAACTCGGCGATGGTGGTCTGACGTTCATCCTGCATGCCCTCTCGATACCAGGTGTCCCAGTTCACACAGAGCCATGGCCTTTCCGCTGTCTGGTTGTGCTGGCTGGTATAGGCATCCATGAAGGCATTGGCCGCGGCATAAGCCAGGAAGCCCAGTCCGCCCAGAATGGCGGAGATGGAGGAGAAGAGCAGGCAGAAATCCAGTTCGATGCCAGCCAGCGCTTCCTCCAGGGCGTACAGACCATAGACTTTAGGTCCGAACTGTAGCGAACATTCGGTCGGACCGATATCCTGGATGACGCGGAAGCCGTCTTCGGTTGTGATTCCGGCTGCATGTATGACGCCATGCAGCGTTCCAAAGCGTTGCTGTGTCTGTGCGATGACCTCCCGTACCTCTGAACCATTGGCCATATCTGCCTTGAGGATCAGAACTTCCGCCCCGGCAGCTTCCAGTGCCTGCACCTGGCGAATCTGGAGACTGATGCGTTCGTTCTCCTCGTGCTGATCCAGCCAGTCGGCCCAATCTGTTTTTGGAGGCAGAGCGGTGCGACCGGTCAGTATCAGTCTGGCTTGATAGTTGCGTGCCAGATGGTCGGACAGTACCAGGCCGACATAGCCCAGGCCACCAGTGATCAGGTACACTCCCTGTTCGCGGAAGGGACCCTTTTCTCTGGTTGGTGCTGTCAGGCGCAGCGGCTGGTAGCTTTGTCGCCAGCGCTGCGTTCCCCGATAGGCAACGGCCTGCTCCCTGGCGTTAGATGAGCACTCTTCGATGAGTTGGCTGAGCTGGCGCGGTGAGAGGGTAAGGTAGTGACCTTCAATGCCCAGGTCGATGCAGCGGTAACGAAGATTGGGCTGCTCCTGGGGAATGACTTTGCAGGCGGCTTGTAGTGTCGATTTTTCTGGATAGATGGACTCCTGACCCGTAACTGCAAACAAATGATTCGAGAGTACAATAACTTGCACGGTCTCTTCATAGAACTGTGCGCTGATTGCCTGTGCCAGGAAGAGCAGACTATACAGGCCGTTTTCCTGCTGTTCCTGGAAACCGTTGGGGCCGGGAAGCTCCGCATTATTATCTGTTAGACTCCAGCAGTGAAGGACTGTGCGCGGCATGAGTTCGGTGGCAACCAGTCCTTTGCAGAGTGCCCGATAGTCAGAAGCCTCGCTAGGACGAATGGTATAGGCATAGTTACTCTGTTTCTGAAACTGATTGCCTGCGGTGACCAGCACGCAAGGCTGTTCATCTCGTTGGAGACGCTGCGCAATCTGTTGTCCAGGACCGTATGGATCAAGGAAAATGAGCCAGGGTGATGGCGCTTCAGTTTCTCGCGTGGCCTGGTCTGGCGCGAGTGGTGCCTGTTCCCATGTGGGCAGAGAAAACCAATCGGTTGTGTCGGTTAGCTTGCCTGTGCGCGGCTGCATGGTTAGTACCCGTTGCTGCCAATCTTTCAGCTCGTCCAGCCAGAAGCGCTGGCGTTCAAATGGGTAGGTTGGCAATGGAATGCGATGCCGCTGTGTATCAGTGTAGAGCGCCGACCAGGCCGGTGCAACGCCAGCCAGCCAGAGTTTTCCCAGCGTGTTTAGCACGCTGGCCGTCTCAGCCTGGCGCTCGTAGACCGTGGGTAACGTTGACAGGATCATTGAGAGACGCCCCTGGTCGCAGTCAGGGTGTTGTTTGGCAAAGGCACTGAGCGATTGTCCGGGTCCGACTTCTAGCAGGACATGCTCTGTCTCTTGTAAGAGTTGGGAAAGTCCTGCCGCGCACTGTACCGTCTGGCACATCTGTTCCGCCCAGTAGGTCGGATTGGTGGCCTGCTCAGCGGTGATCCAGGTTCCGGTCAGATTTGAGATATAGGGTATGTTTGGTGCATGCAGTGAGACCTCACTCGCCAGCGCGATCATGGGCTTTTTCAGCTCTTCCAGCGTACTGGAATGGAAGGCATGGGTGGTCTCCACTCGCCGTACAATCGTTCCCTGTTCGGTGAATTGCTCTTCGACCAGTTCAATACTCTCGATGGGACCAGAGAGGACGCAGGTTGTGGGTCCGTTGATGGCTGCCAGTGAGACCTGCTCGTCCAGATAAGGTTGGACACTCTCTTCTGATAGTGCGACGGCAATCATCGCGCCTGGTTCGGTCTCCTGGATCATTTGTGCACGCCTTGCGACCAGTTTCAAAGCATCTGGCAGCGAGAGCACACCTGCAACACAGGCCGCCACATATTCGCCGAGACTATATCCCATGAGCGCCTGAGGACGAATGCCCCAGTGCATGAACAACTGGGCCAGCGCGTATTCTATGACGAAGACTGCCGGTTGGGCGATGGCCGTTTGCTTCAGCGCTTCAGTTAACGTATCGGTTGTATGTGCGCCGTTGCGACCTAACATCCCGCGCAGATCAAGCTGTGCCTGGCCGGGTTTACTGTTTCTGGCGTTCTGGTGATCTGCGTACAGTACTGTTCTCAGATCCTTTTTCAGGTATGGTTTGAGTAGTTCGCTACAGCGATCAACCACCTCTCGGAACACAGGTTCTTGCTCGTAGAGTTCGCTGGTTAGACCGATATACTGTTCACCAACCCCAGGAAAGAGGAAGGCCGTTGTGCGTTCGCGATGCTCTTGCTGCATCGCGAAAATGCGCCGGGGATCGTTAGTGGCCAGCGCCTCTGCCGCCTCTGTTGCCTGCCGACACACGAGGGTGTTTCTGTATGGGAATGTACTACGACCCGACTGAAGGGTGTAGGCGACATCGGCCAGATCCAGTTCAGGGTGGGCGCGTAGATGATCCGCCAGACGGAGGCGCATCTGTCCCAAAGCCGCTTCGCTACGTGCTGAGAGCGGCAACACCTGCCAGCGATCGGTAGTGGACTGAGGCGTATAAATGGGTGGTTCCTCAAGGATAACATGGACATTGGTGCCACCCAGACCGAAGGAACTGACCCCGGCCCGTCTGGGCAACTCGGTCTCAGGCCAATCCTGTAACTGCGTGTTGACATAAAACGGACTCTGCTCCAGGTGGCTGTCAGGATTAGGCTGGCTAAATTGGAGACTGGCCGGGATCTGATGATGATAGAGCGACAGAGCTGTTTTGATAAGACCGGTGACGCCAGCGGCGCGATCGAGATGTCCGACGTTGGGTTTGACGGAGCCAAGGGCGCAGAACTGCTGACGCGTAGTGTGCGAGGCGAAGGCCTTGCGCAGTGCTGCCAGTTCGACGGAATCACCCAGGGGAGTGGCAGTGCCATGAGCCTCGACATACGACAGGGAGTCGGCGGAGACCTGGGCAAAGCTGAGGGCCGCAAGGATGACACGGGCCTGGCCATCGGTTGAGGGAGCATGGTAGCTGGCACGCAGGTTGCCATCGTTATTCATGGCAGATCCGCGTAGCAGGGCATAAATAGTATCACCATCCTCCAGCGCTTCTGGAAAGCGTTTCAGGGCGACCATGCCCAGACCGCTGCCCAGGACACAGCCCTGAGCCTGAGTATCGAAGGTGCGACACTGCCCATCAGGTGAGAGGATGCCCCCTTCGTCGTAGAGATAGCCCTGTTTCTCTGGAACCTGCAAAGAGACGCCACCGGCGAGGGCGAGATCGCACTCGTAGTTAAGCAAGCTTTGACAGGCCAGATGGACCGCCACCAGTGAGGTCGAGCAGAAGGTTTGGACGGCAAGTGCCGGACCTCGCAAGTTGAGTTTATATGAGACAGCCGAGGCCAGGGAGTCGCGTTCGTTGCCTGCATCGACCTGAAGCTGTCCAATGGATGCCATCAGTTCTGTCCGTGGCGCAAGGTTATGATACAGATAACTACTGAAGGCCGAACCGGCGAAAACACCGACGAGACCGGGATAGGTAAAGGGATCACAGCCCGCCTGTTCGAGGGCCTGCCAGGAACATTCCAGGAGCAGACGATGCTGTGGGTCCATCGTTTCGGCCTCGCGAGGAGTATAGCCAAAGAAGGACGCATCGAAGAGATCGGTCTCCTGGATGGGAGAGCCAACTTTGACATAGTTTGATTGCGCCAGCAACTCGGGCGGAATGCCAGCGGCCAGCAACTCGTCGTCGGAAAACGGGCGGATAGAAGAGATGCCAGCAGCCAGATTGTGCCAGAACGTCTCGACATCCGGGGCACCGGGAAATCGTCCGGCCATCCCAACCAGGGCGATGGTCGAGTCATAGGTGCTATCGTAGATCGGTGTTTTTTTCATAAGTTCACATCACCTTGTTCTTCTGGTTTCATACATCAGTTGTTGGGTACCTTCTCTACGCCGTTTGCCACGCTTCAAGAGCGTATCCACGGCTGTGTCAGCCCGATCCGAAGTCAGATAATTCGCCTGAGCGCTGACCGTTGGCGCTTCGTAGAGGACATATGCGCCCAGCTTTTCGAGCTTGCATAATCGGCGCAGGCGAGCCACCAGATCGATACCGAGCAGGGAGTTTCCTCCCAGTTCAAAGAAATTGTCGTTGAGGCCCACCGGGGCGATGCCCAGAAGATCTTCCCAGATGGCGGCGATCTGTTGTTCCATTTCGCTGCCAGGGCTGATATACGAACTTGCCAGCGTTGGTCGAGTGTGCCTGGATCTGGGCTGGCACAGTTGGCGAGTACGTTCCAGGATTTCAGCAGCTGTGAAGAACTTGCTCTGCTCAGCTACTTGCTGGAAATCCTGGGTAGAGATCACAATATGAGAAAGACCGGTAGAAAGTGCGCGTTGAAACGCCTCATTGCCCTCGGCAAAAGTAATGCCGAGACGCTGACGGTTCTCTTTGAAGTAGGCCTGGGCTTCTTCTCCATAGCCGGAGAGACCCGCTTCCCAGGCGTTCCATTGCCACTCGCTCCAGTCGATAGCGATGGTCGGGTATGGCTCACTGACGCGGCTCCGCGCATAGGCTCCGAGAAAGGCGTTCGCCGCGCAGTAATCAACCTGGCCCGGTCCTCCACCTGTGACGGCGGTGACCGAGGAGAAGAGCGCGAGGAAATCTAGTTGACGTCCCTGCAATGCTGTCGCCAGGCTTAGAGTGCCCTGGACTTTGGGTGCCAGCACATGCGCAGCCTGCTCGGCTGTTTTGAATTGAAGCAGACCTGCTCCTGGTATCCCGGCTGCATGCAGCACGCCATTGAGCTTGCCGAAGACCGTTTCAATCTGCTCAATGACATTGTGCATCTGTGTGGTATTCGCTACATCTGCCTGGAGAACCAGCACATCAGCCCCCAGCTTTTCCAACTCAATGACCTGGCGGATACGCTGACCTGTTCGATCAGCATCCTCATGCTTTTCCAGCAACGCTGTCCACTCCTGGCGAGGCGGCAGGCCATTGTGACCAACCAGAACCAGTCTGGCCTGATACTGTCGCGCCAGAAATTCCGCCATGGACAGTCCAATCCCGCCCAGGCCGCCGGTAATGAGATAGACACCACCCTGACGCAGGGGCAGTTGCTGGCGTACTGTCTCATCTTGAGGAATGGGTTCGAACTGTGGCAGCCAGCGTCTTTTCCCTCGCAGCGCGACAACAGCTTCGCTATGGGTGCTGCGCAGTTCACTAAGCAGTTGTTGTACAGTCGTTCCATTGAGCTTATTGCCGGGTTCAGGAAGAACAATATCGATACTGCGACAACTCAGATACGCGTACTCCTGTGGGATCACGCGACATGGTCCAAGAAGAGTGGCGTGAACCGGATTAAGGCGTTCATTGCCCAGTACATCCTGCATGTTGCTGGAGATAATAGCGATCTCGCAGGGACTTTCTTCGTATTCGCCGAGTGCTTGTGCCAGTGCTAGCAGGCTGTAGAAGCCGTGTGAGAGCGTTTCTTCCACAGTTCCCCGATCCACGCTTGACTCACTCTCGTGTGCAAGACTCCACATGTGAATAATTTTCACTGGTTTTTGACCACGTCGATGGAGTTCCTTCAGTAACAGGCTGTAGTCTGCGCGACTGGTGGGCTGGAGGGTATAGATATTCTCGCTCAACTGACGAAACATGTGTCCTGGTTGAGCTATGACAACAGGCTGTTTCTGAGCGTGTAACTGATCGATGAGATGTTCGCTCAAGCCATAGTTGTCTGCCAGTATCAGCCAGCAGGACGTAGCCGCTTGCTGTGTTGATTGGTGCCGTTCAGATACCGATGGAGCCTGTTTCCAGACAGGTGCGAAGAACCAGTCGCGCAGGTCAGGCTGCTTCTCATCTAATTGTTTCTCCTGTTCTAGCGAGGCTGCTTCCTGGCTCGCATCTAACAGCCAGTAGCGCTGGCGTTCAAAAGGATAGGTGGGTAGAATGACGCGTTGCCTGCTCTCCTGGGCTGAGAAATTGGTCCAGTCAAGCTTGACTCCCGCCAGCCAGAGTTTTCCCAAAGCGGTCAATAGCGCCTGTATGGCCGGTGTGGACTCAGACGTAGCCGGGAGAGTCGCAACGATTTGAGACGAGCGTTCCTGTGCGCAGGTCGCATGTTGGCGAGCGAGCAGGCTCAGTGATTGACCGCCGATTTCCAGTAACAGCAGGTCTTGCTGCTCCAGCAAACACTCCAGGCCGTCGGTCAATTGTCTTGCCTTACTCGTGTGCTGTGCCCAGTAAGCCGGGTCGATGGCCTGTCCGTCAGTAATCCAGGTGCCTGTAAGAGTAGAGATATAAGGGATGCGCGGCGTGCTCTGTCGTATTTCGCTTGCCAGATCTGTCAGTTCTTGCCGTGCCTGAGATAGGTAAGTTCGTGCGTTAACCAGCAAGAGCGCGTCTTCCAGCTTGAGAACATCTGCCAGACAAGCTGCGACATATTCTCCCAGGCCATTGCCGAGCATGGCCTGTGGCTGCATACCCCAGTGCATGAGAAGCCTGGCCAGCGAATATTCCAGAATAAAGGTTGCGAGTTGAGCCAGTTCGGTTTGTTGTAGGCGTTCTGTCGCAGCCTGAACGGCAGCGTGGCGATAGTCCGGATCTTGCAGAAGGGCCGAGAGATTATGTACTTTTTGCCCGGCAGCCAGCGGCTCTACACTGAACAGCATTGCTCGTAAATCGCGCTTGCTCTGTGCCTCTACTATGTCGCAGCAGCGATCTACCCAGGAGCGAAATATGTGTTCTTGTAAATAGAGTTCAATCGCCAGTTCGCTGAATTGTTCACCGACATCAGGGAAGAGAAAGGCGACCGGACGATCCCGCTGCTCTTCATAGACGCTCTGCGCCGGTTCTTGTTCTCCGTTCAGCAGGATCTCGGCGGCCTCTGAGATGTGTTGACTGACGAGCATCCGTCGGTGAGGAAAGACGCTGCGTCCGACTTGCAGGGTATACGCTGTGTCCGCCAGATTGAGTTCCGGGTGAGTTCGCAAGTGTGTACCTAGATGCTGGCTGGCAGTTTCCAGTGCTGTTGCGGTTCTGGTCGAAAGGAGCAGCAATTGCCACGGACGAGATGGACACTCTAGTTTCTTTTCTGGTCCCTCTTCGAGTACGATATGGGCATTTGTCCCGCCCATGCCGAGTGAATTGATGGCCGCTCGCCTGACCTGTGTGCCGCGTTTCCAGTCCATAAGCCTGTCGTTGACATAAAATGGACTCTGCGCAAAGTCGATCTGCGGATTGGGAGTTGTATAGTGCAGACTGGCCGGTATCTCTTCGTTCTGTAGAGCCAGCACCGTTTTGATCAGACCGGAGATCCCCGCCGCTCGATCGAGATGGCCGACGTTTGTTTTGACTGAGCCTATGGCACAGAATTGAGTCCGGTCTGTCTGCTCACGATAAGCCCTGGTCAGTGACGCAACCTCGATGGGATCACCCAGTTCGGTCCCTGTGCCATGTGCTTCGACATAACTGATACTTTCCGCCGAAATCTGCGCATCTGCCAGCGCTGCCTCGACCACTGCCGCCTGTCCAACAATGCTTGGGGCTGTATAGCTCACTTTGAGCGAACCATCATTATTGATGGCCGATCCTTTGATCACCGCGAGTATGTTATCGCCGTCCGCAACTGCGTCTGCGAGTCGCTTGAGCGTAACTACTCCACAGCCATCTCCAAACATACTGCCCTGAGCCTGAGCATCGAAGGTTCGGCAGTGTCCGTCCGGTGACTCCTGACCGCCTTCCTGGTAGAGATGTCCTTCTTTGACCGGTACGTGAACCGAAACACCGCCCGCCAGGGCCATATCGCATTCACCCAGTTTAAGACTCTGACAGGCCAGATGGATTGCCACGAGCGAGGTGGAGCAGAAGGTTTGGACAGCCAGGCTGGGTCCTGTCAGCCCCAGTTTGTAAGAGACCAGCGTTGTCAGGGCATCTTTATCCATGCTGAGCGCAACCTGATAGCCGTTTACGACCTCCTGCAATGATTTGAGCAGTGCGGGTCGTTTGAGGATCGCATGCAGGTAGGTGCTGATATTGCCGCCTCCGAAAACGCCCACATGGCCTGGATAGCGCTGTGGATCATAGCCCGCTCGCTCCATAGTCTCCCAACAACATTCCAGGAACAGACGATGCTGTGGGTCCAGGATTTCGGCCTCACGCGGACTATAGCCAAAGAAGGCTGCATCGAAGCACTCGACATGCTCCTCGTCCAGAATTGGACGCGCTTTGACGTAGTCAGGATGTTTCAGAAGCGCTGGCTCGACTCCGGCAGCCAGGAGTTCTTCATCATTGAAGAAGGTAATGGACTCGACGCCAGAGTGCAGATTATGCCAGAATTGTTCGATAGTGGAGGCACCGGGAAAACGTCCGCTCATGCCGATAATAGCTATATCATTGGAGTGACTCTTCTGTCGTGCCCGTTCGCGGCTCTGAGCCTGCTGTTTCCTACCTGTCTGCTCGTTTTGTCCCGTCTGAGCCTGTGTTTCCTGGATTGCAGAGAGATAGTCGATCATCGTACTGATGGTTGGTGCTTCAAAGAGCGCTACCACGGACAACTGAACTTGCAGCACTTTGCGCATGCGAGCTACGACTTGTATCCCAGTCAGTGAGTTGCCACCCAGGTCAAAGAAATTATCGTAGAGGCCGATCCTGGCGAGTCCCAGAGCCTCCTGCCAGATAGCTGTCAGGATACGCGTGTAATCGCTGCGCTTCAGCCGTTGTGGATCGATCCCGGACACACCACTGTCAGTTGACAGCTTCTCCTGGGCGGCAGATTCGCGTAATCCTTCCAGCATAATCCACCGGCGCAGGCGTGTTGTGAGATCACTGGTTGAAATGATCAATTGACTCATGGCCGGTGCTGCCAGGGCACGCTCGAAAACTGTTGTGCCCTCTGTTGGCGACAGTGCGTAGGGAAGTGTGGTTGTGCCTGGAATGCCTGTCTCTTTGTCCTGAAACTGCCAGGTATCCCAGTTGACGCTGAGCCAGGAGGTGTGTCCCTGTTGCTTCTGGTACTGCGCAAATGCATCCATAAAGGTATTAGCAGCGCTATAAGCTGCCAGGCCGATACCTCCCAGGACTGCTGAGAGCGAGGAACAGAGCAGGCAGAAATCCTGTGTGCGTGTTTGCAATACCTGCGCCAGGGCGAGCAGACCATGAACTTTGGGACGAAAATGTAGCTTGCAGTCTGAGGGTACAAGATGGTGCATGGTTGGAAAGGCTGCATCATTCGTAATACCTGCGGCATGGACGATGCCGTGAATCTGTCCGAAAAGCTTTTCAGCCGCTTCAAAGGCACCTGTAAGTTGCTCGACCTCAGACACATCTGCCTGATAGTACAAAACGCTGGCTCCAAGCGACTCCAAGCGTTGGATATGCTGCAATTGCTGGCTGATGTGTTCGTTGGCTGGATGGTTGACCAGCCACTCCTGCCATTGCTCGCGCTCGGGTAGATTTGTGCGCCCAACCAGTACGAGTTGGGCCTGGACGGTTCTGGCTAGCGACTCTGCCAGTGCCAGTCCGATTTTTCCCAGACCGCCGGTGATCAGATACACACCATGCCGGCGAAGTTGAGCGGGAGAATTGTTCGTGTTGTCCAGATGAATGGGCTGGTAACGCTGAAGCCAGCGGGTGCGACCTCGATAGGCCACGGCAGGTTCTTCGTCCTGACTGCGCAACTCATCCCAGATCTGGTCCACAAGTCTCAGCAATGAGCCAGCGGCTACCGACCAATCGATATCGATGTTGCGGCAGATAATATGCACATACTCCTGCGGAATAACCTTGCAGACTCCTGAGAGTGTGGCCTTGCCTGGATCGATGACATCTTGCTCGGTGACAGTCTGAGCGTGCGATGTGAGCACGTTGAGATAGACGTTCTCCAGGGCGGGATGCTCGTTCAAGGCCTGCACCAGGTAGAGCAGACTGTAGAAGCCGCGTTCCTGCTCAATCTCGAACGTGAGCGTCTCTGGCTTTTGCGTTTCTGTCGTTGGCTGATCGGTATTCCAGCAATGGATCACATGTCGTGGAAGCGCCTGTAGCTCTGCCAGATCTTGAAAGAGCCGGGTGTAATCGGTGCGTTCGCTCGGACGCATATGATACATGTGTCTGTGCGTATTTAAACTGTGAAATTGTGTTCCCGCATAGACGCGTGTCACGTTTTGTCCGGCCTGCTCCAGGCGTGTGGCGAGTAGCTCTCCTGGACCGTGCTCGTTCAGAAAAATCAGCCACGTTTCCGCCTCTGCATTGGCTTCCTGAACCGAAGCAAGTTGCGCCTGTTCCCAGACTGACAGATAGAACCAATCATCGAGCGACTCTTTCTTGTCCGGCATGCATGCATTGATCTGTGGCTGATGCTCTGCCGGTGGCTGTAGCCAGAAGCGCTGACGTTCGAAGGGATAGGTTGGAAGCTGCACACGCTGGCGATGCTCGTCTGTATAGAGGTTTTGCCAATCGATAGTCGCGCCCTCTACCCAGCGTTTCCCAAGTGCATGTAGTCCCTCGGCCCTGGTAGCTTCTGTCTGCGCTATTTGTATGAATTGTTTGCTGGTAATCTCGTCCTGTACGGGCCAGTTGTACTGCCCCAGGTCGGTTTCGTCTCCTGATTGTTCCAGACGAGCCAGCGCGTCCTGCCGATCGTGGCAGAGGATGGCCTCACGATGAGGAAACTGGCTGCGACCGAGCTGAAGAGTATAGGCTACATCGGCCAGGTTCAGTTCAGGATGGGTGCGCAGATGGTCCGCCAGCCTGAGACGAGCTTGCTTCAATGCCGCATCGCTACGTGCTGAGAGCGGCAGGAGCTGCCAGGTGTTCTCGGTAGGCTGAGACGTGGATACCGGTGGCTCCTCAAGAATGACGTGAACATTGGTGCCACCCAGACCAAATGAGCTGACCCCGGCTCGTCTGGGTTGTGCGGTCTCAGGCCAGTTCTGCAACTGTGTGTTGATATAAAAGGGACTCTGCTCCAGATGGCTTTCGGGATTGGGTTGCGTAAACTGGAGACTGGCAGGGATCTGGCGATGATAGAGCGACAGAGCCGTTTTGATAAGACCAGTGACGCCAGAGGCGCGGTCGAGATGTCCGATGTTGGGTTTGACGGAGCCAAGGGCGCAGAACTGTTGACGAGTAGTATGGGAGGCAAAGGCTTTGCGCAGGGCAGCAAATTCAACGGAATCGCCCAGGGGAGTGGCAGTGCCATGAGCCTCGATATACGAAAGGGAGTCAGCGGAAACCTGGGCAAGACTGAGGGCCGCAAGGATGACGCTGGCCTGACCGTTAGGTGAGGGCGCTGTATAGCTGGCACGCAGACCGCCATCATTGTTCATGGCGGAGCCGCGCAACAGGGCATAGATGGTATCGCCATCCTCCTGGGCCTCGGAGAAGCGTTTCAGAGCGACCATGCCCAGACCGCTACCCAGAACACAGCCCTGAGCCTGGGCATCGAAGGTGCGGCACTGACCATCAGGTGAGAGGATACCCCCTTCGTCATAGAGATAGCCTTGCTCCTGAGGTAGCTGTAAAGAGACGCCGCCAGCAAGGGCAAGATCGCACTCGTAGTTGAGCAGGCTCTGACAGGCCAGATGGACCGCGACCAGCGAGGTCGAGCAGAAGGTTTGCACTGCAAGGGCCGGGCCGCGCAAATTGAGTTTATACGAGATAGACGAAGCCAGAGAGTCGCGTTCATTGCCTGCATCAATCTGAAAGCTCCCGATTGACTCAACCAGCTCTTTATAGGGCACGATACGCTGTATATAGTACTGACTGAAGGCCGAGCCAGCGAAGACGCCGACAAGACCAGGATAGGTAAGAGGATCGTAGCCCGCCTGTTCGAGTGCCTGCCAGGAACATTCCAGGAGCAGGCGGTGCTGCGGATCCATCGTCTCTGCCTCGCGGGGCGTGTAACCAAAGAAGGATGCGTCGAAGAGGTCGGTCTCCTGGATAGGAGCACCGACTCTGACATAGTTTGGTTGTGCCAATAGATCGGGAGAGACGCCCGCGGCCAGCAATTCGTCCCTGGAGAACGAGCGGATAGAAGAGATACCGGCAGCCAGATTGTGCCAGAACGTCTCGACATCCGGGGCACCGGGAAAGCGTCCGGCCATTCCAACCAGGGCGATGGTCGAATCATAGGTGCTATCGTACTCACGTGAATTGTTCATAGTTACCTCCCAATCCATAATCGTGTTAAGAGCTTCGACGTGCTTCTCGCACGCGCTGGCGCAGTCCAGCCAGGCGTTTCTCGCTGCGGTCCTGCCATTCCTCCACAGGCATAGCCGTCTGGCCCTGCTCAATATAGCGAGCCAGGCTACTAACTGTAGGTGCTTCGTAAATGACATGGGCAGCCAGCGTTTGTGCGTCCAGGACCTTCTTGAGCCGTACTATCAGATCGATACCACTCAGTGAATTGCCTCCCAGTTCAAAGAAACTGTCGTCAATGCCGATGGGAGCAACGCCCAGTAAGTCTTCCCAGATAGCGGTGATCTTGCGTTCCAACTCGCTATGGGGAGCGACATACGAGCTGACCAGGGTTGGGCGTGGATGCGTTTCCCTGCCCTGACGACTCTCCAGGGTGTGTTGTAGAACTGCCGCTGCGGTGAATTGTTTGCTGCGTTCGGCGACAATCTGGAAGTCCTGAGTTGAGACCACCACCTGCGGCAGGTTTGTCGAGAGAATGCGCTCCAGGGCTTCAGCACCTTCGGCAAACGAAATTCCAAACTGTTGGCGATGTGCCCGAAAGTATTCCTGCGCCTCGATGTTGTAGCCTGAGAGTGCGGTTTCCCAGCCATTCCATTGCCACTCGCCCCAGTCGATCGAGACGGTCATCCCGTGCTGTGAGGTCTGGTGAGCGTAGGTATCCAGGAAAGCGTTGGCCGCGCAATAATCGATCTGACCCGGACCTCCGCCTGTGACCGAGGTCATCGATGAGAAGAGCACCAGGAAATCTAGCTTACGGTCGCGTAGTGCGCGTTCCAGAGCTATTGTGCCCTGAATCTTGGGGGCAAGGATCTGAGCGGACTGTTCCGCCGTCTTGAGTTGGATCAGACCAGAACCAGGGACGCCCGCCGCGTGTAGGACGCCGTGAAGGGCACCGAAGGTTGCTATGGTCTGCTCGATGGCGCTACACATTTGTGTCTTGTCAGTCACGTCAGCTTGTAGAATGAGCACGCTGGCTCCCAGCGCTTCCAGTGCCTGCACCTGGCGGATTTTGCGTCCAAGTCCGGATGTTTCGCCTTCCGTTGACAGGATACGCGCCCATTCGGTGCGCTCAGGCAGCGCCTGGCGTGTCGTCAGGGCAATTTTCGCCTGATATTTCTGCGCCAGATGTTCGGCCATTGCCAGCGCGATACCTCCCAACCCGCCGGTAATCAGATAGACGCCTTCCTGGCGGAGTCGCGAGGGCTTTTGTTGCTGCTCCGTCAGTACAACTGGCTCGAAGTGTTGTGCCCAACGTTTATCTCCCCGCAGTGCCACCATGGTATCGCCAGTCTCGTAGCATAGTTCCGCAAATAACCGGTTTGCCAGGCTTGCATTCTGCTGCGAGCCTCTGCCTGCCTGAAGGATATCGATGTTTCGGCAACTGAGGCTGACATACTCTTGTGGGATAACGCGGCATGGACCTGTGATCGTGGCTATAGCGGGATCGAGTTGCTCGTTTCCCAGTACATCCTGTGCTTCACTTGTGATAATGGTGATCTGGCAATGTTCGGGGGTCTGGTCGCCCAGGGCTTGAGCCAGGGCTATCAGACTCTCAAAGCCGTATTGCAGCGTTTCCGCTGTTTCCATGGCCTGCTCGTGAGCGTCGAGCGTCCAGAGATGGACAACCTGCGATGGCAGACGTTTCTGATTGACAAGTCCTGTGAGCAGCATGTCGTAGTCAGCTCGTATGTTGGGACGCAAAGTATAGGTATTGGTGTTCAGTCTGGCGAAGGACTGACCGGGTCGCACGTAGATCACGTGCTGCCCTTGCTCTTCCAGGAGATGCGCGATTTGTTTGCCCAAATCGTGAGCATCGAGGAAGATCAGCCAGCACTGAGGCGTATCCAGCAGGCTGCTGCTGCGATAATCGGTCACCAGCGGTACCTGTTTCCAGGATGGAACAGAGAACCAGTCTTTGAGATCCGTAAGCCGCTCCAGGTCGTCGTTAGGTCCGGCAGTCTGTTTTGTCGCTGTTGTAGCATCGTTGGCCTGCTGTTCCTGCGTGGGCGGATTGATCCAGAAGCGCTGACGTTCAAATGGGTATGTGGGCAGCGAGACTCGGCGTCGCTCCTCATCTGAATAGAAACCCTTCCAGTCCAGCGAGACTCCGTTCAGCCAGAGTTTTCCCAGCGTGTTCAGCAGGAAAGAATAGGACGAACCTCGCTCATAGAGTGCTGGTTGCGTGGACATCGCCAGGGACATGCGCTCGCGTTCGCAGGCCGGATGTTGTCTGACGAATGAGCAGAGAGCCTGTCCAGGTCCGACTTCAAGGAGCAGCATATCCTTTTTGTGTAAGAGCTGTTCGATGCCATCGGCGAAACGTACTGTCTGACACATATGCTGTGCCCAGTAAGCCGGGTCGGTGGCCTGTTCATCAGTAATCCAGGTGCCAGTAACATCCGAAAGATAGGGTATACGTGGTGCATGTAGCGGAAGAGTACTCACCAGGGCCGTAAGCTCTTCTTGCAAGGAGTTCAACATGGTTGAATGAAAGGCGTGCGATGTTTCGACGCGGCGACAGACGATATCTCGATCTGCCAACTGTGTCTCCAGGGCTGCAATCGCCGGGTAAGGACCGGCCAGGACACACGTCCGTGGCGCGTTGATAACTGCCAGGCTGATCTGGTCATTGATGTACGGTTGGATCTCGCGTTCGCTCAGGGCGACTGCGAGCATGGTTCCTCCGGGCTGTTGCTGGATCATCCTGGCACGCTTTGCGACCAGAGTTAGCGCGTCTTCCTGCTCGATGACGCCCGCGAGGCAGGCCGCGACATACTCACCTACGCTGTAACCGAGCATGGCCTGGGGCTGAATACCCCAGTGCATGAGGAGCCTGCCCAGCGCGTATTCGATGACGAAGATGGCAGGTTGCGCGATCTCTGTCTTCTTTAACTGCGCTGACATGCCAGTGCTTTTCTCTCCCTCACGACCGAGAAGTGCACGTAGATTGGTCTGCTGAGCGCCCGTTTTGCCGGATGTATGTGTCTCGGTTTGCTGCTCAGATGTGCTAAGAGATAATGTTTCTCGCAGGTCTATGTGAAGCAACGCTTTCAAAGAGATGCAGCATTGATCTACCGTCTCACGGAAAATGCTTTCCTGACGATACAGTTCCTGAGCCATGCCCGCGTACTGTTCGCCCAGGCCTGGAAAGAGGAAGGCAACCGGACGATCGCGGAAAACCTCGCGCAAGCTCTGGACGCTGGTAGACGTGGGTTCCGCCAGGGCTTTGATTGCTTCCTCATGGTCCCGACAAAGTAGTGCGCAACGGTGTGGGAAAAGATTACGTCCGACCTGGAGGGTGTAGGCGATATCGGCCAGTGGCACCTCTGGATGGTTCTGTAAATAGGTTGCCAGGTTTGTTCTGGCCTGGAGCAGCGCGGTCTCGCTTTTGGCGGAGAGCAATAAGAGCTGCCGAGGTCTTGAACTGCTGCTTGCCTCTTGCTGAGGCGTTTCCTCCAGAATTATATGTGCATTGGTGCCACCGAGACCGAAGGAATTAACGCCTGCACGTCGTGGCTGGTCCGTTTCTGGCCAGTCTTGCAGGGAGGTATTGACATAAAAGGGACTCTGCTCAAGGTTGATCCCATCATTGGTATGTGTAAAGTTCAGACTGGGCGGCAATTGCTTATTGTACAGGGAAAGGGTCGTCTTGATCAGTCCAGTGACTCCGGCTGCGCGGTCCAGATGACCGACATTGGGCTTGATGGAGCCGATAGCGCAGAACTGTGTTTTCTCGGTCTGAGTTTCAAAGGCCTTCATCATCGCGGCCATCTCAACCTCGTCGCCCAGTTCCGTGGCCGTCCCATGTGCTTCTATGTAGCTAATACTCTCAGCAGGAACGCCAGCATTTCCCAGCGCCTCCGCGATGACCTCTGACTGTCCATCCAGGCCGGGAGCAGTGATGCTCACGCGATGGCTGCCATCGTTATTGACGGCTGAACCACGAATGACTGAGTAGATATGATCGCCATCTTCCAACGCGTCACCCAGGCGCTTCAGGAGCACGATACCGGCTCCATTGCCCATGACGCTGCCCCGTGCGTTGGCATCGAATGTGCGACATTCACCATCCGGTGAGGCAATGCCGCCCTCGCTGTACATATAGCCACCAGTATGCGGTACCTCGATCGCCACGCCACCAGCCAGGGCCATATCACATTCGTAATTGAGCAGGCTCTGTGCGGCCATATGGACCGCTACCAGCGAGGTCGAGCAGAAGGTCTGGACGGTGACGCTGGGGCCTTTCAGATTGAGCTTATAGGAAATAGTTGACGTTAAGGCATCGCATTCGCTACCGATCGAAGCCTGGAGAATGCCAACTGATTCGAGAAAGCCAGGATGGGCGTAGAGATTGCGGATCAGATAAGAGCTAGTGCTGGCACCGGCAAAGATCCCGATCAGTCCACGCTCCTCTTCTGTATTGTATCCAGCGTCCTCCATGGCCTCCCAGGCGCATTCCAGGAAAAAGCGATGCTGTGGGTCCATCAGTTCGGCCTCGCGTGGCGTGTAGCCAAAGAAGGAGGCATCGAAGCGATCGACGTTTTCCAGCAGCGACCCGGCCTTGACAAAGTTAGGCTGAGTAAGTAGTTCCGGGCTGACGCCAGAGGCTAACAGTTCCTCGTCGGAAAAGAAGCGAATAGACTTGACTCCTCCGGCAAGATTTTGCCAGAAAGAAGTGAGGTCGTGTGCGCCAGAGAAGCGTCCAGCCATACCAATGATCGCCAGAGCCGAATCGTAAGAGCTATCGAGCAAGTGTGCGTTTTTCATATGTCCTCGCTATCTAGTTTTCCTGTTACCATGGTTACGCTGTTTCAGACTGTCCCTGCGCTTTTCGCCGCGTTCGAGGCGTTCCTTGACAGTCGTGTTGCTTTTGCCTTTGTCGATGTATCTGGCCATCGCTTCGACCGTGGAAGCTTCGTACAGGACGTGTGAGGCCAGCGTTTCCATGCCAAAGGTTTTGCGCAGACGAGCGATCAAGTCGATCCCATTGAGCGAATTGCCGCCGAGTTCAAAGAAGTTATCATTGATGCCAACCGGGTTGATGCCAAGCAGGTCTTCCCAGATGGCTGCGATCTGCTCCTCCATTTCGTTGCGAGGGGGCGCGTAAGGACGGGCAAGATTGGGTCGCGGATGAGCAGGACTGGCCTGGTGAAGCTCGCGTCTCTGTTGCAGAATGGCGGCTGCACTGAATTGCCTGCTTTGTTCCGCGAGTACGCGGAAGTCCTGAGTTGAAACGACTACATGAGACTGCTGAGCCGCTAGAACGCGGCGCAAGGCCTCAGTACCCTCTGCGAATGGGATGCCGAACTCCTGGCGGTGTTCGCGCAAGAATGCTTGCACCTCAGGATCATAGCCAGCCAGCCCGGACTCCCAGGCATTCCATTGCCATTCGCCCCAATCGATCGAGATGACGGGGGTGCTTGCGTTGTTCTGGCTCTGAGCGTAGGCATCCAGGAAGGTATTGGCCGCGCAATAGTCGATCTGACCAGGACCACCGCCGGTGGTTGAAACGACCGACGAGCAGAGGACCAGAAAGTCCAGCGTCCGTCCTGCCAATGCGTCTTCCAGAGCCAGCGTGCCTTGCACCTTGGGCGCAAGAACCTGGGCGGCCTGTTCCCTGGTTTTAAGCTGAGTCAGACCCTGACCGGGCAGACCGGCTGCGTGTACGATGCCGTGCAGGGTGCCAAATCTGCTCTCGGTTTGTGCAATGGCGACATGCATTTGCTCCGCGTCTGTGACATCTGCCGCGATGATGAGTGTTTCGGACCCCAGAGCTTCGATCTCCAGCACCTTGCTGATCCGCTGTTCAACCTCTCCCTCAGGTTGAGAGTTCAGGAGTTCGGACCATGCCTGACGCGGCGGGAGCGCGGTGCGTCCGACCAGCACGATTTTTGCATGGGCCTCGCGGGCCAGAAACTCGGCCATGGCCAGTCCGACGCCACCCAGACCGCCAGTGATCAGGTAGACACCACCCTCACGTAACTGGATGCCTGTTTCTGTTCTGTCATCCAGGTGCATCGGCTCGAAGGTTGGCACCCAGCGCCGCTTGCCGCGCAAGGCAATCAGTGGCTCGGTGATCTCTGCTCGTGCCTCGTTGAGCAACTGATCGATCAAGAGCGTTTCCTGCCTGGTGCCGGTCTGTGGCAGTAGAATGTCAATGGCTCGACATTGGATTGAGGGAAACTCTTGAGGCAGAACACGGCATGGTCCAATGAGCGTAGCCCTGGCCGGACATATCTCTTCGTTGCCGGTGACATTCTGTGTGCCTGTGCTCATGATCGTGATCTTGTATTGCTCGCCTCCGATGTCGCCCAGTGTCTGGGCCAGGACGAACAGACTGTAAAAACTCTCCTGAAGGATCTGCTCTACCTCTGGCTGTTTGTCCGAGACGCTCCATAGATGGACAATACGCTGAAACGCTTTGCCGTGTGAGCGTAGATCCCGACAGAGTTCGTCATAGTCTACGCGTTCCGCTGGTCGTACGGTATAGCGTTCATCGCTCAGCCGCTCAAAATGTTCTCCTGGAAGAACCATGCTGACCTTCTCACCGCTGGCACGCAACTGTTCTGCCAGTTGCTCACCCACGCCGCAGTCATCAAGGAAGAAGAGCCAGTCTGTGGCCTCCTCCATTGGGCCAGCCTGAATGGGAGCGACCTGTTTCCAGGCTGGCAGATAGAACCAATCATCCAGGGCTTCTTTTGGCAGGTTGCTGATGGTCTCTTTGGTCGTAGCGCCGGGCATAGTGAGCGAAGCGGCCTGTCCTTTGCGCATTTCGAGCCAGTAGCTCTGGCGCTCAAAGGGATAAGTCGGCAACGGGAGACGCTGTCTGCGCTCGCCGCTATAGAAACCTGACCACTCGACTGCTGCACCAGACTGCCAGAGCCGACCAAGGGTCTGGAGTAGATAGCGTAAGTCGGACTGTTTCTCCTGGACCGCTGGTAGCGTCGCGTTAATCAGCGACATGCGTTCGCGGTTACAGTCCGGATGCTGTCTGACAAACGAGGCCAGTGATTGTCCCGGTCCCACTTCCAGCAGCGTGGACTCAGTTTCTTGCAACAGATGAGCAACGCCTTCAGCGAATTGGACTGTCTGGCACATATGTTGTGCCCAGTACGTCGGGTCAGTTGCCTGTTCGGCGGTGATCCAGGTGCCGGTGATATTTGAGATATATGGGATGCGCGGCGCGTGCAACTTGATCGTCTGGACCAGTGCTGTTAGCTGCGAACTGATGGGTTCCAGCATCGTTGAGTGGAAGGCATGCGTTGTCTCAACTCGTCGCCAGGCAACTCCGTCCAGCGTCAGTTGTGCGCCCAACTCCTCAATGGCCGAGGTTTCACCTGAAAGCACGCAGGCACTCGGACTGTTGACCACTGCGAGACAGATGTCCGCGTTCAAATAGGCTTGAATACTTTTTTCTGGCAGTGAAACCGCCAGCATGCTCCCCGTTGGTAGCTCGTTGATAAGCAGAGCACGTTGTGCGACCAGCTTCAGCGCGTCTTCAAGCGAGAAGACACCCGCCAGACAGGCCGCGACATATTCGCCCAGGCTATAGCCGAGCATGGCCTGCGGCTGCAAGCCCCACTGCATGAGCAGGCGAGCAAGCGCGTATTCGATCACGAAAAGGGCTGGTTGCGCAATGGCAGTCTGCTTCAGGTCCTCAGCCTGCTTTCTCGCATGGTGTCCGTTCCCGTTGCCATTGCCATTCCCGTTGCCATTACCATTAGAATGGCTTTTATCCTCACGACCCAGCAGGGCACGTAGATTGAGTCCGTTCTGAGCTTGATGACCATGGCCGTTCCCGTTGCCATTACCATTCCCGTTGCTGTAGATCTCTTCGAGCATTGGTTCTGTGGTAAAAAGGATCTCGCGGATATCTCTGCCAAGCAGCCCTTTCAGGACCGCGCAACTCTCATCGACAATTTGCTTGAAAAGCTCCTCTTGCTGATAAAGCTCGTGTGCCATACCAGCGTAGTGCTCGCCGACTCCTGAGAGAAGGAAGGACACTGGACGATCTATGCGGCTTTCGATCTGACTGGGAAGTGGCTCTTGCAACTGTTTGAGCGCTTCAGCCCGGTCTCGGCACAGAAGTACGCTGCGATACTCAAAGCGGCGGCGACCTGCTGAGAGCGTATACGCGATGTCAGCCAGGTTGACATCCTCGTGCTGTTCCAGGAACGTAGTGAAGCGTCGCTGAATCTGTTCCAGGGCCTTCTCGGTACGTGCTGAGAAGACCAGGAGTTGCCAGGGCCGCGAGGGACCGGATGGCTCGCGTAGCGGAGCCTCTTCTACGACTACGTGTGCATTCGTTCCGCCCATGCCCAGGGAATTGATACCTGCCCGGCGTGGGTTTACTGTGCGTGGCCAGGGACTCAACTGTGTGTTGACATAAAAAGGACTATGTTCAAAGTCGATCTCAGGATTGGGTGACTGATAGTGCAGGCTGGCCGGGATCTGCTCGTGGTGCAGGGCCAGCATTGTTTTGATCAGGCCTGAGATGCCCGCAGCTCGATCCAGGTGTCCCACGTTTGTTTTGACGGAGCCAATCGCACAATAGCTGTTCTTCTCGGTATGGGTATGAAAGGCTTTGGTGAGCGAGGCCACTTCGATGGGATCGCCCAGCTCGGTTGCAGTGCCATGTGCCTCGACGTAGCTGATGCTCTCGGCGTTGACGCCCGCGTTTGCCAGGGCGGTCTGAACAACTTCGGCCTGTCCCGCGACACTGGGCGCGGCATAGCTGACTTTGAGCGAGCCATCGTTATTGATAGCCGAGCCTTTGATGACTCCGTAGATATAATCGCCATCTTCCAGGGCGTCATCCAGACGTTTGAGCGCGACCACGCCAACGCCATCTCCGAACATGCTGCCTCTGGCCTTGGCGTCGAACGTGCGACAGTGTCCATCGGGCGATTCCATGCCGCCGGGTTCATAGAGGTGACCGCTGACAGCCGGGACGCAGATGGAGGAGCCTCCAGCCAGTGCCATGTCACACTCGCCCTGGCGCAGACTCTGACTGGCCAGGTGGACCGCGACCAGCGAGGTGGAGCAGAAGGTCTGAACTGCCAGGCTAGGTCCGCGCAGGTTGAGCTTGTAGGAGACGCTGGTGGTCAGCGAGTCTTTATCGTTGCCTGCCAGCAGTTGATAGTTATTGATGCCATTCAGCCGGGAAGGTTCGGCGGAGAGCACATAGGTACTGATATTTGTACCGCCAAAGACTCCCACCAATCCCTGATAGGTCTGAGTGTCGTATCCTGCCACTTCAAGCGCTTCCCAGGCACATTCCAGGAAGAGTCGGTGCTGTGGATCGGTCAATTCGGCCTCGCGTGGGCTATAGCCAAAGAATGCCGCATCAAAGCTCTTGACCATTTCTTCAGGCAGTACGGGACGTGCCGGAACATAGTTAGGTGCGTGGATCAATTCGGAGGGTACGCCTGCCTCCGCCAGTTCTTCAGGTGTAAAGAAGCTGATACTCTCAACGCCCTGACTGAGATTGTCCCAGAATTGCTCGATGGTTGGTGCACCAGGAAAGCGTCCACTCATGCCGATCAGCGCGATGCCTTGCGTACCGACTGTCTGGCGGGTTTTTTCTCTGCGTTCAACCAGTTTATTCGGTTCCTGACTCGCCGCAGGTTGTGCGGTGGCAGGCTGGAGGTATTGAACCAGCATACTGATAGTCGGAGCTTCAAAGAGAGCGACGGCGGGAACCGGTTGCCGAAAGGCTTTTTTGAGCTTCCCGATAACCTCAAGCGCGATCAAGGAGTTACCGCCCAGATCGAAGAAATTATCATACAGGCCAACCTCGCTGACTCCCAGAACGTCTTGCCAGATCTCTCTGATTTTCTGCTCATAGTTGCCGCTGGATGGAACGAGGTCCACTGCTGAACCGCTTTCCAACAGGCTCGCGTTACTCTCTCGCAGCAGATCGGAATTCATCCATTGTGCCAGGCGTGCATGCAGATTGCCGGTTGAGTTGACCAGTTGTCTCTGTTCATTACCCAGGACGCGAGTGAGTGCCTCAATGGCCTCGGATGGTTCCATGGCGAAGGCCGCGATGGTACCTCCCAACGCGCCGTGGGAGTTGGCCGTGACTTTCCAGGTATCCCAGTTGACGCTGGTCCAGGGGATTGCGCTCGTCTGATTGAACAGGTGAGTGCAGGCGTCCAGGAACAGATTAGACGCTGTATAGGCGACAAAACCCAGGCCACCGAGTACCGCTGAAAGCGAAGAGAAGAGCAGACAGAAGTCAAGCGACGTATCTTGCAGCACGTTTGCCAGCGCATAGGTGCCGTGGACCTTGCCCTGAAAGTGTGGTTCGCAGTCTGCTCTTGTCATATCCAGAATGGATTTGAAGAAACTCGGATCGACAATGCCAGCCGCATGAAAGACACCGTTCAATTCGCCGAAGGTTCTGCGAGCCTCCTGTATCACAACTTGCAATGCCTGTTCATCAGAGACATCTATCTGACGGATAAGCAATTGTCCGCCAGCTTCCTCAATCTGCTGAAGTCTGCGAATTTTCTCGCTGGTTGCATCTTCTGATGAGTGCTGCTCCAGCCATGCCTGCCAGTGCTCATGCTCAGGAAATGACGAGCGACCGAGCAGGATCAGTCTGGCTTGAACGGTGCGGGCCAGGTGTTCGGCTATTGCCAGACCAATGCCGCCCATGCCACCGGTTATCAGATAGACGCCGTTCTGACGGAATGGCAACGCATTCTCGGTCAGTGGTGATAATGCATGGGCCTGATGGCGTTCTACCAGACGCGTGTGATCGCGGTATGCCACGACCAGATCGGTTGCCGTTCCGGCACATTCAGCCAGGAGTTGCTCAACTGTCACACTCTGTTCCCATGCGCCGCTGAGAGAAATATCCAGGTCGATGCTTCGGCAGGCGATATTGAGCGGTTCCTGCTGAATAACCTTGCAGGCACCTACCAGCGGGGCGTACTCTGGTCTGATTGGCTGCTGCTCCTGCACTGCCTGAGCGTTGGCGGTGACGACCAGCAACTGGATTGGATCAGCATAGATATGTGGAGCAAGTGCCTGACTCAGGAAGAGCAGACTGTAGAAACCTGTCTCCTGGCTCGCGGCAAACTCCACTGAACTTGTTGGACGTGCTTGCCGGGTGACGTTCCAACTGTGGAGAACCCGCCGTGGTAGATAGCCAGTCTCAGCCAGCGTTGAGCAGAGCTGAATGTAGTCAGCGCTCTCTCCTGGTCGGATGCGAAACGTGTGCTCGTCTATATGGGCGAACTGCTGGTCGGCGTAGACGCGTGTAACGGGATGACCCAGCGTCTCCAATTGTTCGGCCATCTGTTCGCCGGGTCCATCAATCTCGGTGAAGATCAGCCAGGGATAGCGCAGCGCGATGGGCGACGTTTCTGTGAAAGGTTCGGCGGTCCATGTTGCTTTGTAGAACCAGTTCGCCAGGTCTGCTTCGCGCTCAATAGGTGCCTGGACCGCAGGAGTGGTCACGGCTGTGCGTCTCTGTCGATCTGGCTCTAACCAGTAACGCTGACGCTCGAAAGGATATGTTGGCAGGGGGATGCGCTGTCGCTTCTCGTCAGCGTAATGGCCGATCCAGTCGATCTTTTCGCCGTTCAACCAGGACTGAGCGAGGGCTGTGAGAAGTGCATTGCGCTCCTCAGGTGTCTGTGCTATCTGGTTGGACTGGACACCACTCACCTCGCCTTGTGCCGATACGTTGAGGGTGATTGGCAGATCGCGCCGTGTTTGATAGGTTGCGGCCAGCTCGCCGTTTGCCACTCTTGCCAGTGCTTCGAGTGCGTCTGTGCGGTCCTGACAGACCAGGGCCTGACGATAGTCAAAGACGCCGCGCCCGACCTGTAAGGTATACGCTACATCTGCCAGGGTAACCTCATCGTGTTCTCGCAGGTACGTGTGCAGGTTATCGGCCATGGTTTGGAGCGCTGTCTCCGTTTTGGCTGAGAGCAGCAGCAATTGCCAGGGCAGGCTCGGACTGAATGTAGCTTGCTGTGGAGCCTCCTCAATAACGACATGCACATTGGTTCCACCCATGCCAAGCGAATTGACGCCTGCTCGTCTTGGTTTCTCCTGCCGTGGCCAGGGAGAGAGTTCGGTATTGACATAGAAGGGACTTTGTGCGAAATCGATCTCAGGATTGGGTGCGTGATAATGCAGGCTGGCTGGAATTTGCTCATGTTTAAGAGCCAGGGTGGTTTTAATTAAACCTGTGATGCCAGCCGCGCGGTCCAGGTGTCCCATATTCGTTTTGACAGAGCCGATCGCGCAATAGCCGGTTTGCTCGGTTTGAGCACGAAAGGCCTTTGTCAGCGAGGCTATTTCGATGGGATCGCCCAGTTTTGTCGCGGTCCCATGGGCCTCGATATAGCCAACGCTGGCCGCGTCCACTCCGGCGTTCTCCAACGCCCGACTGACAACCTCGGCCTGACCCGCTACGCTTGGGGCGCTGTAACTTACCTTCAGAGCACCGTCATTGTTGATAGCCGAACCCTTGATGACCGCGTGAATGGTATCGCCATCCTCAAGAGCGTCCGACAGCCGTTTGAGTACCACTATCCCCACACCATCACCGAGAACACTTCCCTGCGATTGCTCGTCAAATGTGCGGCAGTGACCATCGGAAGATTCTTGACCGCCCTCCTGGTAAAAATAGCCAACCCTGTTGGGGACGCGTACGGAAACGCCTCCGGCCAGAGCCATGTCACATTCTCCGAGCATCAGACTTTGACAGGCCAGGTGCGTTGCCACCAGGGAAGTTGAGCAGAAGGTTTGTACTGCGAAACTGGGACCGCGCAGATTGAGTTTGTACGATACCGTCGTTGTGAGCGAGTCTTTATCGTTACCGATACTAAGCTGAAAACCATCCATCGATTGCAGCATCTCAGGAAAGTTCGCCACCAGTGAGAGCAGATAGGTACTGAAATTGGCACCCCCGAAGACTCCAACAGCTTTCTCATTAGTCTGAGAGTCGTAGCCCGCGCTTTCCAGTGCTTCCCAGGCGCATTCCAGGAAGAGTCGGTGCTGTGGATCGGTCATTTCGGCCTCGCGTGGACTGTAGCCGAAGAAGTTCGCGTCGAACTGATCGACGTGATTCAGAACTGGTCGAGCTTTGACATAGGTGGGATCGCGCAACACTGCTGGATCAACGCCTGCCGCCAGGAGTTCTTCATTGCTAAAGGTGGTAATCGTCTCTTTGCCTGCGCAGAGATTGTTCCAGAACTGCTCAATTGTCGAGGCTCCAGGGAAACGTCCCGCCATGCCAATGATGGCGATTCCCTCTCGTTCAGTGCCTTGCTCCATCTGCTGGCGTCTGCGGGCAGATGTGCTTTGCTGCTTCTTTACTGGAACCGTCTCATCCATGGCCTGGAGATAGCTAACCATCGCGCTGACCGTGGGCGCTTCAAAGAGTGCCACAACGGGAATTTGCCGATGAAAGACTTTTT
Organism: Ktedonobacteraceae bacterium; assembly: GCA_034438135.1. Lineage (GTDB taxonomy): Bacteria > Chloroflexota > Ktedonobacteria > Ktedonobacterales > Ktedonobacteraceae > Paraktedonobacter. Next base: position 39,613 of record DAOTTL010000198.1, on the reverse strand, counting down.
TCAGACGAGAGATCACATCTAGCGCGACCAGGGAGTTGCCACCCAGATCGAAGAAATTGTCGTAAAGACCAACCTGTTTGATGCCCAGGATATGCTGCCAGATCTCACTGATCTTCTGCTCGTACTCCTCGGCTGATATCTGTGAGTGAACCGATGAAGTACTTGTCTGCTGGTCATCGTCATCGCTCTTCTCTTCAGGCCATGCTCTGCCGATCCATTGACGAATGCGTGCCGACAAATCTCCTGTGGAGTTAATCAGATGGATGTGCTGGCCTGCCAGGACGCGGTTGAGTGCCTCTATACCTTCGGTTGCTGTCATGGCAAAGTTCAGTACAGTTGCTCCTGGTGCTCCATCGGCCTCTGATTTGAACTGCCAGGTGTCCCAGTTGACGCTGATCCAGCGTTGATTGGCTGCCTGGTTTTGTCTGGCAACCAGTGCGTCCATGAACAGATTAGCTGCTGTGTATGCCGAGAAGCCCAGACCACCGAGTACGGCTGAGAGGGATGAGAAGAGCAGACAGAAATCTAACTCGATGCCTGCCAGGGCCTCTGCCAGTGCGAGGCTTCCATATACTTTGGCCTGAAAGTGTAGTTCGCAGTTGTCTCGCGAGATATCCTGAACGGTTTTGAAGGCATCTGGCGAGGTGATGCCTGCTGCATGAAAGACGCCGTGTAGTGCGCCGAAGGTGGTTTGTGTCTCCTGTACGATTGTCTGCATTTCAGCCACGTTGGCGATATCTGCTACGCGAAGCATGACCTCGCCACCTGCGGCCTCGATGCGCTGGAGGGCACGAATCTTCTGGCAGGTACTTTCTTGCTCTTCGTGGTCCGCCAGCCATGTTGACCAGTCGCTGCGCTCTGGCAGGCTGGTGCGACTGAGCAGGACCAGTCGGGCCTGAACTGTGGTCGCGAGATGCTCGGCCAGTGCCAGTCCGATATTGCCCAGTCCACCGGTAATCAGATAGACGCCCTGTGAGCGAAACGGTAGCTCGTCCGCTGCCACCGGCGGCAACGGGACCGCCTCAAACTGCTGAATTAGCCGCTGATTGTCACGATAAGCGACAATAGACTCGTTGCTTGACAGCAGGCATTCAGCCACAAGCGCTTCTATGACAGATGTTTCTTCCCACCTGCCATCTGCGGGCGTTTCCAGGTCGATGCTGCGACAGAAAATATTGAGTGGCTCCTGAGAGATCGTTTTGCAGACCCCGGACAGCGTAATGTTCTCCGGCTGGAGACGTTCTTGACCCGTGATGGCCATGGCGTTCTCGCTCAGGGCAATAACCTGAACCGGCTCATCGTACATGCATTCCGCCAGGGCTTTAGCCAGGTTGAGCAGACTATAGAAGCCGGTCTCCTGGCGCATCCTGAAACTGGTCGGGGTTGTCGGCAAGGGTTCAGACTCGCCATTCATACTCCAACAGTGGAGCACGCGCTCAGGTTGCCAGCCAGCCTGTGTCAGTGTGTCACAGATTTGCTTGTAATCGGCTTGCTCGCCCGGTCGGATCTGGAAATACTGTTCGCTCGTCTGGGCGAAAGCATCGTTCGCATAGACACGTATCACGCGCTGGTTCTGTGCTTCTAAACGTTGGGCGATGGCTTCACCGGGTCCGTGTGTATCAAGGAAAACCAGCCATGTCTGTTGTCTCCGGGTCATTTCACTGGTTGACGGGAGGGGAGTGGCAAGCCAGTTTTCCTGGTAGAACCAGTTCGCACTGTCGGGATTTTTTCTGCTCTGAGATCGAGTCAGGGCGAGGGTTGCTGCCCGTTGCTGAGCGGGACTATCCAGCCAGTAGCGTTGACGCTCGAAGGGATAGGTCGGCAACGAGACACGAAGTCTGCGCTCATCGCTGTTGAGCGCTGCCCAGTCGATTGTGATGCCAGCTAACCAGATCTGACCCAACGTCTTCAAGAGTGCCGCTCTGCCGGATTGTTTATCTTCGGACAACAGCGTGAGAACCTGTATCTGATGTTCCTCAGCGGATGCGGTGAGTTCCTGCAAAAGAGAGCCAGAAGCTTGTTCTCCACCGAATGCGAGCAGAACGCCTTCAGTCTCCTGTAAAAAGGGTGCGATGCTGTCGGTCGCGTCTGTATCCTCGCCCAGGTGTGTGAGCCAGAAATGTGGATCGATCGCCTGCTCAGGTGTCATCCAGGAACCTGTCAGGTGAGAGAACAGAGGCAAAGTGGACTCATGTAGTGCGCAGTTGTGCAGCACCAGTTCCGGGTTTTCTCTGCCTGCGATGATACGCAGCCCGTCCTCCAATGAGAGGATACCTGCCACGCATGCCGCGATATACATACCGGTACCCGATCCAAGAAGAGATTGTGGATTTACACCCCATTGGATCAGCATACTGGCCAGTGCGTATTCAGAGAGAAAGGACACGAGTTGATGATCCAGTTCCGTCATGGACGCGAGTTCATTGACGAACAATCCACGAATGTCTCTGTCGGTATGCTCTTGTAGGAGAGCCAGTCCATGCTCTACTATAGCCCTGAAGGAGGCTTCTTCCTGGTAGAGCGACTGTGCTATTTCTACGGAGGGTCCGTGCGTGCCGGACAGCAGGAATGCTACCGGACGATCGCGATACACCTGGTGAGCGGAAGCGTCCTGAAAAGCGTCGGCAGCGAGCAAGCTGGTCAGCACATCGCCCTGGTCCTGACAGACAACGAAGCGACGATAATTAAAGGCGCTGCGTCCAACTTGCAGGGTATAGGCCACGTCCGCGAGATTCAGGTCGGTATGTGTTTGCAGGTGGGCTGCCAGATTCGCCGTAGCTGTGTTCAGGGCATTCTCTGTTCTGGCTGAGAGAAGCAGGAGTTGCCAGGGACGAGCGAGAGTGGAGGGTTCCATCTCAAGCGTCTCTTCCAGGACCACATGGGCGTTGGTGCCGCCAACCCCGAATGAACTGACGCCTGCGCGTCTCGGTGTCTCTCCACTGCGCCATGTTTGCAGCTTTGTGTTGACATAAAACGGGCTACTGGCGAGATGCAGATCAGGGCTGGCCTGTTGGAAGTTGAGACTGGGCGGGATCTGTCCATGCTTCAGGATCAGCGCCGTCTTGATCAGGCCGGTGATACCTGACGCGCGGTCCAGGTGACCGATATTTGGCTTGACGGAGCCGATGGCGCAGAACTGTTGTTTTTCCGTACTGCGTGCAAAGGCCCTGGTCATAGCGGCCACCTCAACCGAGTCACCCAACATCGTCGCCGTTCCATGAGCCTCGATATAGCCAATGGTTTCCGCATCCACCTGCGCATTGCTCATGGCCTGGGCAATCACCTCTGTCTGACCGCTCAGACCAGGGGCCGTGTAGCTGACGCGTACACTGCCGTCGTTATTGATCGACGAGCCGAGCAGGACTGCATAGATTTGATCGCCATCCTGACGAGCTTCCTCCAGACGTTTCAGCGCAACGATGCCCACGCCATTGCCCATGACGCTGCCTCGTCCATTGGCATCGAACGTTCGACATTCGCCATCGGGCGAGAGAATGCCTCCTTCTTCATAAGAGTAGCCCTCTACCTGGGGAGATGAGAGCGCCACGCCACCGGCCAGAGCAATATCGCATTCATAGTTGAGCAGACTCTGACAGGCCAGGTGGGTTGCCACCAGTGACGTTGAACAGAAGGTCTGAACAGCAATGGCCGGGCCACGTAGATTGAGCTTATAAGAGACGGTAGAGGCCAGCGAGTCTTTGTCGTTGCTGATCGCAGCCTGCATGCCGCCGCCTAACTTCATCATCTCATCGTTGGGAAAGAGATTGTTCAGGAGATAGGCGCTCAACGCCGAGCCTGCAAAGACGCCAATCAGGTCTGGATAGGTCTCAGGATCGTAGCCAGCATCCTCCAGCGCTGCCCAGGCACATTCCAGGAAGACACGGTGCTGAGGATCAGTAATTTCTGCTTCGCGTGGTGAAAATTTGAAGAAAGGTGCGTCGAACGCATCGCCTTCCTCGATCACCGCGCCCGCCTTGACATAGTTTGGCTGTGCCAGCGTCTCTGGCGCGATGCCAGCAGCCAGCAGCTCGTTATCTGTAAAGAGGCGAATGGCTTTCTGACCCGCGACCAGATTTTGCCAGAATGTCTCTATATCTGGGGCACCGGGGAAACGTCCCGCCATGCCAACCAGTGCGATGGCTGTATCATAGTTTGGCGCGTTTGTCATATAGTTCTACCTCGTTTTCCTGGGTTCATGCATACGTTGCTTCAGACTTTCGCGACGCTTATTGCTCCGCTCACGTGTTTTATCGTCGCTCGTGATTGGTTGTTTCCGTGAGAGTGAGAGATGGCTTGCCATGGCGCTGATCGAGGGCGCTTCAAAGAGAATATAAGTTGGCAGATCTTCGATGTTGAACATGGTTCTCAACCGTGAGATCAGGTTGATGCCGATCAGAGAATTGCCGCCCAGGTCAAAGAAATTGTCCTGAATGCCTATCTGCTCAAAGCCTAGAAGCTCTTCCCAGATTTTGGCAATCTGCCGTTCCATGGTATTGCCAGGCGCGACATAGGAACTCGCCAGTTCTGGGCGTGGATGCTTCGTCTTGCTCTGCTGTTCCTGATCTTTTTCCTGCCATAGGCCTGCCTGGCTAAGACTCTTGCTCAGGTGAATGAGTTGATCCAGAGCCTGAGCTGAAATGAGCAGTTGTGCCTGTCGGCAGGACAGTGCTCGTTCGAGTGCCTCCATCCCTTCCGCGAAGGTCAGTCCGTAGCGACGACGATTCTCCCGCAGGAAATTTCCTAATTCGCCAAAGTTAGCGACGCTTTCGCCCCAGGCGTTCCACTGCCATTCACTCCAATTCAGCGAGATGACGCGATCCGAACTTTTCCTCTGGTTGCTGGCATAGGCGTCGAGGAACGCATTGGCCGCGCAATAATCGACCTGTCCTGGACTGCCTGTCACCGCTGTGGTTGAGGAGAACAGAACCAGGAAATCGAGTTCAACGTCGCGCAAGACGCGCTCCAGGGTCAGTGTGCCCTGAACTTTGGGTTCCAGCACATGAGCGGCTCGCTCAGGCGTCTTAAACTGGATCAAGCCGTTGCCCGGTACGCCTGCCGCATGAAAGCAGCCATGCAGTACGCCGAAGCGAGCTATGGCCTGTTGAACAACTTCGCGCATGGTCTGTTCGTTGCATACATCCGCTGAGCAGATCAGCATCTCGGCACCCAGGGCTTCCAGTGCCAGGAGCTGGCGTATCTGTTGAGTACTCTCGCCAGTTTCATCCTGATGGAGAAGCTCGTTCCATCTGCTGCGATCTGGCAGCGCTGTGCGTCCGACGAGGATCAAGCGGGCGTTCTTGCTACGTACCAGGTGTTCCGCCAGAGCCAGTCCGATCCCTCCGAGTCCGCCGGTAATCAGATAGACGCCTCTCTCGCGTAGCGCGATCCCAGAGGTTTGCTCTGGTAGGGAGACCTGCTCGAATGTCTGTTCCCAGTAGCGATTGCCCCGTAACGCTGCTACTTCACCAGTCGATCTAGTGATCAGTTCAGGCAGCAATTGCTTTATCCGGCTGTCCTTTTGCTCATGTCCGCTCATTTCCTCCAGGCTGATATCGATGATGCGACAGGTCAGGTGCGGGTATTCCTGTGGAATGACTCGACAAGGACCGAGCAGCGTTGCCTTATCAGGTTGGAGATGCTCATTGCCGGTGACATCCAGCAGATCGTTAGTGACGATGTTGATTTCGCATGCCGCTGAACCCTGATCTCCCAGAGCCTGGCTCAAGGCGAGCAGACTATAGAAGCCGTATTGCAACAACTCCTGCGTAGTGGCGGACTGTGTGAGGTCCGGCCCGGTCAGTGTCCAGAGGTGCAGTATACGCTTGATTGTCAGACCTCTGGTTCGTAGTTCTTTGAAAAGGGCAGCATAATCGCTGCGCTCGGCAGGACGCAGGCTGTAGTTCTCCTGACTCTGTTGACTGAAGGCTGCGCCTGGCATGACCGCGATGACATGCTGGTTCTGCTGGCGCAGGTTTGTGATGATCGAGGAGCCCACACCATAATTGTCAACGAGCACCAGCCAGCATTCCTGCTGTGTTAGAGCGGTTCCTTCGGAAATGTGGCGTATACCTGCGGCCTGTTTCCAGATCGGCTGGTAGAACCAGTCATTTTTTGGGCGCTTCCCCTCGCTCTCTACGGCCACACTGCTCGGGTTGGCACTGGTGACAGGTGTGCTCTGGCTCGGGCGTAGTTCTGGCCAGTAGCTCTGACGTTCAAAGGGATAGGTTGGTAGGGAGACGCGCTGACGAAGTTCGTCCTTATGGAACGCGTTCCAATCGATCGTGCCGCCAGCCAGCCAGAACTTGCCCAGGGTAGTTAGTAGAGCAACCTGCTCGGATTGTCCCTGGCGGTGTTCGCGTGCCGAGGGGAGCGTGGCAAAGATGCGCTGCATGCGTTCGCGGTCGCAGAACGGATGTTGTCTGACGAACGAGCCAAGCGCCTGACCGGGACCTACCTCAACCAGGAGATATTCAGTCTCTTGCAGAACGGCTGCCACGCCATCGGCGAAGCGGACCGTCTGACACATGTGCTCTGCCCAGTAGGCAGGATTGGTGGCCTGTTCAGGCGTGATCCAGGTGCCGGTGACATTTGAAATATAAGGGATGGCAGGTATATTCAACTGGATCGTCTGAGCCAGCGCGGTTAGCTCGGCCTGTATCGGCGCGAGCATGCTGGAATGGAAGGCATGAGTAGTCTCAACTTGCTGAAAGGCAATATCGCGTCTGGTCAGGACCTGCCGGGTCTCGGCCAGAGCCTCTTCAGGTCCTGCCAGAACACAGGTCCGAGGCGCATTGATGATTGCCAATCCAACTCGCTCATTGACAAATTCCAGCGCTGCCTCTTCTGACAACATGACCGCAAGCATGGCTCCATTTTGCTGTGCCTGGATCAATTGTGCTCGACGTGCCACCAGCGCGAGTGCATCTTCAAGCGAGAAGACACCCGCCAGACAGGCCGCGACATATTCGCCCAGACTATAGCCGAGCATGGCCTGTGGACTCAGACCCCATTCCATCAATAACCGCGCCAGCGCGTACTCGATCACAAAGATGGCTGGTTGTGCTATATCGGTCTGTCTGATTTTTTCCTGAAGACTTTCGTTGTTAGTAACATCCGGCGTATGGCTATGACCATTGCCATTGCGTCCATTGCCATTGCCAGCTAGAAGCGCCCGCAAGTTGAGATCGTTAGCTTTGGCAGGCCCATTTTTGACAGGTTGCTTGTGTGAGTTAAACAATAGCTGACGCAGGTCCAGATGAGCGGATGTTTGGAGGTGCGTGCAACACTCATCGATAATCTCACGGAACGTTGCTTCCTGCTGATAGAGTTCCTGTGCCAGTCCCAGATATTGCTCTCCCGTGCCAGGAAAGAGAAAGGCGACCGGCTGATCGCGTCTGGTCTGAGGACGTCGTGGCACCTGTTCCTGTTTATGCTCCTGCAACTGCTCCAGAACGTCTGCATGTGTGCGAGCAAGGAAAACCTGTCGATGCTCAAAAGCGTTGCGCCCAGACTGAAGCGTGTACGCGACATCCGCCAGGCTCAGGGCAGGCTGCTCTTGCAGGTGTGTACGCAGATTGGCGACCGCGCTGTTTAGCGCTGTCTTTGTACGCGCGGAAAGCGGAAAGAGGTGCCAGGGACGAGTATGCGTTGGTACTGTCTCGTTAATAGAGGCCTGACGCGTTGGCGCTTCCTCCAGGACGATATGAGCATTGGTGCCAGACCATCCGAACGAACTGACTCCGGCGATGCGTGTTGTGCGTTCTGATTGCCAGGGGATGGTGCTGGTTGGAATAGTGACAGACTGTTTCTGCCAGGATATATGTGGATTGGGCGTTGTGAGATGCAGATGAGCCGGAATCTCACGGTTCTGAAGGGCCAGAACGGTTTTGATCAGACCCGCGATACCGGCTGCTCCGGCCAGATGGCCGATGTTGGTTTTGACCGAGCCAACGAGCAGATATTCTTCTGGTCTTCTGTGCTGACCCAGCACATTGTGCAAGGCCTCGATCTCAATGGGATCGCCAAGAGGCGTTCCAGAGCCATGCGCCTCGACATAACTAACCTCATCGGGCGCGACTCCCGCGTTGTGTAGCGCCTGGCGAATAACCGTCTCTTGAGCCAATCGATTGGGGGCGGTCATCCCGTTGCTGCGACCATCCTGGTTGACGGCTGAGCCACGGATCACCGCCAGGATGGTATCATGATCAGCCTCGGCCTCGGAGAGCCGTTTAAGCACTACGAACCCACAGCCCTCGCCCATCACAAAGCCATCGGCTGAGGCGTCAAAGGTCTTGCAGCGTCCATCGGGCGCAAGCATCTGCATCTTGCAGGCGTTGACCATATTCTCAGGCAGAAGCACCATGTTCACGCCGCCCACCAGGGCGAGCTGCGATTCATTCTGACGCAAACTCTGGCAGGCCAGATGCGTGGCTACGAGTGATGAAGAACAGGCCGTATCAATGGCCAGCGCGGGTCCGTGTAGATCAAGCAGATAGGGCAGACGTCCAGAGGCAATACTGGCCGCGCTCCCGATGCCGAAGTAGGGATCGTCGAGATAGGTCTTGTCGCCCTGCTGAATCTGCAACTGTGCGTATTCATGATTTTGCATCATGCCAAGAAAAACACCTGTCTGGCTTTTCGCCAGCGTACTCGCCGCCAGTCCAGCATTTTCCAGCGCCTCCCAGGCCACTTCGAGTAAGAGACGCTGTTGCGGGTCCATCCGTGTCGTCTCGTGTGGTGAGAGACCGAAGAAGTCCGCGTCAAAGCGCTCGATCGTTGGCAGCAGGCAACCATAGCGTGTGTACATCTTGCCTGGTGCGTTAGGATCGGGATTATAGAACTCATCGATTGACCAGCGTTCAGCAGGGATCTCCGTTCTGGCATCCGCGCCACGTCGTAAGAGATCCCAGAAGGCTGCGGGTGAACTCGCTTCTCCCGGAAAGCGGCAGGCCATGCCGATGATCGCCACAGGTTCCGCCGTGTTTGTATGTTGCCTGGATGGTTCAACCATCTCCGTGATGGACGCTGGCGTCTCACCAGCCAGATAGCGTGCGAGTTGCTCGACCGTAGGATAGTCGTAAACAAGCGTCGGCGAGATCTCGCGTCCCAGCCAGTCTTCAAGATCCCCAGAAAGACCTATTGCATCCACCGAAGCCAGACCGTAGCTCTTCAGCGGTTCCTGGATATCCAGCTCTGCGGATTCGAGTGAGAGCGTTGCTGCCAGTGTGCGAACCAGCCAGTCTTCGATAGTCGCTCGATCCGGTCCCGTATCTCCTGACTGCGCCCCAATCAGATGGCTGTAGAGCTTACTCATCCCAGGCTCCCATATTTCCGTCCAGAAACTCCTGGCGATTGGCTCGTCGCTGGAGCTTGCCACTGGATGTTTTGAGTATGCTACCCGCTGTGACGAGCATAATACGGTACGCTGGCAGATCGTGTTCCTCTACAATTGCTGCGCGTATGGCCTTGATCACTTCCTGACCGTCCAATGGCTTACGCGATGTCTGAGCGATGTCCTGCATCTCCTGGCGATTCTTATAGGATTTGTAGCGCTGATCTATCTCAGCCAGCACGACCAGTTGTTCTGCGCCATCGACCTCGATCGAGAAGGCCACACAGCAACCTGGACGAATAGTAGAGTGACTTTGTTCTGCGGTCTGTTCGATATCCTGAGGATAGTGGTTATGGCCGCGAATAATAATCACATCTTTGGCCCGGCCTGTAACAAAGAGATTATCATCGAGCAAGAAAGCCAGGTCGCCAGTGCGCAAGAATGGTCCTTCATGCGTATCAGAGGTATAGGCGTAGAAGATGCGTTCTGTTTCTGCTGGCTTCTGCCAGTAGCCTTGCGTCACACTTGCCCCGTCAACCCAGAGTTCGCCAACCTGACCGGGAGGGCAGACGCACAAGGTTGTTGGATTTACAATCACCACTCGCTGTTCGGTAGGGAGATGAGAGTAACCAACGACCGCTTTGGCGTTTGGCGCGTGCTCGTCGATCTCGATAGCCGTATTCGCTTCTAATGCCTCCTGCTGGAAAGTTTTGGTAACAGGTCTGGTCAGTTTACGACCTGTCGCCAGTAGCAGAGTTGTCTCAGCCATGCCATAGCCAGGGAAATGCGTCTCGTGGCGATAGCCGCAGTCTTTGAACATCGCGCTAAAGCGTTCCAGCGTCTCTTTCCGTACAGGTTCACCGCCGTTGGCCGCAACCTCCCAGCTACTCAGATCGAGCGTTTCGCGTTGCTCGGGCGTTACTTTACGGCAACAGAGATCGAAGGCGAAGTTGGGTGCCATACTCATGGTTGCTCTGACATCCGAGATGGTTTGTAACCAGCGGAAAGGGCGTTGCAGGAAAGAGACAGGAGAAGACAGGGTTGCTGGAAATCCTCTATGGATGGGGTAGAGAATGCCACAGATCAGGCCAAAATCATGATAAGGAGGGAGCCAGCTAACGATATGGCTGTGCTCATCCTGCTTACTATGGATGGCCATCAGGTGAAGATTATGCAAAAGGTTGCCATGTGTGACCATGACTCCTTTGGGTGAGCCTGTAGAGCCGGAAGTATATTGTAAGAAGGCCAGGCTCTCAAGATCAATTTCCGTTGGACGCCAGGAGTCAGCCATGCTCTTATCCAGGCTATCGGTGGCAATCCAATCCAGTTGTTGCGGGTTAGCATTGATCCCAAAGCTACTCTGTAGGCTGGGAAGTATGTCACTGCTCGTGAGTATAATCCTGGCCTGAGTATCTTTGACAATGGCCTGAATGCGTGGCCATGTGCGTACAGAATGCGGCGGATAGGCCGGAACGGCAATTGCACCCGCATAGAGACAGCCTAAGAAGGCCGCAATATAGTCGAGCGAAGGTGGGTGCAGTAAGAGAACAGGTTCATTGACTGCTCCTCGATCCTGGAGCAATGCGGCGATCGCACGTGCCTGGTAGTCCAGTTCTGAGTACGTCATCCGCATACTGCCGCCTGTGCTTCCCTGTCTCTGAAAAGTAAAGGCATGCCTATCTGGCTGATGTTCAGCTCTCCAGAGCATGGTGTCGAAGAGAGGCAAGATACCTTGTTGCTGGTCGATCTGCGATATACTCATGTGTCTAACTCCCAAATACATAGCGCAAGCGTTTTCCGCGTTTGCTTACCTGTCTCTCGCATGTGTTTCCTCTCTTTTTCCAGAAATGAGAGGCTGAATGATCTGAAAGTCACTCCTCTCCTCCGGAGAGAAGTGAGAACCTGGGCTAAGCCCCGGACCCCGGTCAAGGGGTTGCACCCCCTGCATCCCCGCTTTTCATTTGAATGTTTTTCGTTGCAAAGAAAGCATACTTGAATTACTTTCTGCTGTCATGGAGCTATGCTCGTAGATTTGTTACCCAACAGGAATGCAAGTTTTTGCTGTTTAAACATTATTGGGCTTTGAGGACGCCGCTTCTCAGCATGGATGCAAGGTACACATGGAGTAGACGAGCATCGACGGGTGCGCAAGCTATTCCTGTTCCAGCCAGAGCTGCCAGCGTTTGTCTGGTTTCAGGAATAACGAGAGGGAGTTGGATGTCCGCTGAGGTTGCGGTTCCAGGTTCCGGGAGAAGTTCGAGCGATGGGGTAAGTATATTTGTCTGTCCGTTTGAGCGGGCGTGAGCCAGGGCTGCCAGCCATGCCTGATACTCCACCGCCTGTAGCTGATAGCCAGAGGTTTTGACCCACTCAAGGATGTCATTGACTCGTGTTGGGGTGGGTTGGGAGAGGTGGAAGGCCTGCCCCTGTGAGGCCGTGAGCCGGGAAAGCGCCACGATGGCCTGACTGACATAGTTGACGGGCACCATTTCCAGGGTCTCGTTGTCAGCGAGGATGGGACTCATGCCGAGTTGAATACATCCACCAAGCATCTGGTAGAGCATATCATTGGTGCGCCACGCACCGGTTTGACTGTGTCCGGTGATACGTCCTGGTCGGTAGATGACCACGGGCAGTCCCCGCTCTCGTGCGATTGTGACCAGTTTCTCCGCGACCCATTTACTCTGGGCGTAGCCACCGGGTACGTACTCGTGATAGGTGTCGAGTGAAGCATCTTCACTCACGTACTGGATGCTCGTTTCTCCTGTATGAGGGAAGATACTCAGCGTTGAAATATAGTGGACGGGCTTGATCCTGCCCGTAGTGGCCAGCCGCAGTATCTCACGGGTGCCCTGCACATTGGCTGCCTTCAATTCCTCGTAAGGATAGAGCATATTTACCAGGGCACCGTTGTGATAGATGACCTCAACATTCTTGGTCAAGTTCTCGTAGTCCAGCTCGTTCAGACCCAGTCCTGGCTTTGCCAGATCGCCTGGGATCACTTTGATGCGTTCCTGATAAGCAGCTTGCCAGAGTTGGGCATCTTGCAGAACACGTTGGATGTGACGCTCACCTTCCGCTGCGCTGGCGGCTCGGACAAGACAGAAGACCGTCGCTGTCGTCTTTTCCAGAAGTTCTCCCAGTAGAAACGTGCCCAGGAAGCCGGTTGCCCCGGTGAGCAAAACGGTGGCAGGCTCGGTCAAAAGAGCGGTCGGGCATACAGTAGTGAAGGTCTCCATCTCTTTTGTGGCCTCGGCGAGTAAATTGATGATCGGCTCACGTGTTTCAAGCAGCAGTGACCAGGGTGAGGCGTTCGCCTGTCGTTGGAGCATTTCTGCCAGGGTCTCTATGGTGCGGTGCTGAAAAATAGTTGCCAGAGGCAGGCGTCTGCCAAATTGCTGTTCGATGCGAGCCATCAAGCGCACAGCCAGCAGCGAGTGACCGCCAAGCATGAAGAAGTCGCTGGCAATTCCAACCTGCGGTAGACTCAGTAGATCGGACCAGATAGCTGCCAGGTGTTCTTCCATAGGATTGCGCGGCGCAACATAGGTATCCTCCTGCGGAGTCTGTTTCAAAGCACTTGCGCCGGGCAGAAGACTTTGATGATCTCCTTGCTCAGGCAAATCGGCAATCAGTTGATCTGGCTGTGAGGCAATCAGTGTGAGCAAGGAGACAAAATCGTCGCGTAGACGCTGAACAAGCAGCGGATCAAATAAATAGGCGTTGTATTTACAGGTCCCGACCAGGTTTCCATGTTCTTCCCACATAGTCAAATCGAGGTCGAACGTTGTTGTCTCGCTGGTGACTTCAAGAAAGCGAGCGCTCAGTCCCGGCAGGCTGACCTGCTGACGCGGATGGTTTTCAAAGGCGAAAAGGACCTGGAACAACGGATTGAGGGCCACATCGCGTTCGGCATGCTGTTCGATCAGCAATTGCTCGAACGGCAGATCCTGGTGGGCATATGCGCCGAAGACTGTCTGGCGTACCCGCTGCAAGATTGTCCGAAACGTTGGTTGTCCAGAGAGATCGGTGCGCAGGATCAGCGTGTTGAGAAAGTTGCCGATCAATGGTTCTACCTGGATATGGCTGCGTCCGGCAATGGGTGATCCGACGACGATATCTGTTTGCTGGCTGTAGCGAGCGAGGATGGCTTGAAAAGCAGCTAGCAGCACCATAAAGAGTGTTACACCCTCGCGTTTACCTAGTACCAGCAGATCGTAGGAGAGGTCCTGCGAGAGCATGATGGGGATCGAGGCTGCATCAAAAATAGGCGTGGTTGGTCGTGGGTGGATAGTGGGCAGGGTGAGCGCCGGTAGGTCCATCAGTTGTGTGCGCCAGTATTTGAACAGTGTCTCCAACCTCTGACCCTGGAGCATCTGCTTCTGCCAGATAGCATAGTCAGCATATTGCAAGGGCAACGGAGGAAGTGGCGAAGGTTGGTGATCAATGAATGCCGTATATAGTGTGCCAAGTTCATAGAGAAAGATCTCAATGGACCAGCCGTCGAAGAGCATCTGATGACTGGTCAGGAGCAGGATATGTTCGTTGAAAGAGAGGCGGACCGCTGTGACGCGTATAAGGGGCGGGCGTGTCATGTCAAACGGTCGTTTCTGTTCCTCTGCTACCAGTTCGCGTACGGCTGTTTCCTGTTTTGCCAGGGGGAGATCCTGGAGGTTGATCTCTCGAAGGTTCAGAATGCATGTGGGTGCGATCACCTGCCAGGGTTCGCCGGTAATGCCTGGGACGAACGCTGTGCGCAGAATCTCGTGTCTCCTGATGACCTCGTTCAGACCGTTGCTCAGTGTCGGGAGGTGTAGTTTTCCGCGCAGATGGACCACGCCTACCATATGGTAGAGCTGTTTTTCAGGATTGATCTGTTCCAGCAGCCACTGGCGCATTTGCGTAAAGGAGAGCGGTATAGCGTGTTCACGCGTGGCTCGTCCCAGCGGCGGAAGTGCGTCTTCCTGCCTGTCCCGCAACTGATTTTTCACCGCATGGGCCAGGGCAGCTATGGTAGGAGTAGCGAAGAATGTAGCCAGAGGCAGACGTGTGCCAAACTCTTGCTCAAGCCTGGCGATCAGGCGTACAGCCAGCAGGGAATGGCCGCCCAGAGCAAAGAAGTTATCATTGATGCCTGGGCGCTCCAGACTAATCAACTCGGACCAGATAGAGGCCACCTGCACCTCTAGAAGGGTGCCAGGCGCGACGTAGTCTGTCGTTGCGTGCGCCACTGACGTCTGTGCCTTTTGAGTGAGCGCCTGGCGATCGATCTTCCCATTTGGGGTAAGCGGCAAGGTCTCCAGGTGGATGAGTGTGGAGGGTACCATATAGTCAGGCAGTTCTTCGCGTGCGGCACTCAGGATCTCTTCGTGAGCGAGTATGACTCCTGCTTCTTCTACCACATATCCCACCAGTTGCTGACCGCCCTGCCCTGACTCGTGCACCATGGCGACACAGTCTTTGACTCCCGGTTGTTTGCGCAAAACCTGCTCAATTTCGCCCAGCTCGATCCGATACCCGCGCAGTTTGACCTGTTGATCGACTCTGCCATGAAAGACAAGCTGACCATCCTGGTTATAGCAGCCCAGATCCCCGGTTCGATAGAGTCGTTCCCCGCCGACCGTACTCCAGGGATCAGGGACGAATATCCGGGCTGTTCTGACTGGATCTTTCAGATACCCTCGCCCAACCCCTGTACCACCAACGTATAGCTCTCCGCGCACTCCCGGCGGGAGCAGTTGCATGTGTTTGTCCAGTACATAGATGAAGAGATTGGGTAGGGGTTGACCAATGGGTATCGTGTTGCCGATGGTCTGCTCTTCAGATAACTTGTGGATAACGTGATGTGTGACATCATCTGAACATTCGGTGGGACCGTAAGCATTTAAGAGCGGAATATGGGGATAGCTCTGAAGCCAGCGTGCACAGAGATCTCTGGTGAGCGCCTCGCCTGTGGGAATCAGCCAGCGCAAACTGGCCAGATTTGCCTGTCTGCCAGTCTCAGCCTGCACCTCCAGTAGCGTACTTAGCCACGAGGGAACAACCTCTAGCAGCGTGATGGCGTCCTGTTCCAGATGTCTGAGCAGTTGGGGTGGGTTCGCGACTACTTCCTGGGCATAGATACGCGTCTGACCCCCTACCAGCCAGGGCGCGAGTAACTGCCAGAGGGAGATATCAAAGCTCTGAGAAGCTGTTTGCGCAACGATATCCCGTTCGTCCAGCTCTAACGCAGCCACTTTGGCATAGAGATGGTTAAGCATACCGCCGTGGTGAAGCATCGCTCCCTTGGGCTGACCGGTCGAACCAGAGGTATAGATGACGTATGCCAGGTTGCTGGCGTGGTAGACAGGCTCCTGCCATGTCCCAGCGATCTCGCTTGTCAGCAGATCTTCCAGACAGAGTATCTGAAGTCCTTTCTGCTCCAGCAGAGAGATCAAGCCAGGGTAGAGCTTGCGCGTCGTCAGAAGATACTGACAACCGCTCTCGGTGAGCAGGGAGCGCAGGCGACCGGCTGGATGACGTGGATCAAGCGGCAGATAGACTCCGCACGCTTTGAAGAGTGCCAGCAGCGTGGTGGCCCAGGTAACTCCTCGCTCGGTATAAACGCCGACCAGCGTTTCGGGTCCAATGCCTTGCTGCTGAAACGTCGCGGCCAGATGGTGTGATCTGGCATCCAATACTCGATAGGAAAGCTGTTCGTGCTCGTCGCTCAATGCCAGTGCCTCAGGTACACGTTCTACCTGTCTGGCAAATGCTTCGAGAAAGTGGCGAGTGGGCAGAGGAAATGTATGCTGGTTTAAGATGGTTGCTTTCTCTTCTGGGAGCAGAAGAGAGATCTCGTTCATATGCATGTCTGGATAAGCAACAACCCCTTCTAGCAGATGCTGGTAGCGAGCGAGTAAGAGTTCTATGCTTCTGGCACTGAAGAGATCGGTCATGTACTCGATATAACCGCCAAGCTCGTCAGGAGTTTCGCGCAGCACAAGAGAGAGGTCGAGTTTTGCTGTCTTTACCCCGACCTCAAAGGGTGTAACAGTCAGATCGGTCAGGATACTGGTTGTCTGAGGGACATTTTGAAAGGTAAACATGGTCTGGAAAATAGCGTTCTGGCTCATATTGCGCTCAGGCTGGAGCAGCTCGACCAGTTTTTCAAAGGGCAAACCTTGATGTTCAGAGGCCGCCAGCGTCTCAGCCTGTACCCGGTGTAGCAGCTCACGAAAAGGAGGATGGCCTGAGAGGTCGATTCGTAGTGCCAGGGTATTGATGAAGCAGCCGAGCAGCGTTTCGAGTTCAGGCATCTCGCGGCCAGCCACAGGAGTGCCGATAATCACATCTTCCTGCATGGTATAGCGGGACAACAGCACGGCAAAGGTGCTCATCAGGACAGTAAACAGGGTCACATGTTCTGTGAGACAGAGATGAGCAAGTGTCCTGTGCAGTGTATCGGGTATAGTCCAGTATTGGCGTTCTCCATGATGGCTTGTCAAAGGTGGCCGTGGATAATCGGTTGGGAGTTCTAGCACAGGAAGCGGACCCCTCAGTTTATGTTGCCAGTAAAGCATATGCTTCTGAAATGTGCCGCTGGCCAATCTCTGCTGCTGCCAGGCTGCATAGTCACCATACTGAAGTGGCAGGTCAGGTAGCACTGTGGACTGGTCGTCTTGCGGTGCGCGATAGAGCATCATTAACTCTTTGACAAAAATTTCGAGTGACCAGGCGTCAGTGATACTATGGTGCAAGCAGGCACAAAAAATATGCTCTTGAGCATCGATGCGCAGCAGACAGGTACGCCAGGGAAACTCTTCGGTCAGTCGAAAGGGACGCCTTTGCAACTCTTCTACCATACGGGTGGCTCCAGTCAGTCGTTCTGACCGGGGAAGGTTTTGCAGATCGATCAACGGAACCTCTATGATAATCTGCGGATCGTGAAACACGTGTTGCACTATGGCATCATCCTGCCAGGGAAAGGTTGTACGAAGAATCTCATGGCGTTGGGCAAGTCTGTTTATGGACTGTTTCAGGGCTGCGTAATCGAGCATTCCATACAGTCGCAGGGCGATCAGTTCATTGTAAGCTGTGCTCTCCGATTCCAGTTGCTGGAGGAACCAGAGGCGTTGCTGCGCGGATGAAAGCGGTATGGGCAGATCGGGCGAGCGAGATGGAATGGTCGGAGTTGTGAACTGATGTTTGCTCGCCTTATGGATGCGCTGACGAAGGCGAGCAAGCTGGTCAGGTGAGAGCGTTGCCCGCCGTTTGAGAAGTTCATCATTCGTAAGCATATGTTTCGCCTTTTTCATCGGTGTGGGCGAGGGCTTCGATCAATACCAATTCTGCCTCAGTCTCGTTTGTTTGCTCAAGTTCTTCAATTAATAAGAGTTCTATCGCTACAGCCAGTTCGCGCACTGTAGGGGCCTCGAAAAGTGTTGTGAGGCGTACATTCACCTGAAATGCCTGACGCAGGCGCGTAATCAACTGTGTGCCTAGCAGAGAGTGACCACCCAGTTCGAGGAAGTTGTCATCGATGCCTATCTGCTCTATTCCTAGCAGGTCGCTCCACCGCGCTGCAATCTCACTTTCCAGTTCGTTTGTGGGTGCGGTATAGGGAGTGTTGAGCAGGGGCCGCGTATAGGCTGCGACTGGTCGTGTCTGCTGGAAATCTGCCAGGGCTTGCATGATGGTCGCGGTTGAAAATTCTTCGCTGCTCGCTGCCATCTGTTGGAAGTCTTCGGTTGAGACGATCACGTGGGAGAGGCCGCTCTGAAGAATGCGGTCCAGAGCTTCGATGCCCTCTGCGAAACTGATGCCGAAGCGTTCACGCCGCGCCCTGAAGTACTGTTGCGCTTCGGCGGGATAACCGGCCAGTCCGGCTTCCCAGGCGTTCCACTGCCATTCACCCCAATCGATGGCTACAACCTGCCTGCCTTGTTTTCTCTGGCATTGGGCAAAGGCATCCAGAAAAGCGTTCGCGGCGCAGTAATCGACCTGTCCAGGCCCTCCCCCTGTGGTAGAGCAGATTGAGGAGAACAGTGCCAGGAAATCCAGCGGGATCTCTTGCAGGGCCAGGGTCAGGGCCAGTGTGCCATGCACTTTAGGAGCCAGAACCTGCTCGATCATCTCCGGTGTTTTGCGTTGGATCAGTCCGCTGGCTGGTACCCCTGCTGCGTGAAGGACCCCGTGAAGTTCGCCGAAGGTTGTCAGCGTTTGTTGAATGGCCGTGTGTATCTGTTCTGGGTCGCTGACATCGGCCTGGACGATCAGTACCTCCGCTCCTGATGCTTCCAGCGACTCGATCTGACAAATGAGTTGTGCACGGCGAGAGTTCTCGGTCTCTGTGCGCAGGATCTCTGCCCATTCCTGACGTGGTGGCGGGACTGTGCGTCCGACCAGGACCAGACGGGCCTGGAATTCGCTGGCCAGGTGTGCTGCCAGCGCCAGTCCAATCCCACCCAGTCCACCAGTGATCAGATAAACGCCTTTGTCACGGAAGGCTGTCGCTGGTTTGTCCTCGCTGTCCAGGGTGATAGGCTCAAAGGTGGGTACCCAGAGGTGCGATCCACGCAACGCGATAATTGACTCGCTGGTAACCGGGTAGAAAGCGTTAAGCAGGTGTTTGGCGAGTTCATCACTGTTCGTTGAAGGGGCAAGATCGATCAGGCGGCAGCGCATCTGCGGGTATTCCTGCGGGATAACTTTGCAGGGACCTGTGAGCAACGCCCTGGCGGGATCAAGCGACTCATTGCCCGTCACATCATAGAGTCCGTTAGAGATGATTGTTAGCTGGCAGTTGGCCATGTCCAGATTGCCCAGGGCCTGAGCCAGAGCAAGCAGACTGTGGAAGCCATATTCCAGGCTCTCAGCTATACTCATCGCTCGTTCTCTGGTCCAGAGATGAACGATGTGCTGAGGAGACTGATCTCGCGCATCCAGCATCTTCAGGACCGCTTCGTAGTCAGAGCAGACAGCGGGCCGAACCGTGCAGGTATTTTTGTCGAGTCGAGTAAAGGTCGCTCCAGGTAGAACAACCATAACCTCATGGCCATGCCGGGTCAGATATCTGGCGATCTGCTCTCCTGAGCCTCCCGGATGATCGAAGATCAGCCAGGATTGGGGAGCCTGTGCGGTGTCTCGCAAGGGAACACGAGGAGCGGCTCGTTTCCAGGAAGGGACGGAAAACCATTTGTCCAGGGTCAGACGCTGCGAGCCTTCGCGGTCGTTGAGTTGTTCTATAGGATCTGTTGACCCGCCTGCTGGCGCGTCGATCCAGTAACGCTGGCGCTCAAAGGGATAGGTGGGAAGCAGAACCCGCTGACGACGCTCACTGGCATAATAGCCGCGCCAATCGATGCAAGAGCCGATCAGCCAGAGTTTGCCAAGCATGTTGAACAGGGACTGACCATCAGTCTGGAGTTCGTAGGCTGCTGGCAGAGTTGGCATGATCCGCTTCATCTGCTCGACAGTGCAGGCGGGATGTTGCCTGGCAAACGCACAGAGCGATTGTCCTGGTCCAACTTCAATCAGAGCACACCCGGTCTCCTCGATCAGATGTTGTAGACCGTCCGAACAGCGTACAGTCTGGCACATATGCTTTGCCCAATAGGCGGGATCGGTCGCCTGTTCCGGTGTAATCCAGGTTCCGGTCACGTTGGAAATATAAGGAATAGTGGGCGGGTTGAGCTTGAATTCACTCACCAGATCAGACAGCGCCGCTTGTGCTGGTTTTAACAGGGTTGAGTGAAAGGCATGTCTGACCGTTACGCGGCGTGTGGCAATAGCCTGTCCGTGCAGGGAGGTTTCCACCTGGGCAATGGCTGCCGGTGAACCGGATAGCACACAGGTGTCAGAGGCATTTAGCGCGGCAAGGCTGACCTGTTCATTGAGATAGGGCTGAATAGATTGCTCATCGAGTGAGACCGCGAGCATCGCCCCTTCTGGTTGTTCTTGAATGAGTTGTGCACGTCTGGCAAGCAGTCGGAGCGCATCTTCCAGGGTGAGCACACCGGCAAGACAGGCAGCTACGTATTCACCAACGCTATAGCCAAACATGGCCTGGGGGGTCAGTCCCCAGTGTATTAATAGTTGGGCCAGCGCGTATTCTATAACGAAGATCGCAGGTTGGGCCAGGGCGGTCTGATGCAGAGGGTTCGCCTCTGCTGATGGACTCTCCTGTTCGGTTCGCAACATCGCCAGCAGATCGAGCGTCGTTGTACGGGTCATTTCCCTCTGCTGTACCTGTGGCTCTCCAAAAAGGAGTTCGCGCAGATCGATGGTTAGATGAGGGCGTAAGAGTTCGCAGCAGCGCTCAACCCAGAGCTTGAAGACGCGTTCCTGTTCATAGAGTTCGCTGGCGGCACCTGGATAAAGTTCGCTCACACCAGGAAAGAGAAACGCTACAGGTCGATCGATGCGAGCTTCGTAGTGCGGCAAGAGTTGATCTGGCGTATCCTGAGCCAGCGCCTGCACGGCTTCCGTATGTGTGCGGCAGAGGAGAATACGTCGGTGCGCAAAGCGTTGCCTGCCAACTTGCAGCGTATACGCGATATCCGCCAGCGGCGTCTCCGGGTGATCCTGTAGATAGGTACGCAGGTTTTCTGTAACTTTGTGCAACGCTGTGGCAGTTTTGGCCGAGAGCAAAAGGAGCTGCCAGAGCCGTGAGGGATCCGAGCCTGGTCGTTCGGGAGCCTCTTCAACGATCACATGCGCATTCGTCCCGCCCATGCCCAGCGAGTTTACGCCCGCTCGCCTGGGTACAGCCCCACGTGGCCAGGGCTGAGCGATGGGGTTGACATAAAATGGACTATGAGCAAAATCGATAGCTGGATGAGGTTCGTGATAGTGTAGCGTGGGCGGGATCAAATCGTGCTGGAGGGCCAGGACCGTTTTGATCAGTCCAGTGACTCCGGCTGCGCGGTCCAGGTGTCCAACGTTTGTTTTCACTGAGCCAAGGGCGCAATAGTTTTCGCTCTCCGTTTGGGTACGAAAGGCGCGAGTAAGCGAGGCGACCTCAATGGGATCTCCCAGTTCGGTCGCTGAGCCATGAGCCTCGACGTAACTGATGTTGCTGGCATCAATACTGGAACGTGTAAGCGCCTGGATAACCGCCTCAGCCTGTCCAGTCACGCTGGGAGCGCTATAGCTAACTTTGAGCGAGCCATCGTTATTGATCGCGGACCCTCTAATGACCGCTTGAATGAGATCGCCGTCCTCCAACGCGTCCGCCAGCCTTTTGAGCACAACCACGCCCGCGCCATCGCCAAACATACAGCCACTGGCCAGCGCGTCGAAGGACCTGCAATGTCCATCTGCCGATTCCTGTCCACCTGGTTCATAGAGATGTCCCTGTTTGACCGGGATGCGCACGGAGACTCCTCCCGCCAGCACCATGTCGGTTTCGCCATTCAACAGACTCTGACAGCCCAGGTGGACCGCGACCAGCGAAGTCGAGCAGAATGTTTGCACACCCAGGCTTGGTCCCTTCAAATTAAGTTTGTAAGAGACTGTTGTGGTGAGTGAATCTTTATCCATGCTTACCGCGAGTTGATAGTCGTTGATCAGGTCGCGCCTGGACGCGACTATTTCAGGCTGTTGGAGCAGGTTATGCAAATAGGAACTCATATTCATTCCGGCGAAGACGGCGATCAGTCCCGCGTAGTTCTCCGGGCTATAGCCTGCACGTTCCAGGGCTTCCCAGCAGCATTCCAGGAAGATGCGATGCTGAGGATCGAGTAATTCTGCCTCGCGAGGGTTGTATCCAAAGAACGCGGCGTCAAAGACATCGACTCCCTGGAGGATCGGACGTGCCTTAACGTAGTTGGGCTTGCGGACAAGTTCTGCGTCGAGGCCTGCTGCCAGCAGTTCTTCCTCACTAAAAAAGGTGACTGCCTCCTTGCCATCGCGTAGATCTTGCCAGAACTGCTCGATGGTTGGGGAACCTGGAAAGCGACCGGACAGGGCGACGATGGCGATTTCCTGTCCATCCTGGTGACTCTGTTGTCGTACCTGCTGTCTGCGTTTTTCCAACTGCTGGATTGGTTCAGGCCGTTTAGTGGTATGTCTGGTCTGCAAATAGGTCGCCATGGCACTGATGGTTGGAGCCTCAAAAAGAGCCACAATCGATAAGGGGATGCGCAGCAGCTTGCGTATACGAGCAATCACCTGCAAGCCATTGAGCGAGTTGCCGCCCAGGTCAAAGAAATTATCGTAGAGGCTCACTTCGTCCAGACCTAATGCCTCCTGCCAGATACTCACCAGCAGCGGTTCGTAGTTTTCATAGTGTGAGGTCTGAGTGCCAGAACTGGTCGAGTTGTTCGCTGTCAGAGCGCTTATCTGTTGAGTGCTCCCGGCAGGCTCCTCGCGAATTCCTTCCAGCAATAGCCATGTGCGCAACCGGGCGTCCAGATTGCCGGTTGAATTGACCACGTGGGTCAGTCCACTAGCCAGGATACGCACAAAGGCATCGAGTCCCTCTTCCGGCGTCATGACGTATGCGGCTATAGTTTTCCCCAGCGAAACATCACTCGACCTCTGATCTCCTGATGCCTTTGCGGAATTGGCAGAGGACTCTTCATGAGCGTGCCAGCTATCCCAGTTTACACATATCCAGGGCGTTTTGCTGCGTTGGTTTTGTTGATAAGCGAAGGCATCCATGAAGAGATTCGCTGCTGTATAGCCAGCGAAGCCCAATCCGCCCAGAATCGCCGCCAGTGAGGAGAAAAGCAGGCAAAAATCCAGTTCGCGCTTCTCCAGAACCTGCTGCAAGGCATAGAGACTGTAGACTTTAGGCTGAAAGTGGAGTTCGCAGGCATGCCGGTCAATCAGTGCCACACTCTGGAAGGCTTCATCAGTCGAAATTCCTGCCAGATGGATCACTCCATGCACCGTTCCAAAGCGTGTTGTTGCCAGGTCAAGCACACTGCTCAACTGTACCGCGTCCGCTACATCGGCGCACGCAATAACAATCTCGGCGCCCGCTGCTTCGAGTTGCTGGAACTGGCGGATACGCTGGCTAACGGACTCGTTGAGTTCATGCTGTAGTAACCACTCTGGCCAGCTTTCGCGTTCTGGAAACTGAGTGCGTCCAACCAGAATCAGCCTCGCCTGATAGGAGTGTGCGAGATAAGAGGCGAGCTGCAAACCGATGTGTCCCAGTCCACCTGTAAGGATATAGACGCCTCTCTTGCGTAAGCGCTGCTTGTGCAGGGTGGGTTCGGTCAGAGGCATAGGTCGATAGACGGGTCGGTAGCGTTCGTTAGCGCGATAGGCCACCAGAGGTTCAACGATAGGACTTTCCAGTTCTCTCAATAAGCAGGCGAGAGATGCGGCATCAGGCTGACCCTGTGTGCCGTAGAGATCGAGATCGAGAAAGCGATAGTTCAGGCTTGTCTGCTCCTGTGAGAGAACCTTGCAAAGACCTGCCAGCGTGCTTTTCTCAGGCACAATAGGCTCCCCAGCTTGGACCGACTGAGAGTGATTCGTCACAACGCTGATACAGGGAGCATGTGCAAAGGTAGAGGTATCCAGGGCCTGAGCCAGATAGAGAAGGCTATAAAAGCCGTTTTCTTGCTGTTCCTGGAAATAAGCCTTTTGGGAATAAGCCACTGGCTCAGATTGCTGAGCAGTAATGCTCCAGCCATGGACGAAATGGTAGCGTGTCTGAGGCGCAGTAAGCACAGCCTGACGGAGCGCCTGATAGTCACCGGGCTTGTCTGGACGAAGCGTATAGGTCGTGGCATCCAGTCGCCGGAATTCATTTCCTGGCCGGATGAGCAGAACCTGCTGACCCGCGTCACGTATAGAGGTTGCCAGTGAGTCTAACAGTCCATAACGATCCGCGAAAATCAGCCAGCAAACCTGCTGCGCATGAGTTGTAACAGGCGAAGATGGCGGAGAGATCTTCCAGCCGGGTAGATAGAACCAATTGGCTCTATTGGACAATTTGCCAGCGACAGATTGTTTGACGCCCCTGGTCTGAGTTGGCATTTCGGGTGGATCGATCCAATAGCGCTGACGCTCAAACGGATAGGTCGGTAGTGCAACTCGTTGACGTCGCTCACCCGCGTGGAGATCTGACCAGTTAAGCGCTTCGCCAGCTAACCACAACTGACCGAGTCTCTCCAACTGTTCAGCACGTTCCAGCGCGTTCCTGGCTGGCTGCATAGATGTCCTGTGTGTTAGCGTTTCCGTCTCGGATGTGGAGCGTCGTGTTTGACAGGTGGCAGTCATCAATCCACGTGCGGCCTGCTCCAGAGTTGTAATCGCTTCCTGGTTATTGTGGCAGATGAAGGCATAGCGATAATTGAAGGCGCTTCGTCCGACCTGGAGCGTATAGGCTACATCCGCCAGATTGAGTTCCGGGTGTTCTTTGAGATGCTCAGCCAGATTGGCCGCCATGCTGTTTAGCGCGGTTTCTGTCCGTGCGGACAGGAGGAGGAGCGAACTGTCAGGTGGTGGAGCGGAGGGTATGCGCACTGGAGCCTCCTCCAGCACGACATGCGCATTGGTTCCACCCAGCCCAAAGGAATTCACGCCAGCCCGACGCGGTGTCTCAGATGCAGGCCAGTTCTGTAAGCTCGTATTGACATAAAATGGACTATGTTTCAGATCAATATCCTGATTGGTCTGAGTAAAATTCAGCGTGGGCGGTAACTGCCTGTGGTGGAGTGCCAGAGACGTTTTGATCAGACCAGTAACTCCTGAGGCGCGATCGAGGTGACCGACATTTGGTTTAAGCGAGCCGAGAGCACAGAACTGTGTATGTGGGGTATGGGGTCCAAAGACTCTGAGCAGAGCAGCCAGCTCTATCGAGTCTCCAAGCTTTGTTCCGGTGCCATGAGCCTCGATATAGCTGATTGTTTCAGGCTCGACATCGGCATGTCCCAGTGCCTCCGCAATCACCTCAGCCTGACCGTTCAGACCTGGAGCGGTGTAGCTCACCCGGAGGTTGCCATCGTTATTCACAGCGGAGCCACGAATGACTGCCAGGATGGGATCACCATCATCGATAGCCTCGCGTAACCGTTTCAGCGCGACAACGCCTGCTCCGTTGCCCATCACACTACCTTGAGCATTGGCATCAAACGTGCGACATTCTCCATCAGGCGAGAGCATTCCGCCCTCCGCATAGAGATAGCCGCTGATCTGAGGAACACTGATAGCGACGCCTCCGGCCAGCGCCAGGTCACACTCGTAAGTGAGCAGACTCTGACACGCCAGATGAACTGCCACCAACGAGGTAGAGCAGAAAGTTTGTACTGCGATAGATGGTCCCTTGAGATTAAGCTTGTAAGAGACCATGCTGGCCAGCGAGTCGCGTTCATTCGTCATATTGACCTGGAACTGGCCCATCGTTTCGATAAAATCTGCATGAGGATAAAGATTATTGATGCAGTACGTGCTGAACCCGGACCCGGCAAAGACACCCACAGAACCAGGACAGGCATCGGGAGCATAGCCAGCATTTTCCAATGCTTCCCAGGCGCATTCGAGAAAGAACCGATGTTGCGGGTCCATCATCTCAGCTTCGCGCCTGGTATAGCCAAAGAAAGAGGCATCGAAGAGATCAATATCCTCGATAGTCGCCCCTACTCTGACGTATTCCGAACTGGCTAGCAGTTCTGGATTGACACCAGCATTCAGCAGCTCGCTTTCAGAGAATAAGCGCAGCGATTTGATGCCCCCGGCGATATTCTGCCAGAAATCCTCAGCCGTTTTTGCGCCTGGAAAACGGCCAGAGAGACCGATAAGAGCCAGGGCTGTATCATACATATCCATATGTTCTGTCCTGAAACACTATGCTGTTCAGAAGCATTTATGCATAGTAATGATGTAGTTCGAGACTTCCTGTGCTTCTCTTCCAAGCATACTCAATAAGAGAACTGCCTGTCATACAGCGCAGACTGTATTTTTTCTACACCTTTTCGTGCATATGCTAAGGTTTCAGTTCAGAGGTTTTATGGTTGGCTGGCTCCAGTTCCAAAGATACAGCCCAGTCGTCAGTTGGGGAGTAGTCACTGATCTGCATTAGCTGAACGTGGCGTGCTGAAGTCGGCGGCGGCGGCTGTACTTCTGAAGAGCCTCCATACCCGCTGGATCGAGGACATATTCGTAGGCAATGCGTCCTGGTGCAATAGATTTCCCGAGCATTTCGCGACATCCCAGTTTTCTGACCAGATTATCGCCTTCAGTTGTCGCGGTAACGGTATAGATGTGGGTCACCTGGTAGTCGTTAGCCAGGATATGGAAAAGTAGATCGATAAAACGCAAGATCAGCAGACCGGCATAAAAGTTGCGTTGGCGCACGGGCAGATCGGGATCGACCGCGATTACATCGATATACAGCTTGAATGGTTCCAGGCGTGCGAAAGGCAGGACCTTATGAACGGTGATCTCGCGTTCAAGACTGCGCCCGGTCAGCAGATCATCGAGAAATGGATCGGGAAAGTGAAACATAGAAATGTAACCGACGACGACTCCATCAACTTTAAGTGAGTGAAAGGTAAACTCCGACTTTTGCTGAAACGCGATGCGCTCGGCCAGAGGAGTGATGAAATCACGGCCAAAGCAGCGGATACCGATATTCATTTCTTCCAGCTGATCCGCTGGACTGGAGCGCGAGAAAGTAATCTTGTTATATTGTTCAAAAACGGCATGCATAGAGATTGCAAGCGCGTCGATATCTCGACGAGGATACATACCTTGTTTCATACCCGGCAGAACAACCTTGGGAATAAAACCTTGATTTACCTGGCGAAAGAACATGGCCTTAGATAAGCCAAGTCTGGCTTGAGCCTGACTTGCTGTATAATATTTATCGCTCACAAGCGATCCTCCTCTATATGTGAGTCTGTTTTGAATATATGCGAGTCTGTTTTGAGGCCACAATCTTCTCTCCAGAGGTCGGCTTGCCTGGAATAAACAGTGGACTGTGAATTACTGCCTCTCACTATAGCATATTCTCTAAAATATGTGTATAGATGAGAGATACACCGCAGAGTTCCCAAAAACCGCTTTTCCCGCCTATTTAGCCAATGAGGGCGGGGTCGAGAGATGCCGGGCTAACTATCTACAAGCAGTTCTCCTTTGCCCACTTCACTTTAAGCAGCTTTTCCATTGTCCGTATCAATCTGGTCACAATCTATCTTTCTATTGCTAGAATAAACGTTTACTTTGCACCATTTTGCTACTCTCCTGATGAGGAAAGATGTCGATAGGTGGCGACCATTTGTCGGAGGCGCTGAAGACCCTCTTCCTGTAAAAGATACTCATAAGCCTTACGTTCGGGAACCAGAACCTGATTCTTCGTTTGCCGAAAACCGAGTTTGTAAACCAGCCGCTCGCCTGCCAGGGTGTGAGGGACAGTGTACAGGCCAGTGATCTGATAGTCGTTAGTGAGCAGATGCAGCAGCAGTTCAGCCGTTTTATAGAGGACAATACCCGCATAAAAACGGCGCAATCGTATCGGTAGGGCAGGATCTGTCATGACATTGTTAAGGTAAACACGAAATGGTTCCAGGCGTACAAAAGGCAAAACATCGACGGCGCGTATATTCTGAAAAATCTTACTGCCAGTCAGCAGGCTATCGAGCAGGTCATCAGGGAGACGAAACATGGAGAGCGAAGCCACAACTTTGCTTCGCACTTTCAGCGAATAAAAAGCAGAGCGTGTTCTTTGCTGAAAGGCCAGGCATTCCGATAATGAAAAGATTGCACCCGGGTCAGAGTATTTGTGTGCAATGGCGATCTCTTCCGCCTGGTCAGCGGGTGAAGAAGGCGAAAACTCAAAAATAGCTGCTGGCTCGCTCACCGAAAGTGCGAGGGCATTAACATCTCGTTTGGGATAAACCCCCTGTTTCATCCCCGGCAACACGACTCTAGGAATCAATCCCTGCCTGACCATCTTATGGAATTTTGCTCTGCTTAGTCCAAGCCTGTCCTGAGCTTCTCTGGCAGTGTAGTACCAATTGCTCTGGCTATTCACCTCTCACTCCTTTCTCCTGGCCGCTAACTCTGGAATAGATTTCTAGAGACTATAACATATCTTTGAAACTTTGTAAACTAATAATACCGATGAATTCTTTGGTTCTAATAGTGACTGTGGATACCATTGACAAGCCAGGTATTTTTGGGTATGATTGTCGAAGATACATTTGAAACTTTCGTAACAGTTGAACCTTTCGTGCTAACAGTTGTATAAATGTTACTAGTAATAACGGTAAGAACGTTTTCAAATTGAAATAGCACAAATATTGAAAAAACTGGTTATTGTTGACGAACAGTGTCACTGATGCAAGTTTGCAGGAAGGTGTATCTTTGATGACCGCAGCAAGGAAAAAATTACGTATTGGGGTCCTTTTTGGCGGACGTTCAGGGGAGCATGAAGTATCGCTGGCTTCGGCTACATCGGTTCTGGACTATCTGGATACCCAGAAGTATGAAGTGATACCCATTGGCATTACGCAAGCCGGGAAATGGCTTGCGGGTATCACCCCGGCAGAGTTGCGGACAATTACTAAGAGTAGCGCATCCGTCATGGTAGACAAGGCGTGTCGAGTTTCTCCCCTCGATTCATGCCTGATTGCTGGGGAGGCGTTAGCCACTATTGAGAGCCATCTGGACGTGATTTTTCCAGTTCTACACGGGACTTATGGTGAGGACGGGACAGTTCAGGGATTACTGGAACTGCTGAACAAACCTTATGTTGGTTGTGGGGTTCTTGGTTCAGCCCTCGGCATGGACAAAGAAATGATGAAATGGGTGCTACGCGCACGGGGTATCTCTACTGTCGAACATCTAACCTATCACAGTGGTTGTCAGGAGAGTTCTTCGGCGGCTCTGGCTCAGAGTGTTGAGCGGAACCTGGGGTATCCTTGTTTTGTCAAACCTGCCAACGGCGGATCGAGCATAGGTGTGAGCAAGGTTTATAACCGGAAAGAACTGAATCGCGCTTTTCAACTGGCTGCCGAGTATGATAGCAAAGTCATCGTTGAGCAAGCTATTGATGCACGTGAATTGTCCTGTGCGGTGATAGGAAATAACGCGCCGTTAGCCTCAGTTGTAGGTGAAGTTCTTGTGCAACGTGATTTTTACGATTATACTGCCAAGTATCTGGATGGTTCCACACAGACAGTCGTTCCAGCTCCTATTCCTCGGTCAGTTGCTCTGAAGCTACGCAATCAGGCCGTTCAGGCTTTTCTTGCTCTTGATCTCTCAGGTATGGCACGAGTCGATTTTTTCCTGGAGAGAAAGACCAACCGGCTATTTATCAATGAAGTAAATACCTGGCCCAGTTTTACGCATGTATGTATGTATCCCAGGTTGTGCGCCGAAAGCGGTTTGCACTACCCTTTATTGCTCGATCGTCTAATCGAACTGGCTTTGGAGCGTCACGCTGACCGCCAGTCGAAGCGCATGGGTTTGTTCAGAGAGCCTCATATTGCTCGTATTTCAGATATGTGTGGATTGTGAACTCGTAGCAAAGATGTCCAGATGTCTCTGTAATGCTTGTGAGAAAACCTTCTCATGAGTGGGAAGCAAGCATCCGTTCTGAGGATTTTTCTGACGGGAGCACTTCTTCGCAGGTGAGATTTATAGCTCTGGGGAGAGTTATAGATCTCACGCTATGCCTCGGTCGTACTGTTCTTAACATCGTACTGTTCTTAACGGAGAAGAGTACCTGGCTTTACTCATTTAAAGATGCCCGTTTTTTGTGTTGTTTTGCTGGAGGAAATGTCTTATGGAAATCCGTTCAAAATCGTTTCCTGCTCCTACGGCAGGATTCCTGCTTGATCTGCCCTCAAGTTCTCATAACCTGAACCAATCCGACATGCTGGAAGAGATTCAGTTAGTCACTCATCTCTTAAAACTGGGTCAGGTACTCTGTGAGCAGATGCAAAGTGGTCTGACCCGTCTCTGTAAAGAGGTGCGCCTGGTGACCGACGACCGCGCGTATCTCTGTCTGGGTCGGCGGCGCATGCTCAAGAAGGGTGATTTGCCCTCAACAACGGTTTTGATTCAGCCTGTGCAGTTTGGCAATCAGATGTATGGGACACTCTGTATCACCGCTGACCCTTTGCACAAGGAATCACCTTCTATCTCGCTTCCTGTGGTTCATCTATTGACCCAGGTTTGCGGCTGGCTATTATATACTATTGAGCAATCTTCTTTTTTGCAGGGTCAGTGCCAGCAATTGGACTATCAGATCAATGGTCCTCTGACGAAACGTGAGCGGGAAGTGCTGGCTTTAATGTGTCGAGGATATAATCAGGAGATGATCGCAGAACTGCTAAGCATCTCACCTGCCACCGTGGGCAAACATCGACAGCATATCTACGAGCAACTCGGCGTGCATTCCGAACACGATGCGCTTCTGGTTGCCTATCAGACGGGCCTTTTTTCGCTCATTGAGGACCATTCGCTTTGAATATGGCCTTGATCGAGAAAGCAAGCTACGGCGCTTTAAACGCAAGGGAGCGTTATTCACTTTCTACAAGCAAGTGAGAGAATTGGATAAATATGAGCAGATACTTGAAGGGTCTGTGAGATGTTGGGAAAATACGGGCGGAGAGTTATAAACAAAATATGCTGGTGAAGGGATTACATCTAATCTATTCACCAGCATTCTTTTGTGCTCGTGCTGTACTCCGCTATTTATTAAAGGACGCTCTGCTCTTTCTGTAGCGTGTCCGCAGGAGGGGCGGTCAGGTTCTCATCGAGCTTGTCAGCCATATGTTGTTCTACCTGCTCAAACGCTTTGGGATGAGTTGCACGCCAGTTGACCCACAGTGCCACGATCAGTGCCTGAAGCACTCCTGCAACCGGCGAGGCGAACAGCGCTCCCCAGATGCCGAACAGTTCCGAGCCAGCAATCAAAGCCGCGAGCGAGACGACGGGATGGAGTCCAACCGCTTTACCTACCAGGCGCGGTCCAACAACATCGCCCTCCAGGACATGCATAACCACAAAGTAGATCAGTACGCCTACCGCGATCACCCATCCTTGTGTGAAGGCAATCAGTACACAGATTGCGCCGGAGAGAAGTGTTCCCAGCACGGGGATGAACTCCAGGACGAAGGCCAGGACACCCAGTAAGACTGCATATGGGACATGGAAGGCGAACATGCCACCACCAACCAGTACCCCAACCAGTACTGCCAGTATGAACTGACCTCGAATGTAGCCACCAACAATTCGCTGGATTGTATCAAGCACGAAGTTGACCTGAGTTGACTCCGGGGTGTTGTGTCGGAGCCAGGTAGCCACACGATTACCATCAATAAGCAGATAGATGCTAATCACTGCCACAAGCACGATATCCAGGACGATATCGAAGACTCCTGTGAGTAATGGAACGGCACTGCCCGCAATCCCTGTGAGCTGGTTGGTGAGCTGGGTGCGGAACGATGCGATCTGCGTGGAGGTGATGCCAATAGATTGCAGGGCCTGCTCGATCGGGGAGAGTTGTCCGGCGCTCACAGGGGTCAGCAATTTCTCAACGGTGACGGTGAGCGAACTGATCTGATCGATTGCCGTCGTGATAATGAGATAGAGCAATAAACTCACCGCTCCCAGCGCAATCAGATAGATAATCAAGATCGCCAGGAAGCGCGGCATGACACGCTGTAAAAACTTGACCCCTGGGGCAAGTGCATAGGCAAGGAGGGCCGCAATGACCAGAAGTAGGATGGTTCGTACAATATGTGCTGCACCCCAGAGTACTAAGAATGCAAGTGCTGTCCATGCGAGAATGGCAAGCGGAATAAGGCAGCGCCTTGCCCACTTGATCGTGTTCGACTCCAGGCGCGGGACTTTTCCTGAAGAGATGGATGAAGACATAGAAGATACATTCCTTTCTTTGAAAAAATGAGATATCAGAGCAGTATACGCTCACTCTTGAGAGAATGACAAGGTGGGAGGGAACGAGGATCGTCTCGCCTTCGTCGATCGCGCTCGTGACCTTTGTCGTCCCATCATTGATAAGACGACACTCGATAAAACGCCTCTTCATGAACGACTGGGACATCTACCGCCTTCTACTCCGCGGTGCTCTCTTTATGAAGACCAATCTCACCCGTCTGCACAGGTTGCTATGTATCCTTGTTAACACGTCTGGTCCTCCCAAAGAGTTTCGCTAAATATAAATTGTTCTGTTTTTATAATGAAATGGCATTCTTATAATAGTACTCATCTAAAAATAAATATAGAGAAATTGTTTATATTGTAATCTGTAAATCAATATGTTTGATTTACAAGAAGGAGCACTTCATCTAAGCAGGAGTGTCCATCCGCCGAGAGAATAGCTCCTGCACCGTCCGGGTTGCCCGAATGATCTGATTGCGTTGAAGCGAGGGCATCTGTCCTTGTACGAGGCAAGGGCGATAGGTGGCACAATAGTGCCAGAGGGGTTCGGCCTGCCAGGTCCTTAGCGTGAGCTGCTCCATTATCGAATCTGGCAACATTGGCGGTGGCGTGTCGCAAAGGAAGAAGCATCTCGGAAGAGATTGAAACCCGTTGTTCGCTACCTGAAACGCCAATTGCGAATTAGTGTCGCAAAGGAAGAAGCATCTCGGAAGAGATTGAAACCAAGCTCATGCCGCCCACCCCTTCACAGGTCCCTCGTGTCGCAAAGGAAGAAGCATCTCGGAAGAGATTGAAACTTAAGAAACCTACCCTACAAAACGTTGACATATAAGTCGCAAAGGAAGAAGCATCTCGGAAGAGATTGAAACATCCAGAGGACGAAGGGATTTATGCCCATCGCCAGGTCGCAAAGGAAGAAGCATCTCGGAAGAGATTGAAACCAAATTGCTGATGGCGACAACCCGCAACGAGCAGTGTCGCAAAGGAAGAAGCATCTCGGGAGAGATTGAAACATAACTCAACTACTGCAACGACTCCACGCAGAGGAGGTCGCAGGGAGGGAACCTGCCCGGTAATGTCAATTTGGGAATTCCGTGAACAGGAATGTTGGCAATTGGGTGAGCGGGTCTTCCCTGAGAAAGAGAGCAGATCACTCACCGATGTATCAAAGCTTCTCCCTATGGAATTCCCAAATTTACATGCAATGCTGTATAATCCCCCTTAGCGAGGAAACCGAGGATGACGCAAGGCTTTGGAACAAAGGATGATCCATGGCGACTAAAAGACGCCACCGCTCACCTCGGATTATGAGACATACTTCGATACCTGAGATGCCAAATCGCCAAAGAAAGGAGTCCGACAATGGATAAGCAAACAGCCGGCGGCGCGGGCGGTCCCGAAGCACTGCCGGAATCGCAGCGTGCCGACCCGATAGCGGGAGAGTTCATTACTGAGACGTTCGAGTACGACGGTGGACGGCAGGTCACTGTGTACGTCCCGCCGGCTCCGCCCGAAGCAATCGTTTTCGCCGGTGACGGTCAATTGATCTCGCAGTGGGGCGGAGTCCTTGAGGCGACCGACGTACCCCCCACGATGATCGTCGGTGTTCACCGGCTGGCTGATGAGACGCTGCGGCTCCATGAGTACTCGCCGCGCTTTAACCCCGAACGGTTCGCGGCGCACGAGAGGTTCTTCGTCGAGGACGTCCGCCTATGGACGAGGTCGCGGTTTGGCGTGGCGCTGCCCACCGAACGCACCGCAGTGTTCGGAGTCTCGGCAAGTGGAGAG
Source organism: Ktedonobacteraceae bacterium (assembly GCA_034438135.1). Lineage (GTDB taxonomy): Bacteria > Chloroflexota > Ktedonobacteria > Ktedonobacterales > Ktedonobacteraceae > Paraktedonobacter. The sequence goes on along the minus strand of DAOTTL010000198.1, from coordinate 5,643 downwards.
CTGGCGCTCGCCATTGGGCTACGACATCCGGACGTCTACGGTGCGGTCTTCTGCTCCTCGCCAGGCGCGGGTTACCGACCACCTACGGTGATGCCAGGATCGCTTCCGCGCATGTACCTCGTCGCCGGCAAGCAGGAGCCGTTCTTCCTTGAGAACGCGAAGAGGTGGGCAGACGCGCTTCGCGATGCAGGTGCGGACGTCGTCATGAGGGAGCGAGTCGGATCGCACGGCGACAGCTTCTGGCGAGAAGAGTTCCCGCTGATGGTGGCGTGGGCGTTTGGATGATGAAGCATCGCGGTGTTTGGACTGTAACTACTGTCAAAACATTTGATGTAATCGCGCACACCGCGCCCCCAGCCTGTCAATTTGGGAATTCCGTGAACGGGAATGTTGGCAATTGGGTGAGCGAGTCTTCCCCGAGGAAGAGAATAGATCACTCACCAATGTATCAAAGCTTCCCCCTATGGAATTCCCAAATTGACACTCTCGGTAGCATCAAAGATCACGTGATCTGCGCCCGCTTCCTGGAGGAGTGCGGCTGATAGCGTAATATCCTTCGCCTGGTGTTCACCACTCCCTCACAGCACATGCTTCTGGCCAACTGGGAGAAAGCTGCACAGGGCCTGCTGGCCAAGTTTCGTGGCAGTACGGAACGCTACGTTGGAGAGTCCTGGAGAAGTGCATTGGTCACAGAGTTGGGGCAAGCCTCCCCGCAATTTCGCGCGTGGTGGCCGCGTTACGATATCCAGATCACTCATACAGAGAAAAAAGAACTGCATCATCCTCTGGTTGGACGGCTGGTCCTCCAACCCATGACCTTCCAGGTCACGGACGCACCCGATTTGCGTATGGTCATCTACACGCCCCTGCCAGAAGCGAATACTGCACAGAAGCTGGCACAGTTGGGAAAACCGATGCAGGTTCAGATTACCGAGTAGTCTTCACGACACAGGCAGAGCAGGTGGTGGCAGAGTGATCGCTTGTATTTTGAGTGGGTCAGAGGCATGTGATTGCCTCTGACCGTTTTCCGCTCCACGCAATCTTCTACCAAAGAGTAAGCGATTTCGTCTCGTCGAAGTCCGCGCTGACCTTTGCCGTACCCGCAAGGGCATACTGCCAGGCGTGCGTTTTACCGCCGCAAGTCGGGTTATTTGGCGCAAAAGTTGGTTTGCTCGCTTTCGTCGTCGCATTCCCGCTTGGTTCGGTCGAATAGAGCACCAGATTGCTAATAACAGTACTGCCGCTCGCGCAGAAGGCGCTATTGAAGCCACTACTACCAGGAAATGGATTAGCATAGATGCCAGCGGTATAGCCAGCGGCAGTGACAGTGCTATACCAGTCCTTGATAAATGTCGAGTCAACAGCCGAGCCAACCTCAACATCAGCGAAGAGTGCGTTCCCGGTCGGAACCTTCAGTGCCTTCGCCTGTGAGATAGCCTCGTTGGCCTTTGTCGTACCCTCGGAGCCAGTATCGCCGCCGTGGTCAGACTCGATTAACAGGATCTTGATGCTCTGGCCGTGAATGAACGAAACTTCAGAACTCGTCAGGCCTGTAGTAAAGCCCGTTTCCTGGTCTAGATAACGTCCCACGAAGTCGGGCGTGCCATAGTCGGACTTAACGCTATTCAGGAATGTCGATGTGATGGCACCAGACGTATCGACTCCCCATAAGGTTGAGCCGGATGGTGGGGGTGTGGGCGTGCTGGTCGGTTTGGGCGTAGGAGTGGGGGTCGGTGATGTTTTGCCACCAACGAGGCTACTCCAGGTCTGCGGGCCCGCGATGCCATCGACTCCCAGACCATGTTTGCTCTGATAACTCTTGACAGCAGCGGCTGTAAGAGAGCCGAAATCACTATCGACCGTCAGGCTGGCTCCATGGGCGTTCAGTTGACGCTGTAAGGCTTTCACGGCGGAGCCGGTATTACCCTGTTGGGTTGTAATGATCAGAACCGGCCAGGTTTGTGGCCCAACAATACCATCGACGCCCAGTCCGTGGGCGGATTGAAACTCTTTCACCGTTGCTGCCGTCTGAGGACCGAAATCACCGTCGATGGAAAGGGAGTACCCGTGGGCTTGCAGCATTAACTGAATGCTATAGACATTTTCTCCGGTGCTGCCCTGTCCAACGTCAGGCCAGGGATAGGTCGCGGCATGCGTTGGAGTGGCAGTGGCAGAGAGACCTATAAAAAGTGCAAGGCTCATTGCTACTACCAGTAGAGGAGCGATGATCAATAGACGAGATTTCTTTTCTCGCATTCTGTACACCTTCCTTACTTCATCTTAAAATGGACTTCATCTTAAAATGGTTTTTCTCTTTTTATGAGCTTTAGAGTGACGAGATGACTTCTTCCCTCGCCTGCCCGTCTTTTCTTGAAGATCTCCCGTGAACTCTTCAAGGAACGGATACAGTTATCAGTCATCTCAAACATACAATTCTATGGTAAACTAGGTAGTGCACAATACAGCTATGCGTGGGAGATTGGGGTAAATCATCATGGAATCATCTCTTATGGATCAAAAAACCATCACTCCCTTTGGGGAGATGCTCAAAACCGCTCGCCTGGCCAGACACATTACCCAGGAACAACTCGCGAAGAAACTTGGTGTGCATAGAAATACAATCTCATCGTGGGAACTGGGCACCTATTTACCTGCCACCCATGGTATCGTGCTCGAACTCGCCCGACACCTGGCGCTGGGTGAGCCGGAAACGCGCCAGCTTCTGGAAGCCAGTTTGACCACCCTCTCGCCCTACTGGCTGGTGCCTTATCCACGCAATCCCTTTTTTACCGGGCGAGAGGACCTCATGGAAACGTTGTATACCCGGCTTGGCACTGAGCAGACAGCTGCGCTCGCCCATTCATCTGTGTTACATGGCCTGGGAGGGATCGGCAAGACGCAAATTGCCCTGGAGTATGCCTACCGCCACGCACTGGAATATAGCGCTGTTTTCTGGATCGGGTCGGAAACTGCCGAGCAAATCATCTCTGATATGCTGAGGATTGCCGAGGTGTTACAATTGCCAGGGCGCTACGACAAGAACCAGCAGCACGTGGTTGCGGAGGTCAGTCACTGGTTCATGGCACATACCCGCTGGCTGCTGATCTGGGATAACGTTGAAGAACTCAACCTGCTCACTCGTTTTCTGCCAACAACACGCCAGGGCGCAATCCTGCTTACCACGCGTCGTCAGACCCTTGGCACGCTTGCGTGGGGGATAGATCTCTTTCCTATGGAGTATGAGGAGGGGATACTGTTCCTGTTACGCCGTGCGAAGGTGCTAGGACCAGAGGCTACGCTCGAACAGTTGCGTCAGTTTGCCGAGAGTATGCCTCGCCAATATGAGACTGCGGCAGAGTTGGTGAAGACTATGGGAGGCCTCCCCCTGGCTCTGGACCAGGCAGGAGCCTATATTGAAGAGACACGGTGCGGTCTGCCAGGCTATCTGCAACGCTACACTCAACAAAGTGTGCCCCTGCTGGATCGACGTGGCGTGGAGGAAGGTGGAGGGTCCCACCCTCTGTCCCTGGCCGCGACGTTTAGACTTTCGCGTCAGCGAGTGGAACAGGAGCAGCGCGACGCAGCCGATATTCTGAGCGTTTGCGCGTTACTCCATGCTGAAAACATCCCTGAAGACCTCTTTATCGCAGGTGCGCCCCATCTGGGACCAGCCCTGACATCCCTGGTGGCCGACCTGTCCCACTTCGATCAGGCTATTGGCATTCTGCGTAACCTCTCTCTCATCCAACGTCAGCCTGAGACACACACGCTCTCACTTCATCGACTGGTCCAGGCAGTTTTGCAAGAGCAGATGAGCGATCAGGGACGAGCCATATGGCTTGAACGGGTGCTTGCGGCCCTCAACGCCGTGTTTCCCGAAGTTACCCGCCAGACCTGGGAGAAGTGCGAGATCCTTCTGCCACATATTCTGGCATGTGCTACAGCTATCCCGGAGCAGGCAAAGGATTGTCTACTGGCGGAAGTATTGCTGAAAGCGGCGGACTATTTGCGTGCGCGTGCCCAGTATGAGCAGGCTGAACCTCTGTATCTACGAGCCTTACGCATCAGGGAAGAGATGCTGGGGGCACATCATCCTCTGGTAGCCACTACACTCAACCATGTGGCAAATCTCTCCTACGATCAAGGCAAATATGAGCAGGCGGAGTCTCTGTACCTGCGAGCCTTACGCATCAGGGAAGAGGTGTTGGGGCAAGAGCATCCCGACGTCACGATCTCGCTTAACCAACTGGCACGCCTTTACTGGATTCAAGGAAAGTACCCACCGGCTGAGTCTTTGGGTTTACGGGCCTTACACATTGCGGAACAAGTATCAGGACCAGAAAATCCCTCAATGAGTGTTTCCCTCAACAACCTGGCTATTCTCTACACGGAACAGGGCAAGTATGACCAGGCCGAACCTCTGTTTGAACGAGCGTTGCACATTTGGGAACGAGTATACGGGTCGGAAGACCGGCGTGTGGCAGCTTCCCTCAATAATCTGGCCATACTCTCCTATAATCAGAAAAAGTATGAACGGGCCGAGTCGTTGTATCAACGTGCGCTCTCTATTCAGCAAAAGGCGCTAGGAGCGGAACATCCTGAACTGGCTAACCCGCTCAATGGCATCGCAGATATTTATACAGATCAGGAAAAATACGAGCAGGCGGAGCAATTGTATCAACAGGCGCTCCATATCCGCGAAAAGGCCTTAGGCTCGTCCCATCCGCTGGTCGCTCAAGACCTCTATGGTCTGGCAAAGCTTTACGTGCAACAGGGAAAAAATGATCAGGCTGAACCATTATTGCAACGCGCTTTGCATCTACGAGAAAAGCACCTGGGGGAGCAACATCCCGAGACAGCGCAAACGCTCTACAACCTGGCCGTGCTTCGTCAAAAGCAGGACAGGCTGAGCGAAGCACGCTCATTCGCTGAACGTGCTTTGAAGATTTGTTCTCAGGTTCTGGGAAACACGCATCCTACAACTGTCTCTATGCGCACACTTTGTACTCAACTTACGCAGGAGCAACCATCTGTTGACAGTCAAGAGCTTTATCCAGGGCAACAGACTGTCCCTGAGATACAAGAACAACCTTTTGATACAATGAGTGTGACGATACGGGGAGCAACCGAGCAGGTTGCTTACACTCGTCATGTTAAGATGCGTGAAGTGACTTTTACCTGTATCGTCTGCGGTCAAACGGTCACACAATTGCATTATCCCAGCGGACAGATTAGATACTGCTCGCAAGCCTGTAAGACGCTCAATGCAGCCCAGCGGCAGAAAGAACGCGTAGACCGGCAACGTGAGAAGCGTCGGGTCCAACGTCAGACGCTTCTGCGAGCAAACCAGCAAAACACACTGTGACACCAACATGCAGGTACCGCACACATTTCGTCAAAAAGTACACTGACAGCAGGAGTCTTCTGGAGAGCAGGAAGAAGAGGCAGAGGTGCCGTACACATTTCGTCAAAAAGTACATTGACAGGCCAGTAGTGGAGTTGCTGCTCTAGCTGCTCTCTGGTGCCGTACACATTTCGTCAAAAAGTACATTGACAGGTGCCTTCAACACTCCCAGGGCAATCGATAGATACGACCGTAGAGCGTGCCGTTGATGGTGAACTGCATGTCCTGCCTTCAACACC
>DAOTTL010000197.1:0-7723 GCA_034438135.1 Ktedonobacteraceae bacterium | reverse complement strand
AAACAGCCTCGCTTCTTCTAAGAAAAAAGGGCTGGGGCGTTCTTCCATGCAGGCGGAACACCTTTTGTCTTGCTTTTACAAAATCAGGGATGACTCATATGGGAATGAGATATGAACGTTTGGAATGCGCTCATAGAATATGCTATACTGGGTTGTCAATAACAACCCTCGCACTGATATGCAGCAATGAAGCTTGTTGATAGAATCAGTGAGAGTGCGGTTGCACAAGTATCGATTTGTGGTTTCACTATGAGGTGCATTCGTCAACATGAGTGCTGACACTTCAGGAGGTTATCTGATGGAAACTCCCTTATCCCCACTTGAGTTCCTACGCCGCGCTCGACGGCTGTATCCTGACCGCGAGGCGGTTGTGGACGAAGATAAGCGGCTGACGTACTCGGATTTTGGTAGACGCTGTGATAGCTGGTCTGCTGTGCTCCAGCATCTGGGGGTTGAGAAGGGAGACCGCGTTGCCTATATTGCTCCCAACACGCATGCCCTCCTTGAATCCTTTTACGCTGTACCCCAGATTGGGGCGGTTCTCGTCCCGATTAACTATCGCCTCATCGCCGACGATTTTGCCTACATCATCGGGCATAGTGGAGCGAAGGTGATCTGTGTCCACAGTGACTATTTAGAAGTTATTGAGCAGATGCGCCCCAGTTTGCCGGAGGTCAAGCACTTTATAGCCCTTGAAGGACTGACTGATTCCTTACGTCAGGCTGGCTGGCTTGACTACGAGGCTGAACTGGCAGATGCATCAGAAACCTTCATCCGTTCCGAGATTGCCGAGGATGACCTGCTCACCATCAACTATACCAGCGGCACCACCTCACGTCCTAAAGGTGTGATGATCACTCACCGCAATGCGTATATGAACACCATTGGCACCCTGGTCCATATCTCAATGTCGGTCGCCGATCGCTACCTCTGGACGCTGCCGATGTTTCATGCCAATGGGTGGACCTTCGTCTGGACTATTACCGCCGTTGGTGGAACCCATGTGTGCCTGCGTAAGCTAGATCCGCGTGCGATCTTCACGCTGATCCGCGATGAGGGGATAACTCTACTCTGCGCCGCTCCGACTATCCTGATCACCATCGCCAATGCGCCTGAGGAGATACGGCTCATCTCACGTCCCGCTGAAGTTGGGTCATCGTCCTCGGAACAACGCGTGATACGTGTGATAACGGCGGGCGCTCCTCCTGCCGCTGCGACCATCGAGCGGGTCGAGGGCGAACTTGGGTGGGAGATCACGCATGTGTACGGTCTGACCGAGACCGCGCCTTTCATCACCATCTGCGAACCACGACCAGAACATACAACCCTCTCTCCCCAGGCACGTGCCACCGTCAAGGCTCGCCAGGGAGTGGAGATGATCACCTCCGGTGAACTCCTGGTCATCGACGAGCAGGGTATCGAAGTTCCGCATGACGGAGCATCTCTCGGTGAAATTGTGGCACGCGGCAATGTCGTCATGAAGGGCTATTACAACGATCCCGCAGCGACGGAGCGTGCCTTTGCGGGAGGCTGGTTTCATACGGGCGATGTGGCGGTGGTTCATCCTGATGGCTATGTCGAGATTCGAGATCGTCTAAAGGATGTGATCATCAGCGGTGGAGAAAACATTTCCTCTGTTGAGGTTGAGGGCATGCTCCTTCGTTATCCCGCGGTTCAGGAAGCTGCGGTGGTTGGCTTACCCGATGAGCGCTGGGGTGAGGCCCCACATGCCTTTGTCGTACTTAAGGCAGGGCAGAGTGCGACAGAAGAGGATCTGCGAACTTTCGCTCGCGACCACATGGCACACTTCAAAGTGCCCAAATCGTTCACGTTTGTTTCTGAATTGCCCAAGACAGCTACCGGCAAAATCCAGAAATATGTTCTGCGCGGCGGTAGAGCATCGATCTCCACACAGTAATCTGCGTGTGAGAGGAACTCCAAACTCTCAAAAGAGGTCTCTTTGAGAGACGGTGACCATAACTTCTGCGTTGCAGTCTGGTATATCTATGCATAAACAGACTGCTCAATAGGATGTTCATGCCTGTCATAGCGTCTATGTTGATTGAAATGTATCTACTTGTGGCATAATGGAAATATGAACAAGAGACATATTACAGCACCTATAGAGCCGGTGAACTGGCTCACATGGCGCGGTATGCCAGTTTTTTTGCGCCGCTGGCTCGTTCGAGGGGCGCTAGGCTTCTTCGGCCTCCAGGTCCTCGTGGTAGGTATTCTGATTATCATTGATGTCTGGCGCAAACGTTACCGGGCGCAAGGACATTTCCCACGCGCTAAACCCGCATCGGCAGTACCGGTTGGTTCCTCTGAATTGCAGATCTATACGTATGGGGAAGACCTCTATAAGTCGATGCTACAGGCCATTGCTGGAGCTCGTGAGCGCATTTTCTTTGAGACCTTTATCTGGAAAGATGATCCTGTCGGTCAGAAATTCAAGCAGGCCTTACAGTGTGCGGCAGATCGTGGTGTGGCTGTCTATGTAATGTATGATAGCTTTGCAAACCTGGTTGTGCCACACAAGTTTAAGCTCTTCAATTCCAATATTCATGTGCTGAGTTATCCGCTCTTTGCCTGGGTCAGACATCCTTTCTACTTGAGCGGGTACGCTCGCGATCACCGTAAGATTATGGCCGTAGATGGTCAGATGGCCTTCGTTGGTGGCTACAATATTGGTGCGCCTTATGCAAATACATGGCGCGATACTCATCTCCGTATAAAGGGACCAGACGCACGTGAACTGGAGAGCGTTTGCATTGATTTCTGGAATTCGTACCATAAACATGGACGAGGAAAACTGGCTATTCAAAATATCAAGAAGCGCGACTGGGATCCATTGATACTTATTCATCGCAATGATCCTCATCTGCTCATTTTTCCTATTCGCAACTCTTACCTTGAGGCCATTAGTCGCGCTGCCAGGCATATTTACCTGACGCATGCCTATTTCATTCCTGACCTTATTGTTCTCCAGGCGCTCCTTGAGGCTGCTGAGCGCGGGGCTGACGTGCGTATTCTGATGCCTGAAACTTCCAATCATGTGCTTGCCGACTGGCTGGCACGAGGTTTTTATACCCAATGCTTGAGTGGAGGGATTCGTCTTTTTCTCTATCAGAATGCTATGGTACACGCGAAAACTGCCACTATTGATGGCGTCTGGTCCACTATTGGTACAGCTAATTTGGATCGCCTGAGCTTGCTTGGAAATTTCGAGGTCAATGTTGAGATCTATGATAAGGTCCTGGCAGAACAAATGGAGAAGATTTTTGTGAGCGATGCTACGAATGCACGCGAGTTGACTCTGGATCAGTGGAAACTCCGCTCTCCTTTACGTATTTTTGCTGAAACTATTCTTCTGCCACTGCGACCTCTGCTGTAAACTGCTCTTTCAAATGGGTTAGGGTGCCCTGCCAGGCCGATGCGGCCGATCAGCAAGAAACCTCTTCTTGTGAGGACTCTGTTGCCGAAGGCGATTCGTGGGTTGCATGGCCCCACTTCCATGCTTTTTTGAGGGATGTCGGGCAAGGCGTGCAATGCCTTGCCCGACATCCCTCTGTTCTTTCTCTGGGGTGGGGAAAAAAGACTTCGGCAACAGAGTCTTGTGAGGGGGCGGCTTTGCAAGCCGCAGAAAAGTTATGAGCTTGAAAAGATAGAGAGGCAATGGTATAGTAGCTGTACGAAGAAATTGCTCTAGAGCCAGGGGGGTTATGTTATGACACAAAACGAGTCTCTTTTGTCCTTTCCCGATGGTCCTTTTCAGCAGAAGCAGCTATGCGTGCGTTGCAACGATGTAGCTGATATACACCTTGTACTCCTGGATAGTCATTCTCCCCACAGCGGGAATTTTTGTCTGTCATGTGGTGAAATCGTAATGCACAGTTTGCGCAAGCAACGTCTGGAACATACTGGAATGGATCAGGCTGCTGAGCGAGCTTTAGATCTGTCCGCGATCGATGGCGTGCACAAGTCATTTTCCCCTGGTGAGCATAGCTCTGAAGAAAGTGAAGCCGGTATTATCTACTGGGAAGGGCAGGGTTGGTCCAGCGACGGACCGTTTGCAGGAGCCTGAGCAAAAGGGCTGCAATAACGCTGAGAGAGTTCAGTTCAGTAGGAAGCCCCCTTTCTAAACAAGCAGCAAGAACGGTACAATGGATGCGTCCCTTGTGCCGTTCTTGCTGGATTCTGCTGCGTGTTATCCCTCACTTTTCTGCGGCTGGAAAACTCAGCCATTTCTCCCGGAAAATCTGGCGGCTCAGCCACCAGCAAGAGCGTTTGCTCATTTTGTAAAAATGAGGATGACTCATAATAAAGTTCTGTAGTGGCAATTGGCTACGATACAAAGCGGATGGTATGTGGACAGGGTGTTAGACATATCTCTGAGTGGTCGGTATACTTGCTAGTGGGCAGGTGAGTACATACTATTTTTTATTGAGTGAGGAAGGAAAAGATATGTCTGACTCCAATCAACTGAATGTAGGACAAAGCCCTGCGGAACGTGAAAAACTTCAGCAGGTACGCGACAAGTTTGGTGTGGCTGCGGCTGACTATGTGACCAGCAAGGTCCACGCCAGTGGACGGGATCTGGCCTGGCTGGTGGAAGCTGCGGAACTTACGGGAACCGAGCGAGCTTTGGATATCGCAACAGGAGGCGGCCATACTGCCTTTGCCCTGGCCCCATATGTGGCGGAAGTTGTAGCTCTAGATCTCACCCGGCCCATGTTGGAAGCTGCTCAAAAAGAAGCTAATGTGCGCCAGCTCCAGAATATTTCTTTTCTAGAGGGAGATGCACATTTTATTCCGAGCGAGGATGCCGGCTTTGATATCGTGTCCTGCCGTTTTGCCGCGCATCATTTTCCCAATGTACGTCAGGCCGTCAGCGAGTGGGCGCGTGTACTTAAACCAGGAGGCAAAATGCTTCTGGTAGATACTATTTCTCCTGAGGAATCGGATGTAGATGAATTTCTCAATACCATCGAGATTCTTCGCGATCCTTCTCATGTGCGGAATCAGCGTCTCTCAGAATGGAAAACGTTTCTGAGCGATGTTGGACTTGTCGTTCGTCAGGTACGTGAGTGGGGTGTTTTCCTGGATGTGCCTTCCTGGACCCAACGTATTCGCACTCCTGCTGAACAAGTAGTGGTCATAGAAGAGCGTATGCACAACGCTTCATCGACTGCCCGCGCCCTTCTCACAATTGAGGAGAAGGATGATGGCGTGCTAACATTCTCTTTGCCTACAGTGTTGCTTGTCTCAGTAAAATCAAAGGAGACAGCATAGAGTTCTGAGTCATCTCTAATTTCTGCATCTGGCAAAGACGCAGAAATTAGAGATGACTCAGAAGATGTAGTGGCGCAGCCGCCAGAGGGATGACTTATATAACTCAAGGATTTTTGTTTGCTACTCTTTTGATAAGCGGCAATATTACAGCCGAAGGGTGAGTGGCATCGTGATAGATATGCTGTTCCGCGCTGACGAATTCACTGGTCTGGCCCAGGACCGCTCCAGTATTTAGATTACGATCGTATTTAGGGAATGCGCTGGACGCGATCTGGACGCAGATCCGATGTCCAACCTTAAATACCTGTGCGGTATTCCAGCAATCGATGTTGTACTCATAGATAGTATCAGGTTCAATGAGGGAGGGACGATCCATCCCATCGCGGAATCGTGCGCGTACCATGCCATCGCATAGGCGTTGGCAGAAGCCATTTGGCCAGACATCGATGAGCATTGCCGTGAAATCGGTATCCTGTGCTGAGGAGGAAGCGTACAGCGTGACGCGAATGGGTCCAGTGACCTCGACATCCTCTTCCAGTGGCTCGGTCTCATAGACCAGCACATCGTCTCGTCGCTGGATAGACGCATAGTTGTCAGCTCCGCCGATCTGGCTAGAGGTTGGCTCTGTAATAAAAGGAGTCGGGTTGCCTGGATTGTATGTATAACAGTCAGATGGATCGTCTGCACCTGGAACATCCGCAGTCAAACGGCCATCGCCAAAGCGGCTATTGGCGTGACCAGCGCTGTGAAAGTAAAAGGGCATCCATTGTGTGCGTGCCAGCGGCCATTCTTGTTCATCGCGCCAGCTATTTATGCCCATAATAAAGATGCGTACAGGTGCATCTCGCGAATTGCCGTGTTTGTTTCGCAGATGGAGATCAAACCAGCGTGTAACCTCATCGTAGATAGGAATGATGGATTGAGGACCGAAATCGATCTCACCTACTCTGGATGAGGCGTTGGTATTATGACCCCATGGACCCATCAAGAGACGTTGATTGACGCGTGCTTCGGGTGTGGCGGCGTGCGTGCTCATGCCGATGTAATTGAGAGGTGTCCCCACCTGTTCATCATCGTACCAGCCAGAGATATGGAGCGTTGGTACCGTCAACTCCTCGAAGCGCTGTTGATAGCAGAGTGGCTTCCAGTACTCATCGAGTTGTGTGTGCGCTATATCGTCTCTCCAGCGTCGATCCACATGTCCGACCTGTTCATCCATTGTGAGCAGAGGAAGATGCCAGTAGATCTCTTCCCAGTTTACTGCTTCCATGGGCTGGAGGACGCGTCCGCTGACATAGTGCATCCAGCACAGATGTATGGGACTGGGAATGCCCGTGGGAGTCTCTACAAAGGGGTCCGAGGGTGGTACCAATACAACCATTGCTTTAAGATGTGGTGGCTGTTCCAGGGCTGCTAACCATTGGATGCGGCCAAGATATGAACCACCGTAGGTACCAATCTGACCGTTGGACCATGGCTGCATTGCACACCATTCAATGCTATCGTAGCCATCAACACCCTCATTAAAGTAGGGACGAAATTCATCCCCATCTGAATCTCCACGTCCACGTACATCCATAGCGACATAAACATAGTCTCGTCTCACGAATTGCAATGCTCGTTGGACGACAATCATATCAGCCTTAAGGTAAGGCGTGCGGCTCAAAATCACCGGTCGCTTTTTGTTTTCGCCCGGAGGCAGATAGACATCAGCGGAGAGAGTCACTCCATCGCGCATCGGGACGCGTTGATTAAATAACATATGCACTTCGTGCCGGCCTGGCGTTTTGAGAGCCATAGAGAAAAGTTTCCCTTCTAATGTCAGTTTAGATTCAGTGTAGCATGCTCTCCTAAAAAAAGGAAGAAGTGTTGAGCTTTTGCGCAGGGTTTCTCAAAAGTCGCTTCTCTCCCTGCCCACCCATCCTTTTTACTTTTCTCACCGCCTACCCATCCTTTTTCGATGGATGGAGGCAGCGCGACCGCGCTGCCTCCATCCATCTTGTTCCCCTGGGGAGGGGTCTGGCCCTTACAAGGAGAGGTTTCTTCTCTTTTTGTCCTCTGTCGCCTCTGGCGACAGAGGACAAAAGGAGCAACTGGTGTGGAGTGTGGCGCATTCGTGCCACACTCCACACCAGTTGCTCTTTTTTACATGGGGTGGTGTGGCCTGCCAGGCCGACGCAGCCGATCGGCAAGAAACCTCTCCTTGTAAGGGGGTCTGGCCATTGCTGCGCCGTGACTTTTGAGAAGTGTTGAGCTTTTGCGTGGCTTTGCCACGCAAAAGCTCAACACTTCTTCCTGCGAATATGGTAGCTACGCCGCTGGATCATCAGGAGAAATGGCTGAGATTGCCAGCAGCTTTGCTGCTGGCAATCTCAGCCATTTCTCCTGTCTTTTGGGGGGAGGGGCGGACTTTGCAAGCCGTCGAAAAGGT
>DAOTTL010000196.1:0-5479 GCA_034438135.1 Ktedonobacteraceae bacterium | reverse complement strand
ACATCTTTTTCTGAACTGCTTGCACGCTATCCAGTTCTTGTAACCTGGCTTGCTGAGCAAGTTCAGCGTTTTGAGGAACTAGAAACAGAAATATTTCTCACTTCTTTTCTGGCTGAGTGTATTGCCCAGGGCATTTCCAGAGATGCTTATCCTTTTACTGTCAGCGATCAAGGTTTTAGCGGCCTTGACCTCTATTTGCGGCACGCACATGAGGAGGTTATGCCAATCTCAGAGCGTGTAACTCAACGTGTAACTGCTATCCCTGCAATACCAGTTCTTGATGAGAAAACAGGTGCAGACTTTTCCGTTTCTACGACGCTTGCAGTGGCTGAGGCTGTGAACCCTGTGACGGCAGAAGTTGCAGATGCTCGTATCGCTCCTGACGGAAAAGAGGAGCAGGCGCATGAAATGGAAGCAGTTGTACCAGTTTCTCCTGAAATTTTGGCTGGTGAGCTACCATCTCAAGCTGTATCCGCTGTACCCAACGAATCAGATGTAGCTACCCAGACGACATTATCTACCCCCGCTGTAACAGATATCGTTCTTGCGGAGTCCGAGTCAGTTGATGAACCGTCTTCTCAAGTCACATCTATCGAAGCAGATGAGTCAGATGTAGCGGATCATAAGACGCTGCCCACACCTACTGTAACAGATATCGTTCTTGCGGAGTCCGAGTCAGTTGACGAACCATCTTCTCAAGTGTCACCTATCGAAGCAGATGAGCCAGATGTAGCGGATCAGAAGACGCTGCCCACACCTACTGTAACAAATATCGTTCTTGCGGAGTCCGCATTGGTTAACGGGACATCAGTTCAATCCTCATCTATCTTCCCCGAAGAATCAGATGCAACCGCTCAGACGACGTTACCCACATCTGCTGTGACGAATATCGCCCTTGCCGAGCCTGAGCCACCAGAGACAGCGGCGACCCAGGAAACGCAGGAACCAGTCCAACCGCCTAAACCAACCAGACCCTCCAAAAGAGTTTCCTCACGCCGTGAACGTATCTCTTCGTGGGTACTTCTGATCACCATCCTGGCAGCGTTGCTTGTGCCTCTTATTTTTCTCGCAGGTTTCGGTATCAACTCCTACATGACCTATCGCAGTCTGAGCGATGAAGCCCATAACGCGGTGAATCATCTGCTCAATGTCAAAACGATTTTTACTAATACCAAAAGTAAATCCGGCAATGCATTCCTGGATGCGACTAATTTGCAGCGTGGGCAGCAAGAGTTTATCGCCGCCCGCCAGGGATTCACCCAGTTACAAAATCAACTCAACTCATCGGCTACCCTTAGTACCATTGCGACTTACCTTCCACAGTACCGTAGCACACTTACATCAGCGAGAGCCGCCAGCAAGATTGGGATAGACGTAACCAGAATCGGCCAGATCGCTCTGGGACACCTCGCAGAGCTTGCACCTTCCCTCAGAGGTCCATTACTAGCCTCATCCAGTAAGCCGCTAGTCACGCAATCAATGCTCAATACGGTTGGCACGACTATTGATCAGGTTCAACCACTTCTCAACGATATCCAACAGAATGCACGCTATCTTACAGTGAGTAGTTTACCTATCTCCACGCAGGAAAAGACTCAGGTTGGAGATGCACTCCAGCTACTCCCTCAAATAGACCGATACCTTGTGCAGGCACGTAGTTTACTAGGGACTGTTGGCTGGATCTTGGGAGTAGATCAGCCCCGCACATTCCTGGTCCAGACTATGGATCGAGCCGAGTTGCGCGGCTCCGGGGGGTTCACTGGACAATATGGTCAACTTTCTATCACCGGAGGTCGCCTGGGTACATTCAATCTTCAGGATATCTCCAACCTTGAATACACTGGAACGAGCGCTACCCAGGGAAAAACAGCACCAGCTCAATATAGTTCCTGGTGGCCTTTCGCTAACTGGGGTCTGCGCGATTCAAATGTTTCTGCGGACTTCCCAACAACGGCCCAATTGGCAATGAAACTCTATAACGAGGAGTCCGGCCATAAGACCGATGGCGTTATTAGCTTTACCCCTGTGGTTATTGAACATATTATCTCTGTCCTCGGTCCCATTCATGTGCCCGGCTACAATAATACTGTGACTGCTCAAAATCTGGAAGATCTGCTCCATTACTATCAACTTGATAATAGCGGTATCGCCAAGCAAAAAGTGTATCAGCCCAACAATGGCGACACTTCGACCCGGAAACGCTTCACAAACTATCTTGCAAAGCTCCTTCTGGATGATATCCGTCAAGCACCCCTGAGCCAATTGCTAGCGATTGGTCATCAGGTACTCAACGATTTGCAAACGCGCGACCTCCAGGTGTATTTTAACAATGTACCTGCCGAGAATACCCTGGTTCAGCGTGGCTATTCCGGCCAGATGGATCGCTCGCTAACTCATGATGGTCTCTATGCAGTCCAGGTTAATATCAGCGCCAGCAAGGCCTCACAGTACGTGCAAACGGCGCAGCATGATACTGTGAACCTCGATAGTGCTGGCGGCGCTACTCACCATTTACAGTTGCGCCTGACCTATAATCAGGCTGGACCTGTCTACGGCTACGATACATACTATGACTACCTGCGAGTCTACGTTCCGCCTGACAGTCAACTGATCTCTGGCGATGGATTCACCACGGGCACACCCATCTGCGGCGGCTCTTATGGCGATTGCCCAGAGAATGGTCCCTATCAGAAAGGTGAGTTAATCTGTCCTACGGGCCAATATCAGCCGGGCGCATTTCCTCCTTCGGATCTCTACGTTTCAGATGGAGTAAGCTGGCAACCTTTACAAAAGCTGGGTGGACCCACATCTACGGTCAGCGACGAGTCGGGTCGAGCCATGTTTGGTGGACTTCTTATGGTTCCTAAGGACTGTACGCTGAACGTGACACTCTCCTGGTATGTGCCGCCGGTGGCTCATCAACCCTACTCTCTACTCGTGCAACGCCAGGCCGGGACCTTCCCTGAACTTGACCTGACCATCCAGCCCTCACTCGACGATTGCTCCCAATTGCACACCACTGGACTGCACTTTGATGGCATTATGACCAGGGATCTGAGCTTCGCGCCCGCCAGTTCTCATCCCTCTAAGTCAGCCCAAAGTTGTTATCCCCATCCAGGAGTCTGAAAGGTTTTCGCAAAAAATCTCTGCGGAAAGTGAAATGTAACCTTTTCCCTGACCGTCTTAAACCCTATGCTAAAGGAGATAAATACATTGTTATTTTTGAATCTAAAAGATGACTTATACACCTGTTTTTTCTGCGAGTGGAGATCACTCTGCTGAGAAGAAAGAGTATTAGGGAGATTTGATGTTTAGACATTATGCATCTATGATGAGAATGGGCGGCTATTTCTTCGGTCTCGTTCTGCTTGCATTTACTCTCGTGAGTTGTGGGGGAACAAGCGTCACAGGATCTGCGACCCCAACGCCAACTTCAACTCCTACCTCGGGTGCACTTTCCACCCAGTCACCGCTTCCTACTTTGACAAACAAGTTTAAATTGAGTGATGTAAATATGAGCGTGAGTCCAGCTAGCATTGCCGGGCGAGCGTGTGGTACATCGTTGACTGTAACTTATACAGCAACATTCATCGTGGCTCCCGGTGGATCATCGGGTGGTATCGTCCAATTTGTGTATAGCTCAAATAATGGGCGCGGCACTACGCCCGCTGTACTCATCCTTACACCTGATGAGACTTCTAAGACCTACAGTTTTACAGCCACAGGTACATTGTCGCCAGATAATGTCTTTCCAGGTCTGGGAGGTGTAGTTGTAACCAGTCCCAATTCACTGATCGCCACACCGGTTAAACCAGCTGGAGTCTGCTCAGGAGGGTCCTCTCCGTCTGCCTTCAAGGTTACAAGTATCGATCTGGCAACCAGTCCTTCTCTGAACGGCCATAAGTGTGGAACCTCGTTTACCGAGAACTATACTGCGACCTTCCATCTTGCTTCCAACGGCCCTGGAGGTACAATTGCCTTTTTCTATACAACCAATAATGGGCGCAGTCAGCAAAAGGCCAGTTTGAACGCTGCCGCTGGTCAGACTAGCGCAACCTATACATTTACCTGGTCCGGCACACTCTCTGCCGACCATGTCGAACCCGGTGCAGGCGGCATTATTACTTCGTCACCCAATGTAGCCAATTCTCCATTTGTATCACCAAACGGTGCATGCAGTTAAAAGCTCAGCCATTCTCCTTTGAATGGTGGCGGTGCAGCCGTCAGAAAGAGCGTTTTGCGAAAAAGAGAAACTGGCTGTTTTGTCGGGGCTTCCGCCCCACAAAACAGCCAGTTCCTCTTTTTATTATATATTCATTGTTAGTTATCGATTTTACACCCGGACCTCTTCGCGGACCCATGAAGGCATAACTCCCCAGAGATTGAGTGCGGACGAGCGCGAATGCCAGAGGCGTGGTGGAGTAGTCACATCGCGATCGTAGTACTGCTGGAGTTCCGCAGAAAGCTCCACATGTACACTGTCAGCATCGCCAAAGCGCAGAAACAGATCATTGCCCGCCCCATGACGGCCAGGACCCCAGAGGATAGGTCGCTGCTGGCGGCTCAGATAATCTGCCCAGGAGAGCAGATCAGGGCCTGCGGGAATACTGTATCCGATATGATCCACATCCTGTTTGCCCTGAGTCAGGATCAGCGTATGGTGATCACTATTACAGCGCATCCAGACACACTCGCGCAATAGCCAGTCAGAGATATCGAAGCCAAGGGCCTCGGTATAAAAATCTACCATCTCTTCCATATTCATCGTGCGCAGAGCCAGATGTTGCAGGGCGTGAGGATGGAGCCGTGTTCGTCGTCCCTCACCACTGGCCGGGGGTAGACTTAAAGTATCCTCGGGCGTCACCGAGATCTCAACACGATTCCCTTCAGGATCACTAAGCCAGAGCGTATCACCCATCTCAGGATCGCCATCACGCGGCAACAGCATAAGGTCAATGCCAGATTGACTCAGACGAGCGGCCAGGGCAGCCAGCTCTGCATCATTATCGACCTCAAAGGAGATATGATGCAGGCGCGTCTGTTGAACAGGGGTGCGACCATTACTCACGGAGCTACGAGTATCATAAAACAATCCCAGGCAATGATGTTCGTCTCCTAGCGACAAAAATGCATTTGCTTCTTCTAATTCAATATCTTCGGACGAAGTAGACTCGGTAGAACGAAGATTAAATCCCAGAACCTGCCGATAAAAACGCGTCTGAGCGGATATATCAGAGGCCCATAAGCCAACATGGGCTAACCGCTTTACACGAACTTTTTGGATTTGCTGCTCACTCATAGCTGCCTCCGCATGCATACTGCCTGACATCAGAACCATATACCAGCGTATATCATACACAGCATCTGACAGAAGGTCAACGAAATTACCCAAAGGTCACATTTCTTCTATATTGCCCCACCCCAAAAGAATTTGAGAGGGATTTCGGGCCTGGCGTGCAACGCAAGGCCCGAAATCCCT
>DAOTTL010000195.1:0-3147 GCA_034438135.1 Ktedonobacteraceae bacterium | reverse complement strand
GCTTTCAAAAGGTCGATGGGAATCGTAAATATCCAGCAAAGACTCCGGGGCAGAACTTCAAATAGATATTACTGCTTAAGAAAGCCCAACGAGTTGAAAGAAGAGCGGCTCGTATTCTTGATAGAGACGTTTGCGAGCTTCATAGAGATAATCCCTTCTCGCATCTTTTTCAGCTTTTTCGTCTGCAATTGTAACCTTTAAAACTTCACTGAAGGGCGACGTACAAATGCCCAACATCACGTTTGGCAAAAAAGGAGCCATACCGATACGATCCTTCGCCTATCCTGGTCGCCAGACAAACGCTATCTTGCTTCAGCTTCAGTGGATAGCACCATCATCATCTGGAAGATGACGAGGATGTAGTCTCTTCTATTTTACAATCCTAAAGGTAAGATGAGTGACATCAGGAGCATCTACAATACCTGTCTTTTCCAGCTTAACGGATATGCTACCGATGTGCTCAAACAGGCGCAAGCCTTCGCCAAGTAGTATAGGCACGAGATGAATCTGTAGTTCATCAATTAACCCGGTACTGATGAATTGCTGAGCCGTGTGTGCGCCGCCGCCTATCACGACGTTCTTGTCACCTGCTACTGCTCTGGCCTGGGCGATGACGCTTGCAGGACCGTCAGCGACGAAGGTAATTGCTGTCTCTCCCCTGGCCGGTTTTTCTGGGACCTTATGAGAAAGCACAAAATGAGGCACTTTATAGGGGGTGCTTACAAAGCCATCAAACTGATCTCCAAGATCGTAACTGTGCCTGCCCATGATGATTGCCCCCGTCGTTTCGATTCCCTCTTCCACGACCTTAGCTGTTTCGCCAGAGGGAGAGAAAAAATAATCATGAAGCCCACCATCCTCATTGTTCGGTCCAGAGACAAATCCATCCAGTGACATGCTCATATCTAAAATGACTTTTCCCATAAAAATTTCCTTTTCTCTTTCTAAAAGCCTGATCACTAACGCTACTGCAACAACATTCTGTGCTTCGCAAAAGGCGCTTCTTTCCCCACCCTTTTTGGATGGACGGTGGCAGCTCTACCGCGCTGCCACCGTCCACATTATACCCCGGGCGAGGGGATTGGCAACTCTTGCTCAATGACTTTTGCGAAATCCTGACAACATTCTGTACTTCGATTGACACTGTTGGAGCATCATACGAGCAGCATAAGGGCGTCACCGCCAGGTCTGTGGCCTTATCATAGCACGTAAAAAAGAAAAAACTTCTCCAATCTTGCTTGATGGCGGATATCCCAGTGAAAAACTGGCTCTCTCTATCCCCCCAGATTGACTGTATCTCATAGTTATAATCCATCGTGTTAGATGCATGATGAGTGCTTCAAACAGACAACTTGGCAAATACCGCATTCTTGAATTGCTAGGTCATGGTGGCTTCGCCGATGTTTATCTCGGCGAGCATATCTACCTGCACACTCAGGCGGCTATTAAAGTCCTGCATACTCAACTCGATGTAAAAGAAATTGAGCAATTTCGCAATGAGGCACTCCTGATTGCCCACCTGACTCATCCCCATATCATCCGCGTCCTCGATTACGATGTAGAGAATGCAGCACCTTTTCTCGTCATGGACTACGCTCCCGGTGGTACGCTACGTCAGCGCATCCCGCGTGCTACCCAGGCTTCGCCCAGGCTTTTTCTCCCCTATGTGCAACAGGTTGCTTCGGCTCTGCAATATGCCCATGATCGGAAACTGATTCACCGCGATGTTAAGCCAGAAAATATGCTACTGGATGCCAATGGAGAGGTAAAGCTGAGCGATTTTGGTATTGCACTGGTGGCACGCAGTACTCTAAGCCAGGAAACCACTGGCAATGTCGTTGGGACTATGACTTATATGGCTCCCGAACAACTCCAGGGCAAGGCTCGTCCCGCAAGCGACCAGTATGCCCTGGCTATCGTGATCTATGAGTGGCTGACGGGAGGTGTGCCTTTTGCGGGTTCCTATATGGAAATTATTACCCAACATCTCTCAGCGCCACCACCACCGATAGATGAACAATCCCTCTCACTTCCTCATGCAGTTACTCAGGTACTCTGGAAGGCACTGGCAAAAGATCCTCATGATCGTTTCCCCAGTGTGCAGGAGTTCGCCAACGCTCTCACCTATGCCTATACTACCGGCAAGCTAGGTTCCAGTCTATCAATGCAAGCGACAGCAATCACTACGCCACGAACGCTCAGACCCATGCCTGCCGCACCTCAGTCAGCCACCGTTCCCGTAGTTACCAGGCTAACGCCTCAGGAACTTCCCGTGCAGGAACGTCCAGTACAACAACGTCCTATCCAGGCACCAGTCCTTCCAACTCAGGGAGACTATACCAACCCATTCACCACGGGCAAACGTTTGACCAGAGATGCCACTCACACAGCGAAGGGCTGCGCACGCAACGTTGTAATCCTCGTTATTGTGCTCTCACTGCTTCTCTGCACTCTGGGTTTCGCTGGTTACAATTATCTTACCAATCGCTATTCACCAGCTCAGGCAAATGAGCTTGCCAGTAATTTTGTCACTTCACTCGCTAACCGCAACTATGATCAGGCATACAACGACCTTGGTTCCTCAATTACTGACACAACCTCTCACGATGCCTTTATCGCTCAAGCTCAGAGCGAAGATAACTGTCTGGGTCAGATCACAGAAGAACAGCAAACAGGCACCTCCTCTCTGAACGGAAACCAGATTTACAATTATGCCGTCTCACGTGTAAAACTGGCTCAACCCTATCATCTCCATGTGACGATAAGTAAAGACTGGCTGGGAAACTGGTCCATCACCGATTACAACAGCGATGTAAACCTGGGACCAACGTGCCGTTAAGACATTCAGATGTTTCCACAATGATAAGAAAAGTGCGATCACACTTTAATCAGAGAACATGATGCCTTTAGGATAGATAAGTATAATAAATAGTAGCAGGATATACTTCTTTGTCTTTACCTATTTGCTTTCTTTACGAGAAGGGGCACGCATTTAGTTTATTCTCATTAATGACATATCAGTAACTACTCAGGTGCTCTGCCGAAACCGCTCTACCTCGCAGGTAGAAAAGGTGTATCGAGCAAAAAGGGCGGGATACCTCGCCCTTTTTGCTCGATACACCTTTTCTGTTCGCCGCCGCAGGCGGC
>DAOTTL010000194.1:0-15185 GCA_034438135.1 Ktedonobacteraceae bacterium | reverse complement strand
GATTCGTTCTCGCTTTTCTTTGCGCTGAAATGGAGGCGTGGAGAGGTCTATTTGTTCTCTATCAATAAATATATGCAAAATAATTAATACTGTTGTATCTATGCTTTGAATGCGAAGATAAGCATAAAGCTGTTTTGGGGAGAAATTTCAATGTTAGAAGTTCATTCGCACGCAGAGCAAGTGCAGGCTGTTCCTGAGATTACGCAGAAGCGTCATAGTTCTCTGAAATATGAGCTTGTACTGGTGCTGGCATCCATCATTTGGGGAGCAACTTTTCTGGTTACGAAAAACACCCTCAGACTTATTGGACCCTTTACATATCTTGGGCTTTGTTACTCAGTTGCCACACTTACATTGATCGTGATTTTTCATAAACGTTTGTTGCATGTTACACGCCGGGAACTGCTTCTTGGGAGTGTGATTGGAGTAGTGCTTTTTGCTGGTTATGCTTTTCAAACTATTGCATTACAGTGGACGATTGTGAGTACTGCGGGCTTTATCACTGGCATGTATGTGCCTCTGGTCCCGTTGCTTACATTTCTTTTCCTGCGCCAGCGCATTGCACAGGCATCGCTCTGGGGTGCAGGTCTATCGGTTCTGGGACTGTTACTTCTTTCGTTGAAAGAGGGCTTTTCTCTGAGCTTTGGACGTGGAGAGTTGCTGCTTTTATGTGCAGCTTTTTCGTTTGCCCTGCAAGTACTTCTTGTTGGTAGATTTGCTCCTACACTGGACGCCATCAACCTGGCTATTATCCAGATAGCGGTCACAGCTCTGCTCAGTCTGTTTGGAGTACCTCTGGCGGGCGAACCGCTTGCCGCGCCTCCGCTAGCCGTCTGGCTGCCCGTCCTTCTCCTTGGAACAATCGATATGGCCTTTACGCTCCTGGCGATGAACTGGGTTCAGCAGTTTATTAGCAGTACGCGAGCAGTTTTGATCTATTCTTTGGAGCCGATGTGGGCGGCTCTCTTTGGGATTCTCTTCGCAGGCGATGTACTGCACCTGCTGGCATGGCTGGGCTGTGGTTGTATCTTTCTGGGGATGATTATCGGTCGAATCGGGAAAATCAGTCTACCAGGACATAAATCCACGCGCTGAATTGAGCTATAAGTGGCTGGCTATCTGCTCATCTGACGGATTTCGCGAAGCCATATGTTCGGCTCTGACTGCCACCTTATGGAGTTCCTCACGCAGTTCTGGTGGATTGAGCACAATGAAGGACCAATCCAGATGGATGAGAAAGTGTGCCAGGCTGTTTAAATTACCAAAGGAGCAGCGCATAATAACGCCCTGGCTACTCTCTTCCAGCAAGGCAACCGAAGGTGGGATAACCTGTTGAGCCTCTTCCAGGGTTGTTTCCAGCAGTATCTTAATAGGCCAGGTGGCGGGCGTGTTTGCCAGAGAATGCATGACGTACTCTACACAGTCGAATTCAGATGGACGTGTGAAGGTCTCTGTCAGTATTTCGGCTGTACCGATGCGGTCAAGCCGAAATACACGCAGCTCCTTGCGTAGATGGCAATAACCAGCACTGTACCAGTAGCCTCCACGATAGACCAGCCCATAGATATCTACATCCCTTTCGCTCAGCTCTCCCTGCCAGGACTGATAGCTAAGATGGACACGTTTCTCCTCCTGAGCTGCTATACAGAGAGTCAACAGGATGTTACTGCTGGGAGGCGGATGTATTGGAGGGAAAGAAAGGCTCAATGTGTTCTGAACAGCCTTGACACGCTCTTGCAAAGTAGGAGTGAGGACACGCTCGATTTTGGCCAGGGCTCCTTCTACAGAGGGGGCCGCAGCGGTCAGACCCAGACGACGGGCCGCCAGCAGTCCAAGCGTCAGAGTCAACGCTTCCTCTTCGGTAAACATCAGCGGAGGCAATTTGAAACCTGGACGCAGGCTGTATGATCCATATCTTCCTCGCTCTGCCTCAATAGGGAACCCCAGATCTTGTAGCATGGTAATATAGCGGCGCACTGTACGCGTATTCACTTCCAGGCGGGCCGCCAGTTCCGGTCCGCTCAGCTTTTGACGCGATTGAAGCATTTCCAGAATAGTTAAGACTCGTGTGGCTGGAAAGTACATGGCTTTTCCCCTCTCACAGACGTTTTCCGTCATTGTCAGGGTTCATTATAACTGCTCTGGAGAGAGAATAGCAAAATCGGCATGTGTGCGCCGATTTTGCTATTCTCTCTCCAAAGTACAAGCTATGGGTCATCTCTCCCTTTTATGCGGCTTGCAAAGCCGCCCCTCTCCCCGAGAAAAGGGAGAAATGGCTGAGTTTGCAAGCAGCAAAGCTGCTTGCAAACTCAGCCATTTTTCCCTTTCAATCTGGCGGCGCAGCCGCCAGAAAGAGGGTTTGCTCATTTTGCCAAAATGAGGGATGACTCATAGAAAGCCTTTTGTCCTGATTTTGCAAAATGAGGGATGACTCATAAAAGAGGAATGTTTCTAACCTCTTTCTCTGGTATAATTGAGAAAAGATGTACCAAAACGCAAGAAGGTCACTTAATTATAGCGATAGTGCTATAATCGATGCACTGATGGGGTTTTTTTCAGATATCTGGCATTGTGACAAGATGCTAAAAACCATACAAGGATGAAGAAAACAATGAGTAGCTATCCTACCACTAAAGCACAGCTATTAATGAAAATGGACACTGGATATACAGAGTTTGAGGGGCAACTGGCCTCGCTCAGTGACAGTGAGTTGACGACTGCGGGTGTCAATGGTGACTGGTCAATCAAGGATATTCTCTTTCATCTGGCAACCTGGCATGGACGTGCTGCCCAGAGCCTTGAGGCTGCACTGCTCAACGAGGAACCAAAACTTTCTCCGCCTGTTAACAACGATGAAGAAATGAACCGCTTCAATGACGAGAATTTTGCGCTTGGTCGGTCGCGTTCCCTGGCAGAGGTCTGGCAGGATTTTCACACCTCTTATCAACTGCTACACCAGCAGGTTGATGCGCTGAGCGAAGAGGACCTGCTTACCTTGGGGCGTTTCTCCTGGATGGAGGAAGGTGCCCCGCTGGGGGCGAAGGTTGTAGGTAATACTTATGGACATTATGAGAAGCATCAACCCGAAATCACAGTGTGGTTAGCTCGTCAGAAAGGATAGCTGTAAGCGTAGCCTCTATGGTGATCTCACTTTCAGGCGAGCAGGCGAGGCATCTGCTCGCCGGTTCTCATTTCAGGAAAAAGCTGACCACACTCAATCTGAAATGTAGCAAACCACGCGGGAATATAAAGTCGTACAAGATGATGGCTGGCTGATGATTTCCTTTGAATAGGAGTTAAGCGTGCATCTTGAGCTTGTGCTAGCTGAACAAACGTTAGAATTCATTTAGTGGCGGAAAAGAAGCGAGCGGCTACAGGTCCGGCCATATTGTTATCCGCTCACTTCTTTGAGCGCTTTTTGAGGAAAGAGTCTTCTCTTTTATAGATATTCCAGGGAAACTTTCTTCTGAAAGAAGTCACTGAGACGCTCTGCTTCGGCTTCAATCCTTTCTCGGATCAAGACGGTAGGTGGAGAGAACAAGCGAACTTTGACAATCACCTGTTGGCGCTGAGTAATAGATTGCCATACACCTTGAATAGAACCATTGAGCAGGATAACCGCAGAAATCCATCCTTGAGGACGAAAGACTAGATTCTTGTAGGCTTGAGAGAGCAATGGCTCAAGCCCACGTCCAAGACCCAATGTATATACGTCGAATAATGGGAGAAAGTGTATTGTCTCAGAGGCTTCAATGTTTTGAAGTGGATCAAGAGTCGTGCGCAAAGCAAACGCCAGCCAGCCCTCTACCTCAACATCTTCCAATTCATCCTTCATTGAATTGAAAAGTTTTCTTGCCTGAGTAATCTTTCCACCCCACCAATGAGCAAAGTTTTCCGGGGTCGCCGGGCCGTAAGCCCCTAAGTAAAGCCGGACTATGTTTTTTAGCGCTTGTTCTGGCTCGATAGAATGCCAGGCACTAACCAATGTTCTAGGATTCATAAATGTGATATTTTGTCCCTGGCTTGGCCCAAAACAAAGGTCACCGCGATAGGCCAAAGGTTTTAATGGAGAACCCCAGCTTTCGGATACAATCAAGTCGCGCAACTGAGCAATTCCCGTTTGCTTAGCGGTAGCGTTAGCAAGTTGCTGACGAGTCATTGGTCCCTGCTCCAAAATATGTGGGATAGCAGAGAGAAAGGATTCCTGTTGTGCTGGAGTAAGGCCGTACGAAGCAAAGTAGTTGGACCAGCTACGATTATCATTGTTCCAGTCACGCGCTGCTACATACAGAGGCAGCTCGTTAGCCGAGAGCAAGTGCAACGTGCCGCGCATAGCCCATGTCTTTATCAGAGTATGATCTTGCCAGAGCGCCGCTCTGACATCTTGTGAAGAGAGTCCTTCCACACGTGTAAACAATGCCAATTCGGCAGCTGACATTACTTGAGCTTGAATACCACCTGTGTGCGTCACAATCTTAACAAAATCTTCTCGCTTCAAACGTGGTGTGAGGCCATGTTGCGACAAACGCCAGGCATGAACCTGGTGCCAATTTAATAATTTCATCAGTATTCCTTTTCAATCCAAACAACTCTCGGCAAGCCTTAACGTTGCAGTATTGGGGCCTTTAGCTCAGTATATCAGCCCGTGAGGTCAGCACGTGTCCTCATTTCTGTCTGGGTCTACGATGATCTCTCCTATCCCACCCACTTGAGGGTTCTCATATGATGCAGCCTCTCTATCTTCAGAAGAGCCTCCAGGTGTCTCAGGTTTTCCGTCAACTACCTGACGTTTTGAGACGTTGATTATGAGATGAGTTTTGAGTTTCGTCAAGAGAATACCTCAAGCTCGCAACTCCCTTACTTCAAAAAAAGAGCATATGGAGTGATGACTGGCGCGATGTATGTTGGATAAGAGAGAGAGAAGAAAGCATAAAGAGCGGAGCGTCGAGACAACATACGCTGTCTCGACGCTCCGCTCTTCAGGTAAAGGTTATTAGACGGTACGTCCGCGTCCGCGTCCGAATGCATGAAGAATCGCTACCAGAACACAGGCACCGATTAAAGCGACGACGAAACTTCCCCAGAAACCGAAATTCTGATCAGGAACCAGAATGTTCATGAGCAGACCACCAAGGAAAGCGCCGATAAGTCCAACGATAAGATCTCCAATGAGTCCAAAGCCAGGTCCGGGCATAATAATGCCGGCCAGCCAACCAGCGAGCAAACCAATAACGATCCAGGCAATAATTCCACCAGGATTCAATGAAGCGGCAAGCACGAGTGATGCAGTGGTCATATTCTATCCTTTCTTTCTCGTAAGGCGATCAGGAGCATATGAGATGTACACCACATTAACAGATGTACCTATCACAAAATGCTGCGTTAACACTGTTGCTTGACATTCACATTCGTGAATGTATCGGTGTCGCTTCTTACACGTTCGGTAGAATAAAAAGGGATACAGATAGGTTCGCTATGAGGTTATCTCTATATGCTATGTTATGGGGTTATCTCTATATGCTATAATGAGCGGGATATTCTTAAACTCATTATCCTTACTCTCAATAGGGATCGGTAAATAGAGAAGCAACAACCGCACTTACGCCCGGTTTGAGGAGACGTTCAATACCATGCAATTACTAGGGAAGATGCTGGGTGACCCCAATAAGAAAGATTTAAAAGGTATCCAGCCGCTTGTTATTAAAATAAATGCTTTAGAAGAGGAAATCCAGCAGCTAAGTGATGATGAACTGGCTGCTAAAACAAATGCCTTCCGTGCGCGACTCGCCCTCTATCTTAAGGGTGGAACTGTCCTGGAAGATGAACTGTTCAAGATGTTTCGTCAGGTACTTGAAAGTGTTGAGCCGTTGGCTGAGAAATGTAGCGATGACCAGGTCTCCTCAGCTCTCACCAGGCCTCGTATGCAGATTGAGCAAAAGCGTGATCCCGAATATATGTTGCGCGATCATCTTGTGGATACCCTTTCCGAATGTTTTGAAAAGGCCTATGAGGGACTAAGCCCTGTCCTTGATGGCTTGCGTGTGACGAAGAGCATGGACCTCGCCACTGAGAATCAAGAATGGCCCGATGAAGCTCAGGACCCCCAGCAGGCAACGCTGGATCTGCTTAAGCGGGCTGAGCCACTTCTGGAATCGGTGGATGAGGAGTTACAGATCGAGGCTTTTAAGACCAACTGGCCCAAATTTGAGGAGCAAAAGAAGGTAGCGGAGGACAAAGAAGAAGGCGCAGATGAGCGGCTGGAGGCGCTACTGGGCAATCTACTGAAGCAACTTCGTCCCGAAATGGTCGCTTTGCGGGCTGAGGCTATAGATGGAGTACTGCCCGAACTGGTCAGCGACTACAAAAAGGGTGAAACACTGGACGAACTCTTGCCCGAAGCCTTTGCGGTAGTACGAGAAGCAGGGAAGCGTACCATTCATATGCGCCACTATGATGTGCAGTTGATTGGTGGCATTGTTCTGCACCAGGGCAAGATTGCTGAAATGAGAACCGGCGAAGGGAAAACCCTGGTTGCAACCCTCCCATCCTACCTGAATGCCTTGACTGGCAAAGGCGTACATATTGTAACCGTTAACGACTACCTGGCACGCCGCGATGCCGAATGGATGGGGAAGATCCACCGCTTTCTTAATCTAACTGTAGGCGTGATTGTCAACGCCGTCGAGTCGCAGACTCCCGCACGCCGTGAAGCCTACCTGGCCGATATTACCTATGGGACAAATAATGAATTCGGCTTTGACTATCTGCGCGATAACATGGCTAATAGCCTTGATCAGACCGCACAGCGCGAACTCAACTATGCCATTGTGGACGAGGTCGATAATATCCTGATTGACGAAGCTCGTACTCCGCTGATCATTTCAGGTGCAGGCCAGGAATCGACCGATATGTACGCAAAGTTTGCTCAGTGGGCTACGCGTCCCAAACCTGAAGATGACTATACTGTTGAAGAGAAAACGCGTACGGTCATTTTAACCGACGATGGCATCACTAAAATTGAAAAGCTAGCGAATATCAAAAATATCTACGCTGAAGATAATGCTGATCTGCCACGGTATATGGAGAATGCCATCAAAGCCCAGATCATTTTCCATCGCGATAAAGATTACATTGTCAAAGATGATGAGGTCATTATCGTCGATGAATTTACCGGTCGTCAGATGCCGGTTCGGCGCTATAGTGAGGGATTGCATCAGGCCATAGAGGCGAAAGAAAAAGTGAAGGTCCAGCGTGAAAATCACACCCTTGCCACCATCACCTTCCAGAATTTCTTTCGCCTCTATGAAAAACTCTCGGGCATGACCGGCACCGCCCTGACTGAGGCAGAGGAACTGCACAAAATCTATTCCCTGGATGTCATCGTTATTCCTACGAACAAACCAATGGTTCGTATGGACCAGGCGGATTACATCTACCGCACAGGCGATGCCAAGTTTAATGCAGTCGTCGAGGAAATTAGAGAGCGCCACGAGCAGGGTCAGCCAATCCTGGTCGGAACTACATCGGTGGAGATTTCCGAAGCCCTTTCCCACAAACTGGAAATGGAAGGGATTGAGCACAACGTTCTGAACGCGAAACACCACGAACGCGAGGCTCAGGTCGTTGCCCAGGCTGGAAGAAGCGGCGCAGTTACCATTGCGACCAACATGGCTGGTCGCGGTACCGACATTCTGCTCGGTGGCAATCCCGAAGGCTACTTCGATACCATTTTGCGCAAATATGCCGAGCAGGCGGATTTTATTCACGATATGCCTTCTTCTAACTCTGAAGAACAGGCTGAAAAAGAAGAGGCCATTCAGCAGTACATCGATAATATGACCGAAGAGGAGAGAGAAAGACTTTTCCAGTCTAAGAAGCTCGAATGCGACAAAGATCGCGAACTCGTCCTGGAACTGGGCGGTCTGTACATCATCGGTACTGAACGACACGAATCGCGCCGCATTGATAACCAGTTGCGCGGACGCGCGGGCCGTCAAGGTGATCCAGGCGAATCGCGTTTCTACCTCTCCCTTGAGGATGAACTGATGCGCCGTTTCGGCGGTGACCGCGTCTCTCGTTTTATGGAAATGGCTGGCATGGGCGATGATGTTCCACTTGAAAACAAGGTCGTCTCCCGTGTGATTGAGCAGTCACAGACTCGCGTTGAGGGCTATAACTTCGACACACGTAAAAATGTGGTCGAGTATGACGATGTAATTGCGAAACAGCGCGAGGTCATCTACTCGGATAGGCGGGCTGTACTTGAGCAGGCGGATATGCACGAGCGCGTTCGCGATATGATCCGTAACGAGGTGACTCGTATCGTCAATATGCATATTCCTGGCAATGTGGTTTCTGAGGAAGAGGAACTGACGGACCTCTTTACTGTGTTAGAAAACTGGGTAGTTATCCCCGACGATCTGTTGCCAGAAAATCTCTCGGCTGTCAGACGGAGCGATTTGACCTCAAAACTGGTGGCGGCTTTCCTCACTCACTATGAGGAGCGTGGTGCGCAACTGGATCGACTCGCTGCCGAAAATCCTGAGATAAGTGTGCCCACTATCCGCGATTTAGAGCGCTCTTATACGTTGCAGGTTTTAGATAATCTCTGGATGAACCATATCGATGCCCTGGACGTCATGCGTGCCAGCATTGGTTTCCGTTCGATTGGTCAGCGCGATCCTCTGGTGGAGTTCAAGAACGAGGGGTATCTGATGTTCGAGAACCTCAAGGCGCAGATTCAGCACAATATTGTAGATCAGCTTCTGCATTTACTTAAAGGGGATATTCCGATCACTGTCAAAGCGCCAGCACCTCCTAAACGCAAGGCGCCACGTGCCCTACGCACAAATGCTGATGCCATCGCCAAAGCCAGTGGACAGGCCATTGCTGATGAGAACGAGACTCCTCGTACTGGCTCGCGTCGGCAAAGTTCATCTCAACGCCAGAACGGTCAGTCTGCGGTCAGTCATGCCACTCCTCGTCAGGGAGGTAGAGTAGGACGTAACGATCCCTGTCCCTGCGGGAGCGGCAAAAAATACAAGAAGTGTCACGGAGCCTAGAAAATTCTATCCCACTAGATGTGAGTCATCCCCAATTTTAGAAAAAGAGCAAAGGTCTTTTTCTGGCGGCTCAGCCGCCATGTTTTAGGAGAGAAGGATGAGTTTGTCAGCAGCTTCGTTGCTGACAAACTCATCCTTCTCTCCTTTCCTATAACTCTTTGCTTATAGAAAACTTCAGAAGCTTTGAAGCTAATTCCTGGACCTGTGTGTAAATTGCATGTTACTCTTTTTACAGCGAGAGAAATCCAACAGACTTATATAACAGAATGTGATAGCAAGTCAGTCTTTCACAGACGAAAGGATATGCTAATGAGCGGACAAGATGCTGTGGGTGGCAACGGTAAATACTCTTCAGATGGAAAAGCTAATTATAGAGGACGACAGGAGCTAATAGAGAATTTGGCGGCCAGTTGGCAGAAGGACTCGCGTTGGGAGGGGATTACTCGTCCGTACTCAGCAGAGGATGTTTTGCGACTGCGCAACTCTATCTCTATTGAACATACATTGGCACGCCTGGGTGCGAATCGACTCTGGGAACTCTTACATAGTGAGCCGTTTGTGGCTACTTTGGGGGCGCTGACAGGAAATCAAGCGGTTCAGCAGGTAAAGGCAGGATTGAAGGCTATCTATTTGAGTGGCTGGCAGGTGGCGGCAGATGCTAATCTGGTGGGAGAGATGTATCCCGATCAGAGTCTCTACCCCTCAAATAGTGTTCCCGCGGTTGTACGCCGCATCAACGCAGCCCTGCAACGCGCCGATCAGATTCAGCAGAGCGAGGGCAAGGGCGATACGTACTGGTTTGCCCCAATTGTTGCCGATGGAGAAGCAGGCTTTGGCGGTCCATTGAATGTTTTTGAACTGACAAAGTCCATGATCGATGCCGGGGCAGCTGGTGTGCATTTTGAAGATCAGCTCTCGTCGGAGAAAAAATGTGGACATATGGGCGGTAAGGTTCTGATTCCCACTCAGAACGCGATACGAAATCTGGTTGCGGCACGTCTGGCAGCCGATGTCATGGATGTCCCTACCTTTGTTATTGCACGTACAGATGCCAATAGCGCAAACTTGTTGATGAGCGATATAGACGAAGTTGACCATAAGTTCATGACCGGTGAGCGTACGATGGAGGGCTTCTATCGTATTCGCAATAGCCTGGATGCGGCAATTGCACGTGGACTCTCCTATGCTCCTTACGCTGATCTGCTCTGGTGTGAAACGTCCGAACCAGATATAGATGAGGCCAGACGCTTTGCTGAAAGCATTCACGCGAAGTTTCCCAATAAGATGCTGGCTTACAACTGCTCGCCTTCTTTCAACTGGCGCAAGAAGCTGGGTGAAGAGACGATTGCTACGTTCCAGCAGGAACTTGGCAAAATGGGGTATAAATTCCAATTTGTGACCCTGGCAGGTTTCCATGCCCTGAACCATAGCATGTTTGATCTTGCTCTGGGCTATCGTGAGCATGGTATGTCCTCTTACTCTCGTCTCCAGCAGGCCGAGTTTGCCAGCGAGGCGCAGGGTTATACTGCGACCAGGCATCAGCGCGAAGTTGGTACAGGCTACTTCGACGAAGTTGCCCAGGTTATCTCCAGGGGTTCCTCCTCGACGACGGCTCTGACTGGCTCGACCGAAGTTGCGCAATTTCACTAAGTAGTGGAGCGCTTTGTAAAAGCGTTTATCTCTAGCAGAAAGCGTGTAACCGACCCATTGAAGGTCCCTATGGGAGTCCGTTACACGCTCTTTTCACCTTGAAATGTGTGAGATAAAGGGATGGATTGCAAGGAAGAGTTTCCTCCAAACAGCCTTACTTCTTCTGAAAAAAAGGGAGTGGGGCTGCCTGCTATGGGGGCTGAATGCCTTTTGTTCTGATTTTGCAAAATCAGGTAGTGACTCATATATGTTGTGCAATGTTCGGGGCAGTGCAGATTATGGTATGCTTCATTCTGAAGAAATGTGAAAGGAATGCCTGGTATGACCCAAATAACTAATCAAGGAAACATAGAGATTACAGCTCCCGTGAGCGCCGAATTTGCTGAGATTTTGACTCCTGAAGCTTTGACTTTTGTAGCTACTCTGGTTCGCGCTTTTGAAGTACGGCGAGAAGAATTGCTGGCCAGTCGTGAAAAGCGTCAGCTGGATCTAGACGCTGGTAAATTGCCCGACTTTTTGCCGGAGACTGAAGAGATTCGTCGGGGCGATTGGACAATTGCTCCTGAACCAGCGGATTTACAGGATCGACGCGTCGAGATTACGGGTCCGGTTGATCGCAAGATGGTCATCAATGCTCTCAAGTCGGGTGCAAAGACCTACATGGCTGACTTTGAGGATTCTCATGCTCCTACCTGGGAGGGCACGATTGCGGGTCAGATCAATTTGCGTGATGCGATTGCAGGCACAATCACATTTAGCAGTCCCGAGGGGAAAGAGTACCGACTCAACGAGCAGATAGCGACCCTGATTGTGCGTCCCCGTGGCTGGCATCTGCTAGAAAAGCATGTCCTGGTGGATGGTAAAGCGATTTCAGGTGGCATTTTTGACTTTGCGCTTTTCTTTTTTCACAACGTTCGTCCACTGATGGCGAAGGGTAGCGGTCCCTACTTCTACCTGCCAAAAATTGAGAGTCATCTGGAAGCACGGCTGTGGAACGACATTTTTGTGCTGGCTCAGACCCTTCAGAAGGTTCCCCAGGGTACCATTAAAGCTACCGTATTGATCGAGACTATTCTGGCAACCTTTGAGATGGACGAGATTCTCTATGAACTCCGTGACCATTCAGCGGGTCTGAACTGTGGACGTTGGGACTATATCTTTAGCGCCATCAAGAAGTTCCATAACATTCCTGAGTTTATCTTTCCCGACCGGGCGCAGGTTACGATGACCACACACTTTATGCGTTCATACTCATTGCTGGCCATTAAGACCTGTCATCGTCGCAATGCGCATGCGGTCGGTGGTATGGCGGCGCAGATTCCCATCAAGAACGATCCAAAGGCCAATGAAGAGGCCCTATCGCGTGTACGCGCAGACAAACATCGCGAGGCCGTCGATGGTCATGACGGCACCTGGGTGGCCCATCCTGGTCTCGTCGCCCTTGCTATGGCCGAGTTTGATGCGGCTATGCCGACTCCTAACCAGATCAATCGCAAACGTGAGGACGTGCACATCACCGCAGTTGACCTGTTAACCGTGCCTGAGGGGACAATTACCGAGGCTGGTCTGCGGAACAATATCAGCGTTGGCTTGCAGTATCTGGAATCCTGGCTACGCGGTCTGGGCTGTGTGCCAATCAACAACTTGATGGAGGATGCAGCTACCGTCGAGATAGCACGTTCCCAGGTCTGGCAGTGGGTTCACCATCCCAGGGGTGTGCTGAACGACGGACGGAAAGTCACCCTAGAGTTGTTCCATACGCTGGTGGACGAAGAACTCGCGAAGATTCAAGCTGTGCTTGGGGAAGAGCAATTTGCTCTGCGTAAATTTGATGCAGCCAGGCAGATTCTCGATGAGATTATCAGTGATCAAGGTTTTGTGGAGTTTTTGACTCTGCCCGCCTATCGTTACCTGGATTGATTCAGGTAAGGCTGGCTGCCCCGCCTTACGAGGAGAGGTTTCTTGCCGATCTGCTGCATCGGCCTGGCAGTCCACCTCTCCCCATTTAAATAAGAGCAACTGGTGAGAGAGGGAAAAGCGAGAAAAAACCTCTACGTGTAAGGGCTACTCCGCACCTCCGAAAAAAGGGAGAAATGGTTGATTTTGGCAGCAAAGCTGCTGCCAAAATCAACCATTTCTCCCTGAAAATCTGGCGGCGCAGCCGCTGAAAATGCTAGAGTTCCAGGCTGCGATCTTTGATGATGGCGGTAACGTGTTCACAAAACTGGGCGAGCGGTTGAGCGCCCAGGTTTTCGTTCGTGCGCAACCGAACCGCGACAGCGTTTGCGGCTGCCTCTTTATCACCAACTACGAGCATGTACGGGATTTTCAGCATCTGAGCGTCGCGTACTTTGGCGTTCATGCGTTCGCTGCGCGTATCGACCGTAGCACGAATGCCAGCGGCCTTGAGATCGCTCAGAACCTTCTCAGCATACTCATTATGTCTGTCAGCGATGGGGATAACTATCGCCTGGACGGGAGCCAGCCAGACCGGGAATGCTCCTGCGAAGTGCTCGATAAGCATAGCCATGAAGCGCTCCGTTGAGCCGGTTACTGCCCGGTGAATGATCACTGGACGATGAGCCTGGCCATCCTCAGCAATATATTCCAGTTCAAAGTTTTCAGGCTGGATAAAGTCGAGCTGGACCGTAGCGCACTGCCAGTCGCGTCCCAGGGCATCTTTGACCATAAAGTCCGTTTTGGGACCGTAGAAGGCTGCTTCACCACGGATCTCCGTGTATTTGATGCCTTTTTTCTCGACTGCATCGCGTAAGGCATTCTCTGCTCGGTCCCAGATCTCATCGCCTCCCACATACTCCTCGCTTTTTTCGGGATCGCGCAGCGAGAGCGAGATCCAGTAATCCGTCAGACCATACGTCTTAAAGACTTCCTGGGTCAGATCGATTGCCCGGTTAAACTCCTCTTGAATCTGATCGGGACGCAAGAAAACATGGGCATCATCCTGAGTTAGACTGCGCACACGGGCCAGACCCGTCAGGACGCCAGCTTTCTCGTAGCGATAGAGCGTCGAAAACTCCGCGTAGCGTACCGGCATCTCGCGATAACTATGCGTTTGCGTCTTGAAGAGCGTGATATGGTGAGGACAATTCATCGGTTTCAGAATATAGGCATCGTCCTCTGACTGCTCCTGCTCGCCCATCATAACGGGGAACATATCTTCGCGATAGTTGTACCAGTGGCGAGACGTTTTATACAGGCGCACACGACCGAGATTAGAGGTCCAGACGTGCTGGTAGCCGTAGCGCTCCTGGGTCTCGCGTACATACGACTCCATTTGATGACGGAGCATCTCACCGTTTGGGAGAAACATTGGGACTCCACCTGGCAGGTTTTCGTTCATCACAAAGAGCTTGAGTTCTCGTCCCAGTTTGCGATGATCGCGTTTAGCGGCCTCTTCGAGCAGCCAGAGGTAATGATCCAGCTCCTCCTGCGTAAACCAGGCCGTTCCATAGATGCGCTGCAACATTGGACGCTTCTCATCGCCGCGCCAGTACGCGCCCGCGATCTTCATTAGCTTAAAGGGACCGATCTGTTCCGTGTTATCTACGTGTGGGCCGCGACACAGATCCAGGAAGTTATCTTGCTGATAGATGCCAACCTCGGCATCGGTGAGGTTTTCGATCAGTTCGACTTTGTAGATCTGTCCTTTGGCCTTAAAGTACTCCAGTGCCTTCTCACGAGGCCAGCGGTCGCGCATGAAGGAGTGCTTCTCGGCTATAATGCGAGCCATGCGCTGCTCGATTTCGGGTAGATCTTCGGGCGTCAGTGGACGCGGCAGATCAAAGTCGTAGTAAAAGCCATCCTCGATGGCGGGACCGATCGCGAATTTTGCGTCTGGAAAGATCTCCTGTACGGCCTCCGCCATCACATGAGCCGCAGAGTGACGCATGCGCTGAATGGGCGTATAGTTGACCGTTTCCATAATTTCTGCTTCGACTGACATAGTATCGAATCTCCTTTTATACCAATAAAAAAACCTTTTCATCCCTCATCTGGGACGAAAAGGCCGTTATCCATTTCCGTGGTTCCACCCAATTTTCGCGTGTTTTCTATGCACATAGGGAGAGTAGCTAGCATATGTTTCTCTCTATGTTTCCAGGAAGCAACGCGCTTTCATGACCTGTAACGGGGTCGAATCGTGTACATTAGGACGCTTTGCCTTTTGGCAAGAACGCATTTTGTGCAGGCTGGCGAGTGGTATCTTTTTCCTGCCGGTCGGGGCGCTTTCAGCCGCTGGCGCTTCCTCTCTGTCAGACCCCTGAGAAAAGACATGTCTCGCGTATGCCAGTGTTACATAGCGATTTATTGGAAGCTATTATACATCTTTTAAAGCGAAAAGACAAGCAAAATTTTTTTCTTTTTAGTCGGGTTTATTTCAGCGCTTTCAGTGCTGAAATAAACCCGACTAAAAAGAAAAAAATCTCAGGGTTTCGCAAAAGTCACTGCTCAGCC
>DAOTTL010000193.1:0-13399 GCA_034438135.1 Ktedonobacteraceae bacterium | reverse complement strand
TCTCTTCTTAAGTATGAGTTATCCCTTGATTTTCCAGAGCTGAGTGGTGCTGTCGGTGCTAACGGATGCAATCTCTGTGCTATCGGGGGACCAGGCGACCCGACTCACTGCACCAGTGTGACCCTTATAGACCATCAACGTCTTATCCGCCAGAGGATCCCAGACACGAACCGTTGTATCCTGACTTCCCAATGCAATATATTTCCCGTTCGATGACCAGGAGACCGCATTCACACTATCGCCAAATCCCTGATTAACGTAGATATGCACCAGTTGACCACTCACAATGTCCCAGACACGCGCGGTCCCATCCCCACTTCCTGAAACAACGAAGCGCCCATCTGGCGACCAGCCAACACTGGTAACCACACTGTGAATGATATCGTTGCCCGCCAGGTTCTCGATCAGGTGACAGTTTACATCCCATATCTGCACTAAGGAGTTGCTACCTGTGGCAATCTCTCGTCCATTGGGCGACCACGCAACCGAGTTCATCAGTTCGGCATGTCTGGCATCGTAACAGGTAGAGCGTATCCTGCCGGTCAGTGCATCCCAAACTTTGGCGGAGTCGTCCCAACCACCGGAGACAATCTCCTTGCTATCCGGCGACCATGCAACCGTAGTGACCGCTTCGTTCTGTCCCCCATAAACCGCATACGTGGTCTGTCCACTTGCAGCGTCCCAGACGCGCACCGTCCCATCCCAACTGCCTGAGGCAATATAGAAACCATCCGGCGACCAGGCCAGCGCATCCACGATACCGGTATGCCCGGAGTAGGTGTACCTCGGCCTGCCAGTCTGGGCATCCCAGACACTGACCGTGCCATCCTTACTCCCGGTCGCAATCTCTTCACCGTCGGGAGACCAGGCAACCACCATGACATCTACGGTATGCAGGATAAAATTCACGCCCTTCTTTTGCGTCGCAGAACCCGTGGTTGATGGGGCAGACAATGCTCTGAAAAGGATCGTGGTGGACAAGATCAGACAAATGACCGCGGCAACTGCAAGCGCACGCCAGAACAGAACCGCGTACCTACCGGGCTGTCTGGAGACCTGATCTCGCGACGAGGAAGAGAGACGCGCTGGCACTGACACATGCTCATCGTCCTCTTGACCACCCTCCTCGTGCGCGAGTAAGGGGGCAAGTCGTGGGAACGGCTTTATCACAGGTGGGGGAAGAGCATCCAGACGAGCTTCAAAAAAATGGTAATCCGCCAGAGCAGAGCGACAGGATGCGCAGGTTTGTAGGTGATGATCAAGTGCCTGTTGTTCATCCGATGAGAGATCTTCCCACCTGAGAGCTAGAAGCTCTCTCCACTCAAGACAAGGAGGACCAGTTTTTGTCATCTTTTCCTCACTTCTTGCGCCTGGCCTTCATCGAGCATACGATAGTAGATCTGGCGAAACTCCTCTTTGCCGCGACTCACATATTTGCTCACGCTGGAAAACTTGATCCCCAAAAGCTCCGCAATCTGCCGCTGCGGTAACTTCTCAATCACATATAAAATAAAACATGGACGATATGTCTGCGACACATTTGCCAGGACAAGTTTTAGTAGTTCGATATCCTCTATCTGTCTTTCTGGACTAGAGATGCTTAGCGATTCAGACCCCTTGAGGGCGACATCATCCCATGAAACTGTATGGATAAGTTTGGCATGATTCTGATGATTATACGCTCGCGTCGTCGCTATGCGGTAGAGCCAGCTGGCAAAACAGGCTGGATCACGCAAGCTAAGCAAAGCCTCCCAGGCCTTGAGAAACGTTTCTTGCGCCAGTTCACAACCCACCCCATCATCGCCTACCATACGGATGAGATAGCGACTGATCCGATCATTGTAGCGCTCGTAGAGTTTTTCAAAGGCAATCTGGTCTCCTCTTTGGGCACAGATTACCAGGTCTCTTTCATCTAGGTGGCCATCTATGTCACTAACAGACGGCTCATTCGGCCTGTAAGACATTCATTGTCCCCTTTGCATATCCCTCGAAAACCTTTTCGTCTCTGCCGTCACCACCTGTTTCCCCAAGGGAGCAGTTCCTTCCTCTCCCTACATATACCTATGGTAGATCTGCCAAAAAAAACAGCCACCTGAATCTTATCTTTAACGATACCACAGTGTATGACAAAAGAATATGTAAGAATCTGACAGATTTTAGCTTTTTTTATCAGAACCTCTTTAAATTTCGCCTGGAATGAGCTATGCTTTCGGTAACACTTCTCAATCTATCTGTTTATCAACGTCGTGAGCAGCGACGGCATGAGAGAAATATTCCCAAAGGAGGGCAGCCAGTGCTTATCTCTCGTCGTCTCCAGCAGAAAGCCATAGACGGGCTTCTTGATGCGTATACAAACCATCGCATTGGCCGCCGCGCATTCTTAAAAAGTGCCGTCGCCACTGGCATGAGCTTTAGTGTTGCCACCTCCCTCCTGACCGCCTGCGAGCCTGGAAATGATACACCCGCTACCATTGATGTGCTCAGCGTCTGGGTAGGAGAAGAGCAGAGTTCATTTAATGCTACCGTTGCACCTTTTATGCG
Source organism: Ktedonobacteraceae bacterium (assembly GCA_034438135.1). Lineage (GTDB taxonomy): Bacteria > Chloroflexota > Ktedonobacteria > Ktedonobacterales > Ktedonobacteraceae > Paraktedonobacter. The sequence continues at coordinate 10,858 of DAOTTL010000193.1, read as the reverse complement.
TCAAACCGGCGTAAAGATTAACCTTGAGTCCACACGCGATCTGAATGTTGCACTGGCCACCCGTCTGAACGGCAATGACCCACCCGATATCATCGTGACGCCCAGTCCCAGCAAACTTAGCCAGTTAGCCAGTCAAAACCAGCTGTTGAATCTCGATACTTTTCTCGATATGGATAATATGCGCAAGGTTTATTCTAGCTATTGGCTCGACCTGGCCTCTTATCAGGATAAACTCTATGCTCTTGTCCTTAAGGTCGCAAATAAAGGAACTATCTGGTATAACCCGAAACAGTTTCATGACCAACATTATCCAATCCCTTCAACCTGGGACGATCTGCTAGAACTCTCTGATATGATCGTTCAACGCGGCGGCTATCCCTGGTCACTTGGAGTTGAAAACGCGACTGCCAGCGGATGGCCCGCTGCCGACTGGATTGCGGAAATTTATCTTAAAGAGTTCGGCTCTGAACTCTATGACCGCTGGGTGAAACACCAGATCCCCTGGACCGATAGCACTATTAAACATGCCTTCCAGCTCTTTGGTCAGATCATCGGCGGAAAACATTATATTGCTGGCGCACCCCTTTCTGTCTTAGAAACTACCTATACTGATGCCTGCTACCAGCCCTTCTGGGTCCCTCCTCAGGCCTATATGAACTATCTGGGCGACTTTGCCAGTGGCTTTATTCTTAACCAATTTCCACATACGGTCCCGGGCAGTGACTTCGATTTCTTCCCCTTCCCTACGCTCAATGCCCAGGATGCTCATACCGTCACTGTCGGAGCCGATCTGGTCGCGGTCATGCGTGATAGCGATGTTGTGCGCCAACTCCTGACCTATCTCTCAACTGCTCAGTCTCAGACTATCTGGGTGAAACGCGGAGGCGCGACCTCGGTCAATCAAGATGTTGATCTGGGGGACTATCCTAATGATGTGGCTCGTCGCTCCGCGAGTATGCTTATAAATGAACAGAATATCTTCCGCTTTGGCGCTGACGATCTCATGCCACCATCGGTCCAACAGGCCTTCTGGCAGGGGATGCTGACCTTTATTAATGATCAGAATAGCCTTGATGTGGTGCTGAAGAGTATTGAGGATCTCGCCCAACAAACTTATGCCCTCTAAGCACTATGAGTCATCCCTCGTAACTACTCAGGTGCCCTCTGCTTGCCGCCTGTGACGGCGAATAAAAAAGGGATGTCGAGCAAAACGGGCGAGGTATCCCGCCCGTTTTGCTCGACATCCCTTTTCCTCTGTGGGTGGGACGGTTTCAGCAGGGCACATGAGTAGTTACCATCCCTCATTTTTCTGCGGCTTGCAAAACCGCCCCTCCCCCAGGGAAAAAGGAGAGATGGCCGGTTTTGCGGCTTGCAAACCCGGCCATCTCTCCTGAAAATGTGGTGGCATAGCCGCCAGAAAGGCCGACTACATTAGCGTTGCGGCTCGTAGTCGCCGGTAATCCGCTCAAAGTGTGGCCGATAGCGCGTGGTATGGTAGTCATCCAGATTGACGCGTCTGGCCGAGATATCCTTGCCCGGCATATCTGTATAGATAACTTTGCCATGACGCTGAGCGGCCATGACCCCGTAGGTTCCCGAGGCGACCGCGCTCATAATCAGGTTGGCATAGTAGATAGCCATATGTTTATCATACACATCTGGTTCGCCACTGCGCAGGAAGTAGGTCAGATCGATCGGGAGAAAACGTACCTCGGGCATGCGCTGACTCAACTGCTGAGCGAGGAATTCAGCGATATTCTCCTTTTTGCGGTGACCATAGGCATCGGCTGGCCCAACCTCTGGCACGACCATACCCAGGTTCGCTCCCTCGGAGAGGACTACGGAGGAGTAGTGCTGAGGATTTCGACGGTCCTGTGCCACCAGTTCGGCCAGTTCGTCAATGTCAACCGGCGATTCGGGGATAGCCAGGCGGTCAGCCCAGGTTACTGTGGCCGTCTCTAAAGCCGTAAAGCCTGCATCCCGACCAAACATGCGATACAGAATCGTCTCACTGTGCGACTCGGCGGTCGAGCGAATACGGTTAATAAACTCTGTGGCTCGATCGATCGCGGTCTGAAAACCAATGCAATAGTCGGTCCCTGGAACATCGTTGTCCATGGTCTTTGGAATACCCCAGACAGGAATATCTTTCCGCGATAGAACCGCGCCATAGCTAAGCGTGTCGTCTCCACCAATGACAACCAGACCGTCCAGTCCCAGGAATTGCAGATTTTTGATGACTTCATCGGTCAGGTCGATGCGCTCATCGGGTTCGTGACCGAGCCCAATGGACCGCATGTGGGATGGAAGGTCGCTTACCTTGATCTTCGCAGGATTTGTGCGCGTCGATTGTAAAACAGTGCCACCCTGACGGTCAATCGTGCGTGTATTGAGACGGTTCAGGGGCATCACATAGTTGTCCTGCCAGGTGGTAGGATCCTCGGAATTGAAGTACTGCTCTTCAGCTTTCTTCGAGCGGTTAATATAGGTGATTCCAGCCCATCCCTCGCGCAACCCAAAGATACGTATATTCAGCGACTCAGCACGGTAGACGAGCGCTTTGATAGCTGCGTTGAGTCCAGGTACATCACCACCGCCGGTGAGGACTCCCAGCGCTCGAATTTTGCTTGTTATCTGCCTTGGCACGAGATAATTCCTTCTCTCTTTAAAAAATTCACTCCACCATTTGTTTTCCCAAAAGTCTACTCTATGAATCTTCCCTGATATAGGACAATCATCAACGACCCTTTAACCACCTGTTGATTCTCTGGAGTGGGGCGGAACGCCAACGGAAACCCTCTGGCCCTGATTTTCGAACATCAAAGCTGACTCATATTCTGGCGAGATTATTGCATATTCACTTTTGCTTGGCAAGAGAGTATGACACTTTTTCCAGAATTTGCGGAAGATTCAGTCAAAAAGTACCTCCCCTCCAAACGCATGGTACAATAACAGTAAGACTATGTCAGAAAATCCACTAGCCGGAGTATCTAGACCATGTTCAACTATGCCACCTCGCCAGACCTCACTTCAAGCTACCTTCATGATGTCTGGGAAACACTGCCAGGTCACATACGTCCAACGTTCCTGCTCCCGGCACCAACTCTCTCAGCCAGTCTGAACTGTACGCTGACCATTGCCAGCGAAACCTTCCAGTATACTGGCAGCTTTAAGTTTCGCGCCGCCTATAACCTGCTCTCCCAGGTCCCTCAGCAGCGCGTAGTCGCGGCTTCGTCGGGCAATTTCGGCCAGGCAGTCGCTTACGCCTGTCAACTGCTTGGGAAAAGCTGTACGATCGTGATGCCCTCAAACTCTGCCCGCGTTAAGATTGCCAGCATCCAGTACTACGGAGGGAAGGTAGACCTGATCGATACACATCAGATCAGCCGCGCCGAACGCGTACAACAACTGATGTCCGAGCAGCCCGATATCTTTCAGGCCCAGGCCTACGATGACTATCGTGTTGTCGCTGGCAACTCCACCCTTGGCAGAGAGATATTTCAGGCAGAAGACTTCGACGTTCTGGTTGTACCGATCGGTGGGGGAGGACTGTGCTCAGGTCTGATTATCGCACGTGACTATCTCCATACGAGTACGGACATTATTGGAGCGGAGCCTCAACCAGCTAACGACGCCGCTCGCTCACTGCGCTCAGGGTACCGTATCGTGAACGAACAAGAACCCCTTACCGTGGCCGATGGAGCGCGTACCCTTAGTCTGGGAAACCTGAACTGGGAAATGCTGAAGCAAGGAGTGGCAGATATTATAGAAGTACCTGACCCCTTGACGCTCGCTGCCTTGCGGGAGTACTTCGCGCTTAATCTCAAAGTTGAACCAACCGGTGCTCTGGCCCTCGGCGCATTGCTGACGCAGCCGGAACGCTTCGCAGGGAAACGCGTTTGTTGTATTGTCAGCGGAGGCAATGTTGATCCGCTGATCTATGCGAATATATTACAGGAGAAATGATGTGTCACTTACTCCCACTCTGCTGGAACAGGTACGAGCCACAGCTAAAACACACGTTGAGCCAATCGCTCAACTCACCCAGCGCATCTGCGAAGTTCCTGCTCCCACTGGTCAGGAACTTGAACGCGCTCGCCTGGTAGCCTCTCTCTGGCAGGAACGCGGCTATACCTCAGAAATTGATGCGGTCGGCAATGTCTATACGCGCAGAGAGGGGAAAAACCCTCAGATGCCGTTTTTGATGCTGCTCGCTCATATTGATACAGTTTTTCCTGCTTCGACTCCCATTATGGTGAAACGTGAGGGCAATTCTCTCTTTGGACCAGGCATCGGAGATAACTGTGCCAGCGTGGCTACGATGCTGCATACGTTTGATTTGCTGGACGAATTGCATGTTCAGACTGAGACGGATATTGTCGCGGTGGCAAATGTAGGTGAGGAGGGACTGGGCAACCTGCTCGGTGCTCATACGGCGGTGAAACGCTACCAGGAACACTTGAACGCGGTCATTGCGATCGATGGCAGCCTGGGCCATATCACCTGTGGAGCCGTTGGCTCTCAACGCTGGAAAATCGTTGTCTATGGACCTGGCGGCCATTCCTACGGAGCCTTCGGCACGCCCAGTGCAATCCACGGTCTGGGGAAAATTATCGCCGCACTTGCTAATCTCCCGGTTCCTCAACACCCAAAAACGACGTTTAATATCGGCGTGATTGAAGGGGGAACGAGCGTGAATACGATTGCAGCTGAGGCTTCGGCGCTGCTAGATATGCGCTCACCCGATGAGGAAACGCTTAAACGCTTTGCCAGACTGGCCAGAGAAACCATCACCCAGGGCGCGGGTCCGGGACTACGCACGGAGATCTCCGTCCTGGGTGAACGCCCTTCGGGTCAGCGCAGTCGGCGCGACCCATTAGTTCGTCTGGCAGCCGAGGCGGTTCGCTGGATAGGTCTTGAGCCTCATTATGAGGTGTCGAGTACGGATGCCAATGTTCCCATCAGCATGGACATTCCCGCCGTTTGCATTGGAATTACATACGGGGAAAACGCGCATACGCTCAATGAATCGTTAGCCGTCTCACCCCTTGATCAGGGCCTTGCACACCTCACTCGCCTTTGCATCGAGGCCTGTCAGATACCCGCCCAGAAAAAAGAAAAATAGCAAGAAACTGCTCAGGATAGAACTGAATGCACGCTGTTCTATCCTGAGCAGTTTCTCTTATTTCTCAGTTGGATCAAAAATTGCCAGTTGTTTAAACGTCGCCTGGGCACCTTTAGCTACCCCGGAAACGTTCGAAACAAAGAGTGCCACCGCCCCGCTTTTATAGCTGTTATCGCTAAATGTATAGATGGTTACGCCATTCACAATAAAGGTCATCTGGACACCGTTGGCTATCACGGCAAGGTGGTTCACCCGACCCTTGGAGTTGATGGCAGAGGCAGGAGCGTCTTTTTTGATATCAGTTCTCTGTGAAGTACCATCGGGATTCTGGATGCCTTTGTAGATGGCAAATGTACCATCTCCGTAGACCTCGAAGCTGTAGTACTGACCCAGCGTGCCGTCCTGATTGGTGGCTCCTCGAATGTAGATGCCATAGCCATTCGCTGGATCACCCTGTACCAGTTCTGCATTGACGTCAATCCGAAAATCTGCAAATGTTTTGCTTGGTAGCTGTTCCTGGAAAATCTTGTTATCGTCGGATTCTAGAACCAATTGACCCTGAGCAAGTGTAACTTTGGCACCTGAGGGCTGGGAGAGATCCCAGCCAGCGTCGTTATTTTGAAAGTCATCCTGAAACTGGGTCTTGCCCGCCGGAGTGACGATAATCGTCGGCGTACTGGTTGCGACTACCGGGGTATTGTGCCGTCTAAGCACAAGGAAAGCGCCGAAGCTGCCTCCAACAACGACCAGAAGCATCAAAATAATGAGGAGAATGAAACCTATACGCGGTCGCTTCTTTTCACTCTCTTCATCATCGTCCTGGTTGGGTCCGCCGTACCAGCCCTGGGGACTGTTGTTCTGTCCGTAGGGTACCTGCGGCTGAAGGGCCTGAGATGGAGTTCTAAAACTGCTCTGTGTTGGGGCGTTGAAAAATGAATTCTGAGAAAACTGACCAGGAGATGGGACAAAACCATTCGCCGGTCCCGGTCCCGCCATCTGACCCTGCCCTCCGAAGCCTGCCTGCCCTCCAAATGCGTCCGTCTGTAGTGGACGCGACGGAGCCGGTCCCGCCATCTGACCCTGCCCTCCAAAGTCTGCCGAAGGAGCGAAAAGTCCCCCTTGCAGTGGACGCGATGGACCCGGTCCCGAAGCCTGGGTCTGATCTGAAAAATCTATCTGTGGAGCAAAAAGATTTCTTTGCAATGGTCGTGAAGAACCCGGTTCTGACGACGGAACCTGGCCAGACCAGAGATTGTTTTGCGGTGGAGAATTGTCAGCCTGATTCCAGGCCACCGGAGTTTCAACAATACGAGGCCATGTACCTTCGCCCGATTGTTGAAACTGTGGCTCCTGAGAAGGCTGGATAGCTTGCAGATGCCCGGACTGCATATTGCCTTGTCCCTGTCCTCCCGCCTGGAAAGCAGTAAATTGCAATCCCTGGGACGGCAAATTAGACGCTCCGCACTGCAAACACTGACTTTCATTGAAAGCCAATGGGGTGCCACAGTTTCTACATGACCGCGCCATCGTTCCACCGGAAGATGGATATATTGAAGACATAAAACCTCCAGTACATGGACAATATGGTCCGCTGAGTATCTCACACTCCTCGCTTCCTTGTCTAGCTACTAGTATTCTTGGCTGATCCCCTGGCTATCCTCTCTCCTTTTGTGCAACCTGGACCAATTCGTACAGCCGACAGGGGTGAAGAGGCATCTCTCGTATGCGCAAGCCGAAAGACGATAAAGCATCGTCGAGAGCCGAGGCAAAGAGCGCGGGCACCGGAATAACCCCGGCCTCACCAGCTCCTTTCACGCCGAGCGGATTGAGCGGAGAGGGCGTCTCAACGTGATCCACCTCGATCGTTGGAACTTCAGCCGCAGTCGGCAGAAGATAGTCCATAAAGCTGGCATTGAGCAATTGTGCCTCTTCATCGTAGACCAGGCGCTCAAAAAAAGCTCCTCCAATGCCCTGCGCCACGCCTCCATGGACCTGACCCTCGACAATCAACGGATTGATCACACGACCACAATCATGGACGGCTGCATACTGCAAAAACTTCACCATTCCGGTTCGCGGATCTACTTCGATGACCGCACCGTGAATACCGCTGGCAAAGCTCCCGTGTGGAGGACTGTAAAATTCGCTGGCCTCCAGACCAGGACCACCGCGCTCAACCGGTAAAGCCGGACCCGACCGAGGCTGCGCCAGCTTCATGGCCATCAGTTGACGAGCACTTTCACCGTATGCGTAACGCAACGGGTTAGAGGAGATGGCAACCTGACCCAGCGTCATAGCCCGCTGAGGTAGATCGCGCACAAATACCTTGCCATCGGCGAGTTCAATATCATCCGGGGAAGCCTCAAACAGTTCAGCCGCCATGCGGATCGTCTTCTCACGCACCTTCACCGCCGCCAGATGGACCGCAGAACCAGCTATCGTGGCCGCTCGACTGGCATAGGTTCCGACTCCCCATTGAAAGGCTTGCGTATCCCCCGTTGTGACCAGAATATTCTCAGGGGAAGTGCCCAGTTGATCGGCCACAATCTGGGCAAAGACAGTCGCATGTCCCTGTCCCTGGGTCGTCACACCAGTCGCAACGTAGACCCGTCCATCGGACTCCACACGAATCTGCGCACCTTCGTAGGGACCGATACCCGTTCCCTCCACATAGCAGCCCACACCCAGACCAATATACCGTCCCTCAGCGCGTGCCTGCCTCTGTCTTTCCCTAAAATGGTCATAGTCCAGCAACGCCTTCAGCTTCTCCAGACCTGCCTGATAGTTGCCACTATCATAGATCGTCGGATTGCCATCCTGATAGACCAGGCCCACATCCCAGGGAAACTCCTCCGGTGAGATAAAATTGCGTGATCGCACCTCTAAAGCGTCCAGTCCCAGTTCCAACGCAATGCGATCCATGATACGCTCCATCACAAAAACCGCATGCGGTCTGCCTGCGCCTCGATAGGGACTGACCGGCACTTTATCAGTGTAGAGCACCGTGAACTCGCTGAAATAGTGCTGTAGACGGTAGGGTCCCGGCAGCGTACAGGCCGTAATGATAGGCACGATAATCCCGTAGGGAGTATATGCACCGGTATCGTGTAAAAAGCGGTCGCGCACCGCCAACAACGTTCCCCGATCATCAAATGCATACTCCACCTCGTGAAACTGGCTGCGCTCCTGATTGGCAGAGATAAAGTGCTCACGCCGATCCTCGATCCACTTCACGGGGAGGTTCAGTTTTCGTGCCGCAAAGGGCAGAAGTACCTCCTCAGCATAAAACATCATGATCTTCGGACCAAACCCACCGCCTACATCCGGAGCCACCACGCGCACCTTATGCTCAGGAAGATGAAAAATAGCCGCCAGACCATTGCGAATAGGGATCGGTCCCTGCGTCGAGATCCAACAGGTCAGCAGCCCCTCGCGTTCGTCCCACTTAGCCACGATGCCTCGACACTCCATAGGCATGGCCGCGCCCCGATCCATCAGAAACGTCTCTGAGAGCACATGGGAAGCACTGGCAAATACGCCATCTGGATCACCTACCTGCTGCACCAGATGGGCCGCGATATTTCCCGGCACGTCGGCATGTACCAGCGGAGCATTCTCCTGGCTGGCAAGATCGAGACTCGACACAACGGGTAACGGCTCATATTCTACATCGATCAGATCTAGCGCATCCTCCGCGACATAGCGACTCTCAGCCACAACCATCACCACGGCCTCCCCAACATAGCGCACCTCATCGAGTGCCAGGGGAAGCTGCGTACGTGGCTGAGTTAGAGCAGGATGTGGCACAAGCAGCGGCGAGGGTTCCAGCACCTCACCCAGGTCCGATGCTGTTACAACCAGATGGACACCTGGCAGATGCGCGGCGGCCTCGGTGTCGATATGGGTAATCCTGGCCCGCGCGTAAGGACTGCGCAGGATAGCAGCGTGGAGCATCTCAGGCAGATCGATATCGTCAACAAAGTTCCCTTTACCGCGCAACAAACGCGGATCCTCCTGACGCTGCACACGAGCGCCAAACCAGCGAGTCGCCATCAATTCACCCCCTCGCGCAACCGCTCGGCAGCCAGCTTGACCGACTCCACGATATGCTGATAACCGGTACAACGGCAGATATTCCCCGACAACCCCTCACGAATCTCTTCCTCACTGGGATCGGGTTTCTCATGCAATAGAGCGTGCACAGTCATAATAATGCCCGGCGTACAAAAGCCGCACTGCAAACCATGCTTCTCCATAAAAGCCTGCTGGATGGGATGCAATTCACTATCGGTTCCTGCCATCCCCTCAATAGTCGTAATAAACAGATTGTCCACCTGGACCGCGAACAGCAGACAGGAGCGTACAGCCTCCCCATTGAGCAAAATAGTACAGCATCCACAGACACCGTGCTCACAGCCAACATGCGTACCGGTCAGATGCAACTCGTGCCGGAGAAAATCTGAAAGCAAGAGACGAACTGGCACACGTCGCTCGTAGACCTGACCGTTCACGGTCACAGCGATCTCACAATCCTCGCAAAACATCGGGATCGCTCCTTCCTGTTCCTGCATCCTGTTAGCCTTTCTCTCCTTGAACACCGCAGCGCGACCAGGCAGTTTTGAGCACACGCCTGGTCAGTTCGATCGAGAGTACTCTGCGATAATCCACGGTCGCGTGAATATCGTGCATATCAGCACTGACCACCCCACGCGCCAGTTCCGCCGCCGCGTCAATAGTTCGCTCATCCAATTTTTTCCCAATGAGCAGTTGTTCAACCTGAGATGCTCTTATCGGTTCACCCGCGACACCTGAATAGGCCAGACGCGCCTTCCGGCAGAGGCCCTGCTCGTCGAGGGTAAGAACCGCAGCAATGCCCACCAGAGCATAGTCTCCTGAACGGCGGGAAAGCTCCATAAAGGCCCAACCAGCTCCCGCCTCAAGCCATGGGAAACGTACCTCGACAACCATCTCATCTGGCTCTCGTGCCGTTTCCAGGTACCCTTGAAAAAAATCATCCGCCTGAAGTAGGCGTTCACCGGTACTGCTCTGTAAAAGAACAAAACCCTCTAAACATAGGAGCAGCGCAGGAAGCTCTGCCGCGGGATCTGCGTGCGCGATGCTACCAGCAACAGTACCGCGATTGCGTATTTGCGTATGTCCAATATGCCGCAGAGCCTCAATCAGCAGAGGATAGCGCTCCTGCACCACGGCAGAATGTTCAACCTGACTCTGACGAGTAATAGCTCCAACGGCCAGGTAATCGATCTCAGATTGAATATAGTTCAACTCGGAGATGCGATTAATGTCTACCAGATGTGTTGGAGCGGCGAGTCGCATATTGAGTAGCGGAACGAGGCTTTGTCCACCAGCCAGGATCTTAGCCTCATCGCCCTGTTTTTCAAGCAGAACCAGAGCGTCATCGAGAAGAGCTGGTGCACAATACTGAAAACGTGGTGGTTTCATACTACCTGCCACCTTCCGGTCGAGTTATGGAGAATTCTCCTGAATGATGAGCAAAAAAACAAAAACCGAGGAGAGAGCGACGCCAGGGTCTCTCTAATTCCTCGTTACCTATTGTCGGTCTGGCCTCCTACGAAGGGTGAGCAAACAGAGTAGCCGATGTGAAAGAGGATACATCCAAAAAACGAAAAGGTCAAGCAAAAGATACAAAAACTCTGGTAGCCAAGAAGATGGCGAACAGCATATAATGAAGATGGAGCGATGCAAAAGTCG
>DAOTTL010000192.1:0-15884 GCA_034438135.1 Ktedonobacteraceae bacterium | reverse complement strand
CCGACTGGCCAGTGAGGCAGGGAGCTGTCAGCGCCCTGGGACAACTTGGAAGTGGAGAGTCCAGGGTCATAGATGCGCTGCTGGCAGCCCTCTCCGACTCCGACTGGCAAGTGAGGCAAGCTGTAGCTACAGCCCTGGGACAACTGGGAAGTGGAGAGTCCAGGGTCATAGATGCGCTGCTGGCAGCCCTCTCCGACTCCGACTGGCCAGTGAGGCAAGCTGTAGCTACAGCCCTGGGACAACTGAGCAGCAATCAATCTCAAGTAAGTTCAGTCCTTAGAACGCTTTTGCTTGACTTCAATCCTGAAACACAGCGAGCCGCAGTAGCAGCATTGATAAAATTTCCTGATGCTCACCTCGATGAAATTGCAGGCTTCATTGACCGCTCGTTGCAGAGATATGATACACAAACAAATCAGCAGATCAGATCTGAAGAGTATGTTGACACACTACTCTTTATTCTCCAGAAGGTAGTTGGGGAAGTATGATCAAAGGGAAACTCTCTGAGTATGCTTCTCTAAACGTGGCGAATAGGGTGTAGGCCGGCCAGAGAAATCTTCTGAGAGCAGGAGTGAAGAGACTCTTTAGCGATGAGAACATTCCGCCGGGCTTTGCTCCCATACTTGTTGGTCTAGGAGATTGCCACCAGAATTGTGATATCTGCCACCAATTTGCTTGAAGAAAAAAGGAATCTGTGCAGCCAGGCATTGATCTCGTAGTGAACGCGCCCAGTTCAGGTCTAGTGGCCGCGCTTTTACACCACTTTCTCCTCCAGTAATCACCCACTGAAGTCGATTAATCCAGGGAGAGAGGTCTACCGGACCGATCAGAGGTTCACAACTGAGAAACCGGACGATGGCGGGAACTTGGAGCAGGTAAGGAATACGCTCTTCTGCCCGACTTTGCAAGCCAACGCTCGTGCCAATCCAGATATTATCAGGCCAGGTCTGTTGTCCCCAGGGCGACATTGTCAGGATATTCTGAGGGCGCTTTGTTAAGAGAAGCCAATTCAGCATTGGAGTTTGACCAATAAGCTCCCAGAGCCTCTGGCGTTCCTGCTCTAAAGCAGGATGTTCTTCAAACACGTCCGCCATACTTGCACAAAAGACATTGCGTCTATGACCATGTTTGGTCGCTTGTCTGTTCCAGGTGAGTGGTTCTAACCAATGCCGCTCACCAAAGAATCTGCGCGGTGTGGTTTCTGCTGGCCCCCAGACATCATGTCCATAGTGATGAGCAATGTCCAGGGCATAACAATGTTGACACTCTTCTGAGACTTTGAGGCAGCCCCACCAGGGATTAAACGTATAGCCAGGTATTCTTGACCCATCAGGCAAGGTGCGCTGACACCATTGGATTGTTGTGTTACTCATAGTGATCATCCTTTCTAAACGAAAAACAACTCAGGTACGTATAGGCAGATCAGTATCTACAGTGTATGATTCTCAGAGATAGGGCATCATAGCGGCATTTGAAACTGCCTCTATAACCCTCCCCAATGACAGCCTCAGTGACAGCTTGAATTGTGGACATTGATTGTTATCAATGGGCATCGTTAGACAACAAGAAAATCTCTGAAGGAGCTTCACAGGCGTGTTGAGCAAGGGTAGATGTAAAAAAGGAAATGGGCTGGCTAAGACTTCAACTCTCCCCCATCTCCACCTTCCAACGGCTTGTAGACTCCCTCTACAGGCCGTTTCGTCTAGCTGTATGAAGCTGTCAGCAGTCAAAAGGAGCAAAACTAGGAGCAAAAGTACTTTTTTTGCTCCTTTCTCTTCTACTTGCTTTTCTCATCTTTCCCAAATTCCTCTTCCCACTTGTCAACCATATCACCTTGCATTGTTGGGAGTAGATGACCATAGGTTCGCAACGTAATCGCAATGTCACTATGGCCTAACATCTCTGAGACTACTTTGATATTCACCCCCTTTGCAAGGAGGATCGTTGCCGCACTATGCCGCAATTCATGGATACGCATGTGTGCCAGACCCGCACCCTGTAAGACTTTCTTAAACGCACGAAGCAAGTAATTCGGGTTGAAGTACCCACCCTGTAAATCTGGAAACACCAGCCCCAAACCTTCCCACTTCTCACCCATCTTCTTTTTCAACTCATCCTGCTCTCTTTAATGTTTCTGCAATACCTCGACCAGAAAAAGCGGTAGATTGATTTTTCGTTTACTCGCTCGTGTTTTCGGCTTAGTCTCAACATACCCATAGTTCGGGATATAATCGACCGTTTTACGTATGCTTCTACTTGCGTCAAGCAATCTTTCTGTGTGACTGGTCAAAGGAGAGCATCTCTGATCAATGGAGGAATTGCCTAAAACTCAACAGCTTCATGTCAAGATTTACAATCGATGCCATATCCCCAGCAGAGTGCTATAATGGGAAAAACCTACTCTTAAACTATTCTTCTGGAAGAAAAGAGGCATCAATGGCAAATAAGGGTTCATCTCTCCCAAATGGAGAATCTTTGGGTGTTGGGGATTATTTACTCTCACAGGATGGCACCTGTCAGGCCATTCTACAAGGAGACGGAAACTTCGTGCTCTACCAGGGAACAAGAGTCTGGTGGGCGACCGACACCAATCAAACCTCGCCTGTGAGTCCCAATGTGGTCTTCATGCAAACAGACGGGAATCTGGTGATGTATAAAAGCACTGGTGGACAGGCACTGTGGGCCAGCAACGTTGGCTTTGGTCCCGATCAAGGCCCTTACACCCTCACCCTGGCAAATTATGGAAACCTCATCGTCACTGATGGGAAAGGGCAGGTCACATGGTCCAGCAGAGGGGTTGCGCGAGGCTCGACGTTGACCTCTGGACAGTTTTTGAGTGTCGGAGACTTTCTGCTCTCTCCCAATGCCCTGGCTCAAGCCGTCTTTCAGCAGACTGGGACCTTTCTCGTCATGAATAATAAAAACGGGCAGACGCTTTGGAGCAACGGCATCACACAACCAGTGGTGCATGGCTCATATATTCTCTTTATGCAAGAGGATGGGAATCTCGTCGAGTATCGGTCTGTTGGAGCAGCAGCTCTTTGGGAGAGTGGATCAACGCATGGAACGACTCAGGGGCCTTATAGCCTTGTGATGCAAAATGATGGCAATCTGGTAGTGTATCAGCCTGGCGGTCATGCCATTTGGGCGTCGAACACCAGTGTGCCAACGCCAGCACCAACACCAACGCCGCAACAGGGCACAGTTCCGTTGTATCTGAGTCCCAATCCACAGGGCACAAGGATTACTTGTGTTGGACAGACCAATACACCCATTCTCAGTACCACTAAACGAGCGGTGATTACAGGGATTACAAATAAAACGGGTGAAGTAGTCGAGCTTGCACGCACCGATGCTGGGTACTCAACGGTGCTGGTGGATGTGCCACAATTCGCTCCGAACACCACCGTGACCACCTTCAATGGAGAAGATGTGGCAGGCTTCTGGGCGGGAGGTGATGGAACCTATCGCACAACAGAACTTGGTCCTTTTGAAATTACCTGGAAAGCAGTCTGAGACCTTGTTTGGGGACGGACCAGGTATCCTTAGCACCGCGAGCAGCAAGGAGACGACTCATAGCATCTGGATGAGCTCTTCGCTGATCTGAACCTTACGTTCATAAAGGCAGAGAATCTTCCCGATATCTTGTCCTTTGGAGGTTGAGAGTGGTTTTGAACGTACTAGAACTGGTCCGATATATCGGAAGGGGGAGGAACGTTAGCGAGTCGAGTCGTTTGCTTGTTGCGCTCGCTTGAGCCGTGCGGCCTCAATATGCGGAAATTGCTCTTCGGACTCGTTGGCAAATCCTCCATCTCACCTCCGCATTGCTTAATCAAGGACCTAAAGCAAGCTTTCAACTGACAAGCTAGGAACACTCCAAACTAGAACTAGCGCTGCGCTTTGTCCGCTCTCCAGGGGATAACGATATTGAACAGGCGAGCGATGATGAACTTGTAGCTATCGTGAATGTAACAGAGGGCAATCCTCTTCTGATCAAGCTATTTTCTTGAGAGCTATCTTTTTCATCTTGAAAAAGATGGCTCTTTAGAAGGTATGGTGGAGTAACTCCGCTGCTACGGATTAAAGAGAGATGTTCTCCGCTCCTTTCGCCATCAATTGAAAGTAAACCGACCCCATTTGTTCAGCAAAAGGTGAAACCCCATGACGAAGCCACCAGGAGATTAAGCCAAACAATGATCCCGCTGCATGAGCTGCAATGAGTTCGTTTCTCAAAGACGATGGGTTCTCTCTCTCCACAGGGTCGAGCGTATATCGTTGAAAGAGTTCGGCGAAATACGTTCTCATCAGGTTTCCGATGTTGACCGATCCCGATTCCAAGAGCAGCGCTTGATACAAGCGCTGTCGTTGTGCAACGTGCTGGAAGATGCGGATGCACCGAATGGAGTATGGACAGATTTCTTCGGCACTCGGCTCGACATCCAGTTGGAGTTCGCGCATGAGAGTTCTGAGACTCGCTTTCAGGAGGTCCTCTTTCTCCTGGTAATGAAGATAAAAGGTGGTTCGTCCAATATTGGCCCGCTCGGTAATATCGGCGATCGCGATCTTCTCGTAGCCTCGTTCAATGATGAGCTCAAACAACGCCTCACGAAGCAACTGGCGCGTTCTCTGAATACGCCGATCAAGGGTGGTATCGTGTCCATCCAGCGTGCTTCCCGTCGTATGGAAGAAACAGGCTGTGGTTCTGTGCTCTGAACTCTCTGTTGAGGGTTTGGAAGTCTGATCCATTTTGCTCCTTTGTCTTTTAAGAGACAATTAAGCCTATTTTGTTCGGCAACTCGCAAAAAGCTGATAGAACTTGAATTCTTCTTTCTCTTTCTGATATGCTACTACCAGCAAGCAGACACAGTGTTCAGTAGTGATTGCACTGTCAATGACAGTATAGCATATTCGCGCTTACCGTATTGCGTGCCTCGATGCGAGGCTTGAAGGACAGGGGAGAGCAGCAGATTACCAATGCTGTGCCTCTGTCTTCATCACATCTGATGGCCGCATCTGGCGGAAACATACATAAAGGAGGACAAAACACATGAGTACTCTTTGGAAAAGAGGGGAGAAGACCGTCATCGTAACGGGAGGAACGAAAGGAATCGGCTATGAAACAGCTTCGGGGCTGGCCGCGCATGGTGCCACGGTGATCATCGTTGGTCGCGATGCAGAACGTGGTGGTGCTGCCGTGAGCAGCATGCAGCTCCACACAGGCAATGCTGCGATTTCCTTTCTCCAGGCGGATCTCTCGTCGCTCGCTGAAGTCCGTCGTCTCGCTGAGCGGATTACCAGCCAGCATTCACATGTCCATGCCCTGGTCAATAATGCTGGCGGAGTCAACGCCCGGCGGATCGTGACCGCTGAAGGTCTGGAAGCGACCTTTGTGACAAACCATCTGGCTCCTTTCCTTCTGACAAATCTGTTGCTTCCCATTCTGAAAGCCAGCACACCTGCACGGATTGTGAATGTGAATTCGACCCAGCATCGTTCTGGCCGCATCGACTTTGATGATCTGCAAGCGGAAAGAGCGTATGATATGATGATTGCCTATCGACAGGCAAAGCTCGCAAATCTGTTCTTCACCTATGAACTCGCACGTCGTCTGCGTGGGACCAACGTGACG
The DNA here is from genome assembly GCA_034438135.1 of Ktedonobacteraceae bacterium. Taxonomy (GTDB): domain Bacteria; phylum Chloroflexota; class Ktedonobacteria; order Ktedonobacterales; family Ktedonobacteraceae; genus Paraktedonobacter. The sequence goes on along the minus strand of DAOTTL010000192.1, from coordinate 10,255 downwards.
GTGAATGCCGCTGATCCTGGAGGGACGCTCGAAGGGACCAAAGCGATCCAATTACCCCTTGCCGTTCGGCTCATTCTGCCGTTCTTCTCACCCTGGTTGACCGCCAGGCATGCAGCGCAGAGTTCGATCTACCTGGCGTCCTCACCGGATGTAGAAGATCTCACTGGGAAGTATGTCAACTTCCGCAAAAAGGTGGTGCGTTCATCACTGGTCTCTTACGAAGAAGCAACTGCTGAAAAACTCTGGCGTATCAGCGCTGCGTTGGTCGGCCTTCGGACAGAAGAACTCGCTTCCTAAAGCGTTATACCAGCATCAGGGAGGAGAGAGAAAGAAGAGAGTCGCTTGTCATTGTAAGCACTTTTCACAGGTTTTCGTCTCTGTGAACGGACGTATCGATTCTTAGGGCGAATAGGTCTGCTCTTAGAAAACATTCCTTGCCCTATACTTACAAGAGTAGCCTGCATCGGATTCAGGTCGAGTTGCGGGAGCGTGGCTGTTTTTACCATCGGGTTCGTCGCCATTCCACTCTCTAATACGTGAGTCCAGTGGAATTTGAACAACGGAATCGCTAGCTTCCAGGTTTCTTCCTTCCGAAAAAGTCCGGCAAGCCCAGTGGCACGCATTCTTGCGGATGTGCAGCAGGGAAAATCGGTGCTGGTCTGTTGTAACACGGTCCAGCGTGCTCAGGATATGCAACAACTCTACTAGCCAGCTTGAAGCCTGATCAAGTAGAGTTGTTGCACAGCCGCTTTACTATGAAGGACCGCCTGGAGCATGAGGCGGGGAGGAGATTGACGAATCCCGAAGAACAGCATCACTCTCAGGTGGTACTATGCCTCAGTTGGAAAACCGCGAACTATCTACTCTGCTGGCTAAAGTACAGCGACATGTCCAGGTCGCCGGGCGAGCGGTTCAGGGCGGTGAGCATAAAAGCTATCTCGCTGCGATGCTGAGTGCTGTGATTGACAACATGGAACAGCGTTTGCCAGAGTGGGAGTGTGGATGTGGCACCTTTGAGATTCTGATAGATCAGGTCTGTGCTCAACTGACTCTCGGTGAGCGTGGCCAGGAACGCGCGTGTCTGCTGCTCTTCGTGCCGCCAGCGTGTACGAATCACGGCCAGCGTTGGGAAATCGCGCGCGTTCAGGGGAGCTTTAGGGGAAACTCCCTGCCAGCGTGATAGCCAGATCCAGTTCCCATGTAAGCTGTGTACCAGGGTCGTGCGCAGATTAGCATAGCCGTTTTTTGCCGGCGCATCCAGTTCCTCCAGGCTGAGCGCCTCGCAGGCGTCCAGCATCCGACCATCGGCCCAAGAGGTATACTCATAGATCTTGTTGATGTATTCGAGCACGCTTTTTCCTCCTTTAAAAGACTGTTCTTATTCTAGAGACTTTGACGACCACAGTCAAGCGCCATGCAGAAGATGGCAGGGCATTTCCAGGCTCAAAAACGCATCTTTGGGGTGGGGAACAACCGAGAATGGGAAAGCCCTGCCCCGAAGCCAGGGGGGTTGCAAAGTCGGGAATAAAAATTGCTCATTGGGCCAGCTTACGAGCGCAGGAATTGCACGACTTGGTTCACTCGCGGCACGAGCGCATGCAGAAGAGCAGGGCTTGCACGCTTGCTTTGGTCTTGCGTTCTGACAGAACCGGCTATTTCACTCTCGAAAGCCAGAGTCTTTCGGCCCCATCCCAGGATTTTAAAGTGCGTGGTGAGTGCCGGGCCAGGGGTCCCGGCCCCACTACGCATTTCTTTTTACAGGGGAGGCAGAGTCAACCGCAAGAATAAAATTGTCCTACATATTTACCATTAAACTTGAACGAAGCTCCATTGCTGGTTGGTGCCACCATTATTGGACCACTGAATGACTGCCGCGCCTTCAGTGGTTGAGGCACCTGTGACATCAGCAGAGAGTCCACTACTCTGGTTGACCAGATTGTAGTACCCTCCTCCTGCTGAGACGATGTTCCACCACTGATTCGATCCATTGGTGTCGCTATATTGATCCAACTGGGTGCCAGTGCTCTTCGAGTTGCCTGGATCGTCAAGCAGCAGACCACTATTGGCATTGATGAGCTTATAGCCACCATTGATCGCGACGAAGCTCAATTGTTGGTTGGTTCCGTTATTAGTAGGCCACTGATCGACGAGTCCACCATTAGCGGTTGATTTTTGGTAGATCTCAAGCAACTGACCGCTGTGACGGTTCACGATCTCGTAATGGGCACCAGGAGTAGGAGTAAAACTACTACCGCTGGTGCTATAACCAACTGAGATGATGTTGGCCTGGACTGCATTATCAGCCGCATCAGTCGGATAACCGGCTGTCACAGGAACCCGATCCTGAGCATGGAGGGAACCAACAACGAGTGCTCAGATTGATCGCATCCATATGGCCGTTCCCTGTGTCTTTGCCAGATGTCTCGGCGTTTCCGTAATCAAAGCAGCACGGGCTATTTACATGTGTGCCGCTTGCCACCATGTACTCACCCTCCGGCGCACCATTCTTTGCGACGCCCGAGGTGAAGTCGTCCCGGTAGCCGACGCCAGCTGATACATAGAGCCCATAGACCTTATGACCGCCGACTGTTAGCGGCAGCGCAGCCGCGTTCGTGCCGGAATCCTGTTTACCGTTGGCAGCCTCGATAGTCAGATTATTGCCTTTCCCAGACTGGTCATAGATAATCGTGATAGTACATGTTGTACCAGAGCAGAACACATCTTACGCGGCGGCGTTGGCATAGCCTCCTGCCGTTAAAGTTTCAATGTTGGTGGTCGCTGAATCCGACGAGCGTTTGACCTGGTAGAGATTCCCATTGTAGGCGGAGAAAAGTGCCCGCACCGTGCTATGTGCGGCGACACACGGTGTACCAGCGGAAGCATAGATGTCGCAAGGTAGCGACCCTGCTGCCAGAGCCTTCGGCACGCCAGAAACGCCAAGCGCTCCGGTAACGAGACCCACAGCAGTGATAAGCGTCGCTAGTACGATCCTCCATCTGCGAGAGCACAGATATTGAGAGGTTGAGGCAGATTGTTTCACGTCCTTGTGTCCTTTCCAATAACTGGAAACTGTACATCCCTGAAACAATCAGCAGATCAGGTGCTGCGCCAGATAGTCAAAAAGCAAACGGGAGGTTCCACCTTGTTTCTTCCGCAAAAACGTTGGAGTAAACAAAGCGCTTCCATAGTTTCGTTGTTAGCACAAAAAAGATCTTGCAAAGGCAAGTATAAATTGCATAAACAGAAGCTGTCAATGCCTGTTTACTCCAGATAAATGCGCGAATGAGAGAAATACCGGTCCTTTCCAGACACTTCAAATGACTAGAAGACGATGTCCGCTGCTGAATCATATTGGACAATATATACTGCTTGTATGAATACACCTCACCCTATCGAGACGCTCGCCATGTCGTCAGTCAACAACAGAGATGCGGTGCGCCGCCGACCAGGTGGTCGCAGTGCCCGCGTGCAAGTCGCTGTACTTGAAGCGACCTTCCAGCTTTTAGAGGAAAGAGGATACGAGCTGCTCAGCATTGCTAGCATTGCCGAGCGTACTGGGGTCCACGAAACCTCCCTCTACCGCCGCTGGAAAACGAAAGAACAACTTTTTCCTCTCTTCATAGCCAGGCTAATTGCTAGCTGACCCACCAGGAGCAACCACCAATGAACATTTCCTTCAATCACCGGCTTTCGCATCTAAGTAGAGCATCATTGCCATTTATGGGTTCTCCTGAGAATGAACACATAGAAGAACCTGAAACTCTTATCAATGTACTGACATCGGAAAAGCATTATAGCAACGGACTCTTTCGCCAGTGCTTGAAAAATAGTCCTCTCAGTACGTGTTGGATGTGTTGCAAAAAGCCGCCTCGCTTTTTCAAAAAGTGCGAAGCAGGGATGCTTTCGCCGGTTCAGACTCATCAGTCAAGAGGGCTTCGACTTCCTGCGTCTGAACACGCACCGAAATCTGTCCCATACACGCTATCTCCTGCCCTGGTTTCCCCTTTCTGGTCCATCCGAGAGGAGATGAAGATTCCAAAGGGGGAGAGAATCACTCCGCCAGGGTTTGCAGCCCGTTGATCATCTGTGCATCGAGCATGAGAAAGAGAAGCAGGAGTTTGGCTTCCCCGTCTCATGCACAGATGCATCGATTCTCTCAGAGGCAGACTCGCCTTTCAGCAGATTGAACGTTCAGAGCCGAACCCGTTGCTTCAATCGTCGATGGCCTGGTAGGCCAGGGTCCAGAAATCGCGATAGAGGTCGAGTGGGTAGAGGCGCTGGGTGAGGACAATGCCAATCAGATCCTCTTTGGGGTCACAAAACCAGGAGGTGCCCAGGCCGCCATCCCAACCGTAGCGGCCGGGAACCGAGGCAAGATCGTCCCGTCTGGTCACCACCGAGACCCCAAATCCCCAGCCATTCGTCTCGAAGAAGCCGGAAATCTGAGGCAGGCTGGACACCGCTTTCTGTTGGGGCGTCAACTGGTCGGTGGTCATCACCTCGACCGAGAGCCGCGACAGGATGCGCTCGCCACCATGTTTGCCCCCGGAGAGCATCATTTGACCAAAAGCCAGGTAGTCGTCGAGGGTCGAGACCAGCCCATTGGCCCCAGACGGGAAGACGGGAGGGCGGCCCCACTGGCTATCCTGAATGCCGTCAAAGAGGTCGAGTGCCCCAGTCTCAGGGTTGGGGAAGTAGCAACTTGCCAGCCGGTCAAGCTTGTCAGCCGGCACGCAAAAGCTGGTGTCGTTCATCCCAAGTGGCTCGAAGAGCCGTTCGCGCAGGAATGTCTCCAACGACTGACCAGAGACGCGTGCAATCAGCACACTCAACACATTGGACCCTACCCCGTAGAGCCACCGCTCCCCGGGTTGGTACATGAGCGGAAGCGTGCCCAGGCGGCGTAGCCACTCATCAGGATCGGGCGGTACCTGGGATTGGTAGCCTGGCCTCATCCCAATCTGCAGCTCGTTGTCAGCCTTGAGAATCGGGTACTCTCCCGTCGGGGCCAATAGCAGTCCGTAGCCCATGGTAAAGGTGAGCAGGTCGCGCACCGTGATCGGACGCTGCGCGGGCACCGTCTCATCGAGCGGAGCGTCGATGCGCTTGAGTACCTTGCGGTCGGCAAGCTCGGGCAGCCACTTCTGGACCGCATCGGAGAGGCGCAGTTTGCCTTCCTCCACCAGGATCATCGTTGCTGCTGCTGTGATGGGCTTGCTCATGGAGGCGATGCGGAAGATCGTGTCGCGTCGCACTGGGTCAGGAGCATCGAGCGACTTGTGGCCCACGGCATCGACGTGGACCTCGCCGTGTCGGCTCACCAGCGTGACGATGCCAGGCACCTCGCCGCGCTCCACATAGCCCGTCATGCTCGTGTGTAGACGCACGAGCCGCTCCCTGGATAAACCTCCAGTTTTCATCGTTTCTTTCCTCCTTGTCAGTATGATCTGACATTGCCAGGATTTGCAGCCAGGTGAGCAACTGCACATCGAGCAAGAGCTTGCCACCCACCATACGCGAAGCCGCCACCGGTATCTTCTTCTGGTCCGCCTCCGGCTTGTATGATACCATCAAGGGACATGAATTCGAGTACAATAACTTTTCTCATGACCGAGTTGCTTCAACATCTGGCGACCTTTGGTGCTGATCACGTGTGTTCATCGGTGTTTCCTTTCTTTTCTCTCCCTCTTGCATTCGGCATGATTGATGGAGAGCGTCGATTTTCTTGCACGTTGCACGTCTATCTATTCTATTGGCAGAGCAAGAAAAAAACTTCTCCGATCTTGCTCTCTTCTCAAAGAGACGATCTTCAGCAGAGGTCTGGCTGCGACCGAGGTATCGGCGATATCGTTCAGAGGTCCCTCGCTTCCGGGCGATGCGATGGTGTTTTTGCTCACCACCGAGAGCGTGTGCGCAAGGCTGTAGCGGCCTTTTCTCAGCGGGTCACGCCCTCGACACGCTCGTTGCACAACTCGTGGGAGGAAGCCAGACCAGATTACAAATTTTTATGACTATCCTGGCTGAGTGCCTGATATTGGCTTGGCAACATGCCAATCCACAGATGGAAAGCCTTGCGGAACGCCGTTTCAGAGACGTAGCCAGATACAACCATGATTGCTTTTAGGGACTGGTTTCCTGTATTCATCAAATGCGCAGCACGCTGCATGCGCCATCGTTGGACATAACGCAACGGCGTTTCCCCCACCAGTTCCTTGAAACGCTCAGCAAAGGCGGAACGCGACAGATGCGCCTCAGATGCCAGGCTCGCAACGGTCCACGGCTCCGCTGGATTCGTATGAATAGCCTGATGTGCGGCTGCAATGGGGGGATCTGTCAGTCTACGTAACCACCCAGTTGCATTTTCGAGTGCGCGAGTGGCAAACATACGAAGTATTTGCATAAACAACACCTCGGCTAGACGACTAAGAATGATTGGTTTGACTGGTACCCTCGTGTGCCACTTCGGCCACAAACAAACGCACCAGCAGATCTAATTCTTGCAGAGGCTGGTAATCCCCTTTGCGTAGATGAATGATGTGAGGCAGGACAGAGAAAACGGGATTCTTATCGCTATCGCAAAACTGGTAGCAACCAACAAGGAAGCGCGTTCTGTTGTTGGTTGCATTTTGTTCTCGTGCCATCAACTCAGAGGCTGGCCAAAGGGGCGAATGCTCCCTGTCACGCAGGACATAGGTATCTCCCCAAGGCAGGATAATGATATCGCCAGCCTGGGAAAAGTGAACCGGCGGATCATCTCCACCTACTTCAAGAAAACCACCACCCTCAATGTATGATTGCTGAAAACGGCGATCTAGTAATGCTCTACAGCAGATACACGGGGATTGCACCGAAACCAATGATCGCCTTAGACATCTTCCGCCTGGAAAATGGCAAGCTTGTTGAACATTGGGATCTTATGCAAGAAGAGACACCAGTGGCTCAGACTAAGTGTGGCCGACCAATGTTTACTCCCATGGTCAGTGATGCCCAATAAATAGTCCACCCCAGACAATAGGCCATTGAAGACCTCAGACTTCCATCCTTAAAAGGACAAAGCAATTCGAGCGGTGGCAACCATCTGATCCCTTTCCTTTGCGAAGGTGGAGCAACAAAATCCAGCGTAAATCAGACGGACCCTTCCTTTTCATCGCTCCATTATTCCTGTTTCGCTCGATTGATACACATCTCTACCACCTTCCAGAGAACATACAACAGGCCTCTCATCGTGTGTCAAAAGAAAAGAAGAGTGTATGAATTTGCCCTTGTCTCTGCCGATGAAAAGTCCCTGACTCAATTGAGTCAGGGACTTTTCATCGGCAGAGACAAGGGCAACGTTGTTGAGAAGGATTGTTTACTCACTAGAGCCACTCCAATTTACTAACCGAAATTGGAGTAGGAACAGGAGCGGTTGGTGATGGCCGTTGCCAGCGTCAATCAGACCTACGTGAACGAGCACCATGACGACAGTAGAGAGGGACTGGAGGAGTCATTCGGCTCCCATTCAATCGGCAAGGAGAGGCATCATGAAATTTCTGCTCACCTCGGCTGGCATCAGTAACGACAGCATTCGCAACGCTCTGGTTGATCTGCTGGGGAAACCCATTGCCTCCTCCAAAGCCCTCTGCATTCCCACCGCTGCGTACGCCTGCCTCGCCGGAACTTCAATGGCCTATCGGTTCATCAGCGGATCAGCCACCAGCCCCTTGTGCGAAGTGGGTTGGAAGTCGTTGGGAGTACTGGAGCTTACCGCTCTCAAGAGCATCAAAGAAGAGCATTGGGTCCCTCTGGTCCAGGAGACGGACGCTCTGCTGGTGTACGGCGGCGATTCCCTGTATCTATGCTACTGGATGCGGCAATCGGGACTGGCAGACCTCTTGCCGGAGCTTTCTCGCGAGACGGTCTACGTGGGGGTGAGTGCCGGGAGCATGGTGGTGACCCCCAACTTCGGAGAGGCCTACGACGGCTGGTTCTGTCGCGAGCCTCCGGCAAGTCATCTGCCCAAAGGCTCCGATAGAGCGCTGGGACTGGTTGATTTTTCGTTGTTTCCGCACCTGGATCACCCAGAGAGTCTGGCCAATTCCATGACCAACGCAGAAAAATGGGCCGCCAAGGGGCCGGTGCCAACGTACGCGATTGACGATCAGACCGCCATCGTCGTTCTCGATGGCGAAGTCTCAATTGTCTCCGAAGGCCATTGGAAACGGTTTACGCCCTAAGAGGGGTGGGAACTGGTTCATTAGATGCCGCGCCAAACGAGCGAGGAGCAACCGAATCATTGCCACCTGGATTAGTGTTTCACTCGTTTGCACTTTCCGCTCATAACCGGGAAAGGGGTGCTTGCATCCTCACTCGTAATACTCCGGCAGCTTTTTCAGCCCTTCCCACTGCTCCTTGTCATGACCGAAAATCACAAGCCCGATATGCTCCCGTTCGACCAGATCAAGCAGTTTAATCGTACTGGCGCGGATCGCTTCGGCGTCCGGGTTGCTAGCGTCGTCCTGCTCGTCACGAGTAAAGCCCGCGCCGAAGGGTACAGCGTCAATCGGCAATACAATCGCCCCCGTTTTGGGCAGCCTCACCAGCACCGATTGATGTCCCGGCACATGCCCGCTCGTCTCAATCAGCTCCAGCCCCGGCAGCAGTTCCGTGTCCCCGTCCACCAGCCGAATGCGCTCCATGGGCTGATCCCATTGGGGTCGATTGGCCGCAAAACGTGGGTTGCTCACCGCATCCAAATGATGCATACGCTGAACAACATAGTGCGCCTTCGTGAATGCCGCATGTCTTCCAGCATGGTCGATATCATAATGCGTCGAAATGACTGTCTCAATATCGTCCGGTTTTAAGCCAATACTCGCCAACTGCTCGATAACGTCCTGCCCATTCTCGAACTCCGTTTCTCCTTCAGGCATAATCTCCGGTAGACCACTATCAATCAGAATATTCTTGCCGTCATCCGTTTGCACCAGATAGCACACAATCGGAATCTGGTAGTCCGGCATGGACCCAACCTGCATCAGATAAAGACGCTTCATAGCATTCTGGCTCATAAGCTCCTCCTCGGAATTGAAATATATATTCTATCACATCAATCGTGTTGGCGTTCGTATCGGCCCAGCGTTAGCTTTCTGATAACACAATCTAACAGCTCACGTTGGCCTGCTCATAGAGCGGGCCGAAGCTGATCGCCTCTTCCTGCTCATGGGCGAGAATCGCCAGGATGGGCTTTACAAAGGAGAGCGGCAAAGCCTGAATTGATACTGTCCCGATCATAGCATGCTTGCTAGTTATCGGGTACATTAGATTTCGTCAGCAGAAAGCTAACGCCGGGCCTGTCAGTCTTGCGCACCAAGGTCTTCCGCTCCCTCATTGCATGCAAGACATTCTACCGTCAAACCTGCGCAAAAACTTCTCCTATCTTGCTCTTTTGGTCATGCAGCATTACCGTCTCGCATTCCAAAACAGTTTCTTAGAGACCGTCTTCTGGCGGTGGTGACAATTTTTCATGATCCGCTGGAAATGCTGTCTGAAGCAGATCGGCCAGAGAAGAGAGATCATGCGAGGTCAGACCGATATCATGCTGCACATCTTCTGCTTGTGCTGAGATATGCTGAACCAGGCGCACTCCACATTCACAGGTGACGGTGACCTCCCAGCCAGCAGTCAGGGCAGGTCCTTCCAGAAAACCATACATCATTATCATACACAGATGCCCTTTTTGTTCGTTGTATCTGACGTATCTTTCTTCGCAGATTGCTGTTTCAGTCGCCTCAAGTAGATCGAGAAAGAGCCTTTCTTCTATGCTTTCTCGCAGGTCAGTAGAGGGCGCGAAACCCTCAAGGGTCACGTCCCATTGCATCGGGAAGCGGCTACAGAGATGGCTCAGCCTCCATAGATTAGAAGGCAGAGAATATCTTTCTGATGCTTTGTCTATCGTAGGTTGAGAGTGCTTAAATGCAAGGACTGGTTCGATCTCCTGGAAAGAGAGAGGGAAAAATGTCAGTGCGTCGAGTTATTTGCTCGTTGCGCTCGCTTAAGCCGTGTGGCCTCAATATGCAGAAAGTCATCAGCATTCTCATAGAGCAAATGCCGAGAGGGATCTCGTTTGATGCGATGCGTCAACATTAAGAAACACGCTCTGCATCCAAGCCCAAAAGCACCCGATCCGATAGCCAGGTCCCACCACATGGGAGGGCAAAATGTCTGTTTGTCTCCGTGCCAGTCATACGCAATCAAGTTCGTTTTTCGAGAACTA
>DAOTTL010000191.1:0-30235 GCA_034438135.1 Ktedonobacteraceae bacterium | reverse complement strand
AAGAGGAAAACCTGGTACGACATTCTGAGCAGGTACGCCTGCTGTCGACAGCCGATCACTCGTCGCTTCTGCACATGCTGAATACTTCTGAGTATATCTACCAGCGCTTTACGCTGGAAGAATTAGAGCATATTCTCATGAGCTTTCCTTCGGTTGGCTTCTACCAGGGATCAAAACTGCGCAGCTTTTTGCTCTCACAAAATGTCAACCCGCCCTCGGCCTGGATCGGAGGCTTTGGCGTAAGCTGGTCCGAGAGTCGCTCATACCTGAATTATCTGGATCTTCAGAGGACACTCCTGACTGAACGCATTCAACAACTCAATGTCCGTTATCTGCACTATTCGGGAAATGATATAGAGAATGACTGGTTACGTGCGCCGCTGATAGAGAGAGGCTTCAGGCCCTTTCGGCAACTCTATTCCTATGATAAATTCGACTATACTAGTCCAACTGAGGGCAATACGAAGGTGCATCTGCGTCCTGCTGAAATGCGCGATATCCCCGCGCTCCTGGAATTGGAAAAACTCTGTTTTGAGCAGCTCTGGTGTTACGATGTCTCCTCACTGATCAACATTCTATACACTCACCCATACTTCGTTGTAGCTGAAATCGACGACCAGGTCATTGGTTATCAATTCAATGCGCTGGATGGAAACCACGGCTACCTTGTTCGCATCGCTGTCCACCCGAACCTCCATGGTCAGGGCGTCGGCGCTCGCCTGATGGCAGAGGCGATACGTTTCTTTAAAACGGCTCGCTCGGTGCGGATTATGCTCAATACTCAGGAGGAGAACACACATGCGCACCAACTCTATGAGTGGTTCGGGTTCACGCGTATCGCGCAGATTGGCTTTGTACTGCGCCAGGAACTTCCTTCCCTATAAAGATTCTGTTGCCGAGAAACACTACCAATCGAGACCACCCTGCTCCAAAATCTCTCAAAAAACATGGAGGGGCGGGGCTGTTCGACCGCGAATCCCCTGCGCCAACAAAGTCTATAAACGATCGCTTAACCAGCCGGTTAAACACCATACATCTAAAGGCTCTACTTTGTTTTTCACTAGTAGGGGCGGCAGTTTGTTAACGCGCACAAGTTTGCTCACATGCGAAAAGGTGGAATGATTAAGCAGGATGTTGTTATTCGAAGCATTATGCTGCAAACGCGCGGCGATGTTGACCGCATCGCCGATGGCTGTATAGGCCTGCATGCGCTCACGCGAACCAATGTTGCCCACCATAGCCTCGCCTGTGTTCACCCCAAACCCAAATGAGATCGGATAATCTTCCTGCTGACCTTGCTGATAGTTCAGCACCGCCATGCGCATACGCCAGGCGGCCCGCAATGCCCGCAGAACATGATCTTCCTGTCCTAGAGGAGCATTAAAAATTGCCATAAGTTCATCGCCCCAGAAACCAGTGATCGTGCCATTTTCTTCCCAGATCTCCTTGGTCATGATATCCAGGTAGGTATTGAGAAGGCGCACAACTTCAGAGGATGCGACTCGCTCGCTCAAACTGGTAAAACCACGAATGTCGGCGGAGATAATGGTGATCTCACGCGTCTCCCCACCAAGGTTGAGAGCGCGAGGATCTTCGATGAGACGGCGCACGACCTGAGGATGAACAAAACGTCCAAAGATGCGCTGAATCTCTTCCGCTCGCGCACGAGCAGCCCGCAGATCGGTCTGATCGTCCACGACGAGAGCCATGCCAATATAGTTACCCTGAGCATCACGCAATGAGGATGCATGCATGCTGAGGCTGACGGGTCCACGTCCAGGGATATCACAATCTACCGAGCGAGGCACAATTGTACCATGCTCGTGCTGACGAAAGGCAGATTGCAACAGATCGGCCAGACCGACCTGAGCACGCGACTGAAAAACTTCCTGATAGGGCTTCCCTACTACCATCAGGGGATCGATCTGTAAAATAAGGCTGGCAGCGGAGTTGAACTTGGTAACAATGCCCGCAGAGTCGGTAGTAATGACACCGTTAGCGATGGAGGCAAAAATATTATCCATGTACTGTTTGTCCTCTTCGACTTTGCGCAGGGCCAGATTGAGATCGGCGAAGAGTCGTGCATTATCAATGGCAATGGCCGCTTGACGGCAGAAAGCCATTAAAAGATCTCCCTGCTTGGGAACGAAGAGGTTGGCTATAACGCGACTGTCAACATACACTGCTCCTATACAGTTATCACGTACCATGAGCGGGGCACACATGATTGAACGAATTCCATGCATCAGGACGCTCTCCTGCTCCTTCAGTTCAACCTGGGCATCATGAGTAGTTACGATAGGCTTATAGGTGCGGACAACACGCTCAACAGTTCCACGGCTAATTTGAAAGTCGAAGGCACTGGCATCGATGGAATGCGCTTCTTTATCACGAGCAATCTCAAAACGCAGTTCACCACTCGCTGGATCGCGCAAAACCAGAAAACCGCGCTCGGCATCTACGACATCAATTACCTGATCCATGACCAGACGCAGTACTTCATCAAACTCCAGCGTGGAATTGAGCATACGCGCGATTTCGTAGAGTGTCTCCAGTTCGCTGCGCTTGCGCTCCAGATTGATGATGCTTATATTTAAGGCGTCACGCTCGGCTTCAGAGATATGGGCCTCTCGTTCACGCTCGTTCACTTGATCAGACCACCGAGACTGGAATGGGGTTGACGCCTGGGAGAGATACTCAATCTGCTCCTGAAGCAGAGGCATCAGGCGCTGTGCTATCTGACCCAACCGTCCTAGCTCCAGATCTGAAGCACGGCTGACGTGCAAAGAGTCACTTAACAACCGTACTCGTGGATCACTGCTTTCACCAGCATAGAGTCCCTCTACAGCAACCTCTAACTTACGTGAATGTTCATGCAGTGTACTTGAAACGCGCATCAGCGCCTCACCCAGGGAACGCAGTTCACGGTTTGCATCCCAGGCGAAATCTGGTTTTCCTATCAAGGTGTGACTCCGTTCTCTCAGGGTGTAGAGATCAAGCAAGTATTCTTAACGATAAACTCACTCTCTGATAGAGGCCAGCATACATGTTCGTCGATTTCAATCCATACAGCCTGTTCAAGAGGACAGATAATTATCGATCAGGCAGGTGATTTGTTAAACACTTCAAAACGTTACGCCAACATATTATAGCATGCACAGAAACTTTGTTGAGGAATGTCTTCTTTTCATTCAGAGTTGCGCTGGCAAATATTTCCTCTGGACGCTATAGTAAACATGGCGCTATTTTTCGTATGTTCAAGGGGGCATAAACCTATGATTCTCGTCACAGGAGCTACTGGTTTTATTGGACGCAATCTCGTTCAACGTCTGGTAGCGGGGAAGGAACAGACACGATGTCTTGTTCGAGACAGCCAGAAAGCTGCACAAGCCTTACCCTCGGAGGTCGATCTCGTTACAGGAAATACGACCACATACAGTTCGCTGCCCAAAGCAGTTGAGGGAATTGATACGATTATTCATGCCAGCTTTATGACTGCTGATCGCAAAGAGTCGGCTGGGAACCGCTATGAGCAGACGAATGTGCAAGGAACAGCGAATCTCATTAAAGCGGCGAAAGAAGCCGGCGTTAAACGCATCATCGAGATAAGTGGTCTGGGTACAAAGCCCGATAAAAAGGGAAGCTATATGCAGGGACGCTATCTGTCAGAAAAGATGCTGATGGAGAGTGGACTGCAATGGACGATCATACGTCCATCTGTCCTCTTCGGCGATGGAGCACCGTTTGTGACGGGTCTGGCTGATTTAGTACAATCTGCACCGGTCGTTCCTTTGATTGGTGGTGGCAAGACGATGTTTCAACCTATCTTTGTCGAAGATGTGGTTACAGTCATTACAAAAGTTCTGGCAATGCCTGAACAATATAATAGCCATATTTATACTATTGGAGGGCCTGAATACTACTCTTTTAGCCAGATCTTCGATATTCTGCTTCAGGCCACCGGGAAACGTCGGCCCAAAGTCTACGCACCGATGCCTCTGGTTGCGCTCGGCGCGATTGCTATGGAGGCTGTTCTGCCCCGACCTCCTATTACGAAGGCGGCCCTGACTCTTTTCTCATTTGACAATACAACTGACCTCAATAGCGTTTCGCGAGACTTTGGCTTTACCCCTATCTCTTTTCGCACATACATGAAAGAGCATGGAGTCCATTGAAAAGCCTTTCGATGAGAAAAGAAGGCTTTGCGCAAGAATCATCCAACGATCACAGGCGGAAACGATTACTGCAAAACCTCGGTTGGCAAGACAATTCTAACCTCTACTCCCTCGCCTGGTGTGCTTTTAATGGTCAGGCTACCGCCCGCAATGGCAAGGAGGGCACTATGGGTCAATAGTCCACCGCCAGTCCCTCTGGTAGAGTTGCTGTCAGAGGTGATACCAACGCCGTTGTCCGCAATAAGCACTTCAAAATGAGAAATTTTCCAGGTAGTTATAAGGGTCAGGCGCAGGCGACGATGAATATCGCTACCACGAGCGTGACGGGCAGCATTGCGCAGTGCTTCCTGAATTGCTGCAAAGATAAGCTCGGCAATAGCAGGAGAGATCGCTTCATCAATATAGGAAATGGTCTCTTCATCGACACGCCAGTCGATTTCATCAAAGGAGTGCTGAAAATCTTGCTCCAGCATTGCTGTGATGGCGTGGATGAGTCCATTACGCTCAAGCCGATGCGGTGCCCCCGTAGAAGTTGTACGCATCATAGCCGCAAGCCGACGATGAGTGTCGCTGATAAGTTCAATGGTGTCGTCAAAGACTTTTTTGTTGACATTGGGGGATCGGGCAGGCTGACCAATCCCTCTCCCATTTTCGCTCTCCTGCACCAGAGTAGTTTCTCCTGCAAATGGATTATCCTGTGAACACGGTTCTTGACTATTCGCCTGTTCGAGCGCGGGACGCACGAGTTCCAGTTGCAGAAGAGCCTGATGCATCTGGGGTAGGATCTCATCGTGCAAAACACGGCGCTGTTGCGCACCCAGCAGTTTGACATCTACGATCCGACGGCGCAGAAGTCCCGCGACGGCCTGCATGGATTCGTGATCGCCCAGGGTATCGAGGATGCGCTGCGCACAGGCATGGGCCAGGTTCATGTCTTCCTCTGTAAATGCGCCACCGTCTTCTCTCGGACCCAGATAGAGGGTGGCAATCAGACCACGCTCGTTGTAGATAGGTAATATCCAGATGATCATTGGCAGTTCATTGACGTAGACCTGAATGCGTCTGGCCGGGTTTACTTGCGCAGAGGATTTCCCTCCACCTAAAACATGGAAAAATTCACTGCCGACGCTCTTCGGAGGTATGCTCCAGGTGGGACCCGGCACGAGTTCGGACGGCCAACGATAGATCAGACTTCTGCTAAGTGCGCCAGCCATGACAGAAAGATAGGCACACTGCACCACCAGAATATCGTGGCAAAGATGGAAAAAGAGGTGCTCCAGCTCTTGCTCAGTTTTCTGCTGGTCCGTATTAAGCCAGTGACGTTGACTGGTGCTGCGCACAAAGGGTCCCAGCAAAGCGATATAACGATCGTGAGCTGTATAGCTGCTCCAGGTAAAGAGCGCGTAGGCCACCGTAGCCAGGCAGGTAATGAGCAATAATCCTCCCAGACCGCTCTCGGTAAGATGAACGAGCAGTGAGATGAGTATGGCAACAAGGGTGGCGACGATGACTATACCTCGCCATTGCTCGAAGAAACCCCGTCTGGCCAGCGGTCGTGCGATCAGGACTCCATGGCGCACGATCGAGTAACCAATGAGCAGAATGACCAGGGATACTGAGACGTTGGCCAGAAGATCAAGAATCAGTAAGTTAAAGGGCACGGTCGAACCGGGCAGGGGAGATGTGGAGGGAAAAGTGTTGGGAAAGGGTGCTCCCCCATAGCCAAACCAGTTGAGCATTGACTGCACGACCAGCACCCCCAGGGTGGTCGTCAGACTAACCATGAGGAGCGCAGCCAGAAGCAGACCTGGACGCGCCAGATGCCAGGATAGCCATGGCTCTTCCAACATCTCTACATCTACCGGATCATCCCAGAACGCGTCCATTAACGCGCGACGGAGCGAGATTTTCCGTCCTTCGAGGTTACGCCTGCGGGCAGCAAATGGGGCATGCCAGAGAATCTTGCATAGACGACTAACCCGTCCCGCAGTAAACCAGGGACTGATGGCGCAAAAGGTGACGTAGATCAGAAACAGAATTGGAATCAGGATCGCGGGCGGCTTGAGGTCTCGCAGACCATTGCTGTATGAGAGCAGACGCAAAGCATCAATATAAGTAAAGGTGTCACGATTGATGATTAAGAGCAGAAGGACGATCAGCACCAGCACCCCACCTGTAGCCAACAAAAACGGTCTTCTCTTCTTCCAACCCACGTTGATCAACGCAGCATAGTGCAGACCAATAGCAAACCAGATATAGGGAACTCCCACGGCTGGCAGCCAGATCAAACGCCACCAGAAATCCAGTGAGATAAAAGAGGTCGAAGGTCCCAGTGGACTGGAGATAAGGATGGCGTGAATGAAGAAAAAGCAGGCCGAAAGACCCAGGCCCACAACTCCCAGACGCACAATACCTGCTCGCCTGTCACCATTTAACCAGACCGTGCACGCCAGCCAGAGGAAAGCGGTCAGGTTAAAGATTGAGAGGGCCAGGGCCAGGGATTGCAAAACATTGCTGGGACTGAGAAAGATTTCCAGGGACATCTTATTCCTCTTTGTAAAGCGGAACCCACTCGCCACGACGATCCTGTACCAGGGCCTCACCATCCTCATCCCACATGATCATGCGGTTCAGGGAATAAATTAAAGTAGCACGCGCACGCGCAACCTTGTCATCTACAGCGCTGTCACTCAGGCCCCAGGAGGAGTAGATGCGGCCATTGGTGCGACTGACTGCTCGCTTATCGTGCAAATTGAGGCGTGCAGCTATCTGTTCGTTCGTCATACCCTGAGCGACCAGCTCGGCTACAAGCAGTTCATTAGGTTCTAGCAGAGCACGTGGCGACTGCTCGTCGAGATCACGAACCTCCTGTACCCGGTCCTCAATCTCTGGATCGACCAGACTGCGCCCATTTATAGCGTCACGCAACAGAGGCAGGAGCATACTGGGAAGAAGATAATTGCTTTTGCGCACATAAGCATAGTGAGTTAGAATACCTGAAGCACGAAATTCACGGTAATATTCATCATCATCTTGAATGGAGTAGAAAACGACCGGCATACGAGGACGCTCACGGCGAATCGCAATCGCCGCTCCAACACCACTCATGGCCTTGCGACGCGGTGGGGAACTCTGAAGCTGAATATCCATCAAAATCACATCGATATCCTGTTCGAGCGCTTGAGTGACCGCTTCCTGTCCCGTTGCAGCCTCGCTCAAGACCTGGACGGCTCCTGTTGCCTGTAGGCCTTCGCGCATTGCTTTACGCAGCGGACCATGGTCGTCAACGAGCAAGAGTTTGATGACTGCCATAAAAGTTGCTTTGCTCCCCGGTTGTTTTTGCTAACATTCTACTGTGCCCCCATTATAGCAGTTCTTAAGGCAAGAGATGAGAACTTGCGACACAAAAATGCGCACACGAGACTTTTCTCTCTTGAGAGTTTTATTCTTTCTAATTAAAATAATCTGTATTAGGAGGGTTTGAGAAATGGAGACAGATCACAAAGAGGGATGGGATCGCGAGGAGCCGCTGGGCTTTGCTCTGGGAGCGGCGGCGCGAAAACTTGTGAAATTTTATGTCAAAGCACTGGCGGATTATCCCCTGACGCCCTCGCAGCTTTTTCTCCTGCGTCAACTCTGGTTGGAGGATGGATTACCATTGCGTGATCTTGGAGTACGCGCCCAACTTGATGCCACCTCTACAACCTGGCTCGTTGATCAACTGGAGCAGGCGAGCCTGGTCGAACGGAAGCGCAACGACACCGATCGGCGCATCGTGCGTGTCTGGCTGACTGACGCGGGACGACAGTTCCAGGCAGAATTGATTCCGGCCCTGACGCGCTGGGAAAACGCGCTGCACCAGAAACTTTTGACCTATCAGACCCCTGACGAGATCGCCGCCTTTCACCGCGTAGTCGCCACATTGAGCACAGATCTACCGGAAGGAGATGATCTGTGGGAGCACCTCTCAACCTCCTGAGATACCCGACTTGACATGCTTCGTTCATTGACCGAAACAACTGAGCAGAAAGGATTGCACATTGATCATGAAGAAAACAAATCTTCATAGCCGCTCAATAGAGAAAGAATTGTTCATCAAAGCCTCTCCTGAACGCGTCTTCCAGGCCCTGACAGAGAAAGAATATCTGGAACGCTGGTTTGTGACGAAAGCGGAGGTCGATTTGCGACTCGGAGGCACGCTCAGATTTGAGTGGTCGAGAGCGGGAGGCGTGTTCCAGGTTGGCAAGATCCTTGTTCTCGAACCACCCCATCGTCTCAGCTATACCTGGGAAGCCCAGGAGCCAGAGGCCACTACCATCACCTTTGAATTGACGGCGGAAAACGATGGCACACTGCTCCATATCATCCACACTGGCATTGGCGTAGGTGAGGATTGGGATGGCTACTACGGCCAGAAGAACAACGGCTGGAATGTTCATCTCAAGAATCTCATCGTCTGGCTCGAAACTGGCAGAGAGAAGGACTGGTAAAAGAAACACTCTTGTCTCTTAGATCTGAATACGGGACTGGCCTAAACCCATGGCGGTTTTGTAACCAATACCAGTATAAAAGGCCAGTTCTGCCAGGAGAAGGACCTGCTGACGCAGGGTCAGGGGAGCTTCCGGCCCTGTCTCTTCGTCGCGACCACGCAGTTGATAGGTGCAGGAACCGATGAAACCGCGTTGACGGTGAGTAGTGAGATGGATATGGTGCGCGTGCAGATCATAGTCGATGATGATTATGCCATCTTCCGCGAGATACTGTTCGATGCGCTCCCGCTGGATAATCCCGATCAGTTCAGGCGGGGCAATATCCTCCCAACGCTTGACCAGATTCTGGAAGACAAACTGAGGAAGTGGCAGCATGGACTGATGCAAGCCATAGCCCGTCTTGCTATTGCCACGACTAAACGAGGTCAACGAGTCAAATTCAAGGGTAAGCTCAACCTCGCGTCCCAGTCGTCTCTGCTGAACCTGTTCGACCAGGGTAGTTAGTGAGGTATAGCCAGTCCAGCTTGAATGATCGTCATTGCTAAGGGTCACATCCTCAAGCTGGAAGAAACGTTTGCCAAGCTGGATAAAGGCCGGTTTTTCCATACCAGCCCCGGGTACGCTGAAGCGAGTCAGCGCCTCGTGGAAAAGCGGAAAAAGACTCCCCAGGAGGAGAGTAAGCCTTATGGGGTAGGTCTTCTGTGGATCAAGTGGCAGATGGATATTCTCGCGTTCAGCCTTTCGTATGCCCTGTCCAGCCCGATCTAAGTGTAAGCTGGAGCAGGTGAAAAAGCGCCGCTTCTGTCCCTCGTGAATCCATGTTCCGACGTCAGGGGCGACATTGCGCAGCCAGTGAAGAAACGCGCCATGGACCAGTTCGCCAGAGAAGGGCATCAGGGTTCCTTGCTGAACAGGCCGTAAATGCAGCAGCAAGGCATACATCCGTGAAGAATCAGAAGGTGCAGTGCGCATTCTCTCCATAAATTTCTCTCTTTTCTCTTTATGAGTCGCCCTCATTTTTCAAAATGAGCAAACGCTCTTGCTGGCGGCTGCGCAGCCAGCACTCAAAGGGAGGGGCGGCTTTGCAGCCACTGGAAAATTGCACCTGGACAGTGCTCCCCTGGAACTCATCGTTCATCTGCCCCAACAACTGAAAACCCTGGCTCCCGATACAAATGAGTGGACCACCGATCTGCTGCAACCACTCCTCGCAGAATTTCCCACTCAGACCCCTCTAGCGGTCTATGAACGCCGTCCAGCCTGGCTCTATAGTGCCCTCGCACTTCACACCGGCAGACAAAAATTCTACCAGTTTGATCCACGTCTTAACTGGATTGAACCTCCCATACTTCAATCGAGCACAACCACTCAGCCAGCACCAGAACTCATCCATCTAGAACCACAACAACGCGGCAATACCTACGCCCTGACCGTTCATCTACCCAAAAAATATCTTGACTACTCACAAGCGAACCAGTTAGCCTTCCCAGAGCCGCCATCACAGTGTGGGGTCATCATAAACGGTCAACTCCCTCTCTGGCTCTTTACAGCACTGGCCCGTTTTTACGCCCAGAGAAATGTTCTATGGATCGCAATAAATGATATACGCATCAATAAAGCGTGTGTGATCTCCTCTCAAACACCACAATATGCCATCGGTGATTTTACAAACATGCTGGAATAGAGCGAGATCGATTTTAGATTATAGCATAGATAAAGAAGATAGCGAACAAGTATAGGTAAAATGTCTCACAGTAGAGGCTGTGGATGCATAACTGCGCACTCACTGCCCCTGCTGATCCTGTGCTACACTATACTATTACAAGAGCTTCACAGCCGGATTTAATAATAAGCTGTTAAGCGAACTTCCCAGCCAGGTGCGATATATGATAAGCCCTGCCAGGAGGCATAAGAATGATGGAGCATTTCGACCTTCCCATAAAGCCGATCCAACCAGACGAGCGTTTGTATAGCGGGTTCGTAGCTGGCTTACCTTCCGAACTGGAGCCACTCAGGCAGCAACTGGTCGAGATGCAGAGCAATCGCTCCCCCACTGAAACAGCCGCAGTCCGCAGAGAACTGTTGCTTGCGACGCTTACACGTGTACAGGCTGCCCTCGATTGTTCACCAGAGATATGTGCAGCGCTGCAAAGTGCGTTAGCCATGGCCTACCAGCAAGATCCTGGTGGTAACCGTATCCAGTTGATGGAAGCTGCCCTGGCCTTATGTGAAGAAGCCTTGCAGGTCTACACATTGAGGCATCATCCCTCTCAGTATGCCAGCGTGCAGATGACGCTGGGCAATGTCTATCGCGAGCGCTCTGTGGGAGTACCACGTGACAACCTGGAGCGAGCCGTTGCCTGTTATCGCGAAGCATTACGGGTCTCTACACTGGCTGGTTTCCCTTACGAGTACGCCCAGGCTCACCATGGTCTTGGCCAAACATACCAGCTACGCATCGAAGGCGAGCGACTGGACAATCTGGAACAGGCTCTTACCTGTTGCCGCGAAGCATTGAGCGTGCGTACAAGAGATGCATTCCCTTTTGAACATGCCTTAACGCTTCATATTCTGGGATCTGCTTACATTCTCCGGGTTGCCGGAGAGCGGCGCGATAACCTGGAACAAGCTATTGCGTGTTTTCGTCAGGCGGCACCCTTCTTCACATTGGAAGCGTTTCCTAGAGAGTATGCCCAGGGTCAACATGTGCTTGCCAGCGCCTATGCACAACGCATCAGTGGAGAGCGACGCGATAACCTGGAACAAGCTATCACCTATTGTCATCAAGCCTTGCGGGTCTATACATTGGATGCTTCACCTCTCGAATATGCAAAGGTTCAAAATAATCTATGCCTGGCCTACTGGCAACGCATCGCAGGAGAGCGACGTGACAACCTTGAACATGCGATTGCCTGTAATCGTGAGGGGTTACGTGTCTTTACGCTGGATCGCTATCCCTTTCAGTATGCGATGTTGCAAAACAATCTGGGCGCTGTTTCCCTGATACGTGTCGCAGGAGAGCGACGCGACAACCTGGAGCAGACAATTGCTTGCTATCGTGAAGCTATGCTGGCCTGGACGCTTGATGCTTTCCCCTATCAATACGCGAAAGCTCAGAATAACCTGGGTGAAGCCTATCAACATCGTCTGGCAGGAGAGCGACGCGACAATCTTGAGCAGGCCATTGCCTGTTATCATGAGGCGATGCGCGTCTGGACGCTGGAAGCTTTGCCCCAGGATTACGCGATGATCCAGCGCAATCTTGGCGCGACATACCAGGTACGCCTGGCAGGAAACCGTCAGGAGAACCTCAAGCTCGCACTTGCAGCCCATCAAGCGTCCCTCAGCATCTACACATTGGATGCTTTTCCTGTTGAACATCGCCAGGTACAGCTTGATTGTGCCGAAACGCAGGCATTACGCGAAGATTGGGAGCAGGCACACAATGCTTATGTTGCTGCCCGTAAAGCTGAAAGTTTACTTGTCGCTCTTGGTGCAGGCGCAGTTGGACGCGATGCGGTTCTAAAAGAGGGACGTGAGGCCGCTATCCATGACGGTTTTGCGCTGGCTCGTCTGAACAAAATAGCAGAGGCCGCTGTCGCTATCGAGCGAGGACGTGCCAGCGGCCTCGCCGAATCCATCCAGTTCACGACTGCCGATCCTCAGCGTATCAGCAATGCTGAACGCCGTATGCGCTACACAAAGACACATCAGGCTTTTATCGCGGCCCAGGCGCTCTTGCAAACTCCGCCACCCGCAGGTCTGGATGAAGACAGGCAACGGCACCTGATGCTGGAGCGTACTGCCACTTACCGAGAATCACGAGCAGCATTTGATGCCGTAAGAGAGGAGATCCGTGAGGCTCGTGATCCCGCCGACTTCCTGCAAGATACCCTTGATGCCGCCACGATTGTGCAAGCAGCGGAACTCTGTGGACCCGGTCATGCCCTGGTCTATCTCGCCGCGACGCCATGGGGTGGAGTTGCCGTTGCAGCTTTGAGTTCACAACCAGATAAGTCACTCTCAGCCCGCTTTGCGACTCTCGCTTTGCCCGCTCTTACTGAAGCGTTTGTGAGAGCATTGATCGAAACACGCCTGGCTGATTCAGAATATATCACTGGCGGCTTCGACTGCGCTCAACAAGGCAACGTTTTTGGACTACTCCAGGACTGGCCTGGGACGACGTTTCGCGAACAGGCCGCTGCTCTCCATGCCGCATGTGTCACGAGAGATCAAACCGGAACCATAGACGCAGCTGCGCAAGCAATGCTCTCTCTCCTGGAACTGGCACCATTCTTTGATCAGGCTCTCACAACATTAAGCACAGAGAACAGCTCACTCCTGGCAAATACACTGAACCACGCCGTCCTCCAACGCGAGTTGCTACGCTGCCAGTCAGCGCTCTACGAGACTATGCTCCAACCATTGGTGTCATGGCTGCACGAAGTGGGTGTGAGCAGTCTGACGCTCGTGCCCTGTGGACGTCTCGCGGCCTTTCCGCTCGCAGGAACCCTCCTGAGTGATAAGCGAACACTGAGCGAGATGCTTCCTACCAGCATCGCTCCGAGTGCACGCTCTCTCCTGCATGACGAGCAAACCGTCGCGCCACGCACTGGTATTTATGCACTCGGAAATCCCTATCCAACGCAACAGAACCTGCGCTGGGGTGAGGCAGAAGCCTTCACACTGGCAGAACTGGGGAAGCACCTGGAACGCTTCACAAGCGTGAAGGTCCAGTGGCAGGCTTCACGTGACTGGCTGATCGAAGCACTACACGCCGGTCTTGTGGTAAATGCATCCTGTCATGGCATCTTCGACACACAGAACTTTTTGCGCTCGCGGCTTATCCTCGCTCATGAGGAAGAATTGACCCTGGCCGATATGTTGAGCGATCAGGTTGATCTGCGCGGACTCCGACTACTCATCTTATCAGCGTGCCAGACGGCTATTCTTGACCTGCAAGGTGCGCGTGATGAGGTACGTAGTCTAGCGGCAGGGATGCTGCAAGCAGGAGCGGCTGCCATTCTAGCCTCGCTATGGTCTGTGGACGATCGAGCAACTTATCTCTTGATGGTGCGCTTCGCACTTGAATGGTTCCCTCACCTGGACACTGAGCCACCAGCCATAGCCCTGGCTCGCGCCCAAAGGTGGTTACGAACAGTCACCAACCAGGAATTGCTTCTCTGGCAGGTAACGATCTCATCTCTCTCGCTCAAGGAGAGCAACCTGGCAACAAGGTCTACAACAGCCACAGATGAACGTGGGCCAGCAAACACAGACCACCTTGTTGCTGTCCGTGGACGAGCCAATCGCTTTGACGCTCTTCAGGCTCAAGAACTCGTTCAGTCCTCCGCCGAGGAACTCGCCCCTGATGTTTGTCCCTACGCCGACCCCTACTATTGGGCAGGCTTTCAAATCACTGGTTGGTAATGGTTATCATGATCATTTCTGATTTTCGTGCGGCATTGCACAGCCGCCCCCTCCCTCCAGAGAAAAGAAGAAGCGAGCGTGTTTGGCAGAGCGCATGCCACGCTCGCTTCTTAGTACAATATGGATGAGTTTGCTAGCAGCTTCGTTGCTAGCAAACTCATCCATATTTTCCCTCTTTCTATCTGATGGCTCATATCTACGGAATCTGAAATGGAATGACGGCCTGGCTGGTTGCACCAGGAGTGTGCCCTGGCAGCAGTACAAAAGTTGCCGTTGGGGTACCCTGTGGCACCAGGAAGGAAACCATACCCGGAATAGCGCTCGTGCCAGCAGCGGCATCACCAATGACCGCTTGTTCGGAGCTAATGATCTTCCCACCATATTGCAAACGTATGAAGTCAGGAGGAAAAGCGTTGTACCCTTCAGTGCCAGGATTATCAATGGAGAGTCCAAGGACCAGGAAGCGTATGCCCTTATCGACCTGGGTACCGCTATCGCTGAGCTTCAACGTGACCGTTTTCAGGGTCCAAAACATGCTCCCAAACGGGACGCGTAGATTGGGCGTACTCTGTTTCGGCTGATACTGGCTCAAATCGGCATGACCTGTCAACGGAACCAGAATTGGCTCTTCCGTCTCTTTGCCCATTTGCAGGGTCATCTGGCTTACCTTCAGGCTCGTAGAAGCGGGAAAATCGATCCAGGTCGTCTGGTCTCCCTTCTGGGGAGGACCGCTGAGGTCTTTATAACCACTGGGGTTCATAGAAACCTTGACTCCGTCAGGTAAAAGCAAGGTAAAGCACTCAGGATAGGCAAATGTGGGCGCACTCGTGGAGTACACATTATTCACACTCGATTGGACGGAGTGCAGATTGAAGCGCACGACTCCCTTTGCCGGGGTACCAGTGTCGTCCGCAAAGCTCGTTGCTTGCTGCGCATTGATGATCGTGATATTGACACTCGCATAGTTAACCGTGGCATTAATAGGCGTCGTGATCAGCGGAGCCTGAGTTGGTGTGACATTATTACTGGTTGTGCCTGAATTCGCTGTGTTGCTACCACCACCGGTAAAAGCACGCAAGGCAAAGAAACCACCTGCTCCGAGTAAGAGCAGCAGGATCAGCAAAATGATTACTACTTTCAGTATCCCTCCCCCGGCTTTTTTCTGTGGCCGCGCATATGCAGGCGGGGGTTGTTGAGAAGGTTGGAATGGCTGTTGATAGCCCTGTTGCCCTGGAGCTTGTGAGTAGACAGGCAGGCGTTGCTGCTGTTGTGAATATGCCGTGTATGGAGACGGCGGTGGTGCACTCTGACCTGAAGAGTAACTTGTAAGATTATCATGGCCAACGCTTCTGGGCGTTCCACAGTTTGGACAGAAACTCATATTAGCAGGAACAGGTGCTTTGCAGCTAGTGCAAGCCTGGGTGATAGATTGTGCCATGCTCTTTTCCTCTTGTACTGACTCTACCTGGTGATTTTGTTGTTTTACGTAAACTGAAGGACTGTAACACTGGTTGGAAGGTCGTGCTCTCCAACTGGTCAAGCCTTTCGCAGGAGCGATAAGCTGAATCCTATACATGTATTGCAATAAAAATTATGCCTATTTTTGTAATAGAAAGAGTAATAAATCCACAATTACCGGGCACAACAAACTTGCCATCGCTGCGGAATAGCCAGTTCGTTGTGAGATAAGCTCTCCTCAACAGAAAGACCTATGAGGGAAGTAAGTCAAGGCAGGAGCTAGATGCCCAGTGAAGCCAGGCGACTCTGCGCGGCAGTCAGCCCCTGCTGCGCCTCATCGCGCCAGACATGCCAGGCATCATGCATTTTGAGAAGAGGAGCGGCTTTGTCAAGTTCTGTGAGCGCCGATCTGAAGCTATCGAGCGCCTGCTGCGCACGCTCAACTCGCTCTACCTGAGAATCTGCGTTGCGACTCAGATGGAGAGCAAGAGTTGCGTGATCGATAGCGGTGAGCGCGTTTCCCAGCTTGCGATCTAGCTCGCTTTCTTCAGACGCCATAGTGCCTCCTCCCTTGATAGCACCCATGCCTACCAGATCATGCTCATGCTCCTGTAGTGCCTGTTCGATAATGCCGAAAATTTGCTCAGCAGCCTTGAGGGCATCGTCTGGATTGATGCGATCCATAAGTGTTTCTTCAATCGCAGTCGCAAGGAGAGCTGCCCGCAGACGCGTCCTCTCGTTGCGATTCAATTGAAAGGCTGTGATAACGTACTCCATTTCATCGATATTCAGCACCGGAAAACTCTTAGGTATCTTAAGTGAGAGTTGCAGGCGGCGCACCTTCTCGCGATGAATATGGGCACGATCATCAAGATGGCCCAGGCCCAATCCCTGAGCGACCAGGATCTCCTGGAGGACGCTGGCAAACAAATTCCAGCCTCTCTGCGGAATTTCGTGAGTAGCCATAGGTACATTTCTCCTTTCCTCTGCAAGCATACCCGCCATTCATCCTTGTTGAACAGTCACAAAGCTGTGGGTGCGTTCTCTGATCGCCAAAACCGTGCCGCATGTATCTACTTTGCAGGGTGTGGCCTTCTTTCTCGCATGTTATAATTGGACAAACGTCCCTCTATTTCAGGAAAGAAAATCGATGATACTGAAAACACTTTTTGTGAGTGCAGAGGAGCTTGAGCAACGTACCGGTTGGGCTATTAAGCCTGAGGGCGCTTGCAAAAACGATCTCTGCGTTCCCCTGCCTGCTGGTAGCAATACCAAACTGGTAGATGTGCAGAGCCTGGCTCAACGACTTGGCATGCCACTTTTGCACGCTGAGACAGACGATATCTGGTGTCTTGGACCCGAAACAGGCGAGCATATACTGAACAGTGCACACCTACCTGACATTACGCTGCCTGATCTCAACGGCACGCCATTTGCTCTGAGCAACCTGCGTGGACAGAAAGTTCTGCTCGTCACCTGGGCCTCGTGGTGAGGCTGCCGCTTTGACCTGCCCGTGTGGCAGGCTTTACGTGAAGAACTCCATCCTCAGGGACTTGAGATTGTGACTGTGGCACTCGATACCGCTGGCGCTGAAGCTGCACGACCCTGGATTGAGGCCGCTCATCCTACTCATCCCTCACTCATCGATCAGGCTCACGTCCTGGATGAATTGCTCGGCGTTATCAATGTACCTAACGGTATCTGGATCGACGAGCAGGGCATGATTGTCCGTCCACCAGAAACGGCCTACCCAATTCGTCGCAACTCCTCCAACCGTCCACGTACCGATCAGCAAATCGTCGCTGAGACAGAGATGACCCCTCAACAGCGACACGCAGCTGAGGTCAGAGCCGAAGTCAGAAAGATCCGCACTGACCCTGAGGCATATATTGCCGCCCTACGTGATTGGGTTGCCAACGGATCGGCCAGTCGCTACGCACTCTCACCCAACGAAGTTACGCGCCGCTCACACGCACGTCCACCTGAGGTAGCAGAGGCAGCGGCGAGTTTCGAGTTAGGACAATACCTGTATCGCCAGGGACATCCCGACGCAGCCGTACCCTGGTTCCGAGCCGCGCACCGTCTCCAGCCTGACAACTGGACCTATAAACGCCAGGCGTGGACCTTTGTTGATCCTCAGCAGGGACCCAACGAAATCTACGATGGCGATTGGCTCTCCGATGTCCGAGCCATCGGTGCTGAAAACTACTATCCCCTGCCCGATCTCTAACCCCAGTCTTCCCTTCTGCCGAAGACAAAGAAAAAGAAGTGCTAGCGGCGCAGCCGCCAGAAATCAAGGGAGAAATGGCCGAGTTTGCAAGCTGCTTTACAGCTTGCAAACTCGGCCATTTCTCCCTTTTCTCGGAGAGAGGGGCGGCTTTGCAAGCCGCAGAAAAATTGGATACTGTTGGCGAACTCCTTTTTCAAGGCGAGCTTGAAAAAGGAGTTCGCCAACAGTATCCAATTTGGGGATGACTTATATTTTCGGGAGGGCGGGGCGCTCACGGGTAGAGGTTTTTTCTCGCTTTTCCCTCTGTCGCCTCTGGCGACAGAGCACAAGAAGAGCAACTGGTGTGTGTTGTGGTGCGAATGCACCATAACACACACCAGTTGCTCTTCTTTAAATGGGGTGGGGTGGCCTGTCAGACCGATACAGAAGATCGGCAAGAAGCCTCTAAACGTGAAGGGGCGGCCTGCTATGCAGGCCGAAAGCTTTTTGACCTGATTTTGGAAAATCAGATACGACTCTTAAGCAATTGACCAAGCCTCTTAATACCTTCATCGATCAGCTGAGGTGTGGCATTAGAAAAGTTGAGCCTGAAGGTGTTGCGACCTACATTGCCTATATGAAAATCAATGCCAGGGACAAAAGCAACCTTATACGTCAGTGCCTCCGCCAGCAAATCTTCCGCATCGAGATGCTCAGGCATATGGACCATGAGAAACAATCCGCCGTCTGGATGTGACCATGTGACTTCAGTTGGAAAATAGTTTTCCATGGCTGCCAACATATGATCTCGTCGATCTCGATAGACGGTGCACAATGTTGCGATATGCTGCTCCAGAAAATTGTCACGCACAACCTCATACGTTATATACTGAGTGAGAGTACTGGAATGTAAGTCCATGCCCTGCTTCAATTCAATCAGTTTATTGATCACTTCCAGCGGGGCCGCAACCCATCCGACACGCAAGCCTGGACTTAATATCTTGGAAAATGTACCCGTATAGATAACTCGGCCATTCAGTTCTTTGATCCCCAGTCTCTGCGCATCCAGTTCCATAAGGGTTGGCTCTATACTCCCCGTATAGCGCAACTCTCCATAAGGATTATCTTCAATCAGCGGAACAGGATACTCATCCAATAACGAGACCAGCTCTAAGCGCCGCTCAGTACTGAGTGTACTGCCTTGAGGATTTTGATAGTTCGGCACCACATAGAGCAATTTCGGCTTCTTGCGCAACAGATCTGGCAATGGCTCGATCAACAGCCCATCTTGATCTGTCATTGCAGGCAGGTAGGTTAAGTCATAGGGCTTACATGCCTGAAGCATCCCAAGATAGGTTGGATTTTCTACTACTATCTGATCTCGTTCGTCAAGCAATGCACGCGCAATGAGATCCAAGGCCTGTTGCGAACCTGTGGTTATTAAAATATTGTCAGGATGCACCTGTAGCACATCACTTGAGAGCCGCTGAGCTAAAAATCTTCTTAGCTCTAGCATCCCTTCAGTTGTACTATATTGCAGCGCCTGTGAACCATACCTGGTAAGTACTATAGTGGTTGCCTCTCGAATACGTTCCAGAGGAAAAAGTTCAGGTGCAGGTAATCCTCCAGCAAAGGAAATCATATCGGGCTGATCAGTCAGTTTGAGTAACTCTCGAATCGGAGAACGCTTTATCAATGCCATGCGCCTGGCAAATGAATTATTCCACTCCATAAAACACTTTCCTTTCAGCAACAGATTTAAAAAGTGGGCCTGCATGTCTTATCATCTTGAGGTCATTGTATCATAAAAGCTCAGGTGCACTTTCCTGACTTCGCCAGAGACAGGGTCTCTTAAAAGTCGTTTTCTCCCCACCCGCTCACCCTGAGAAGAAGGAGAGCAGAATGCAGGAGCGAGACCGCGCTCCTGCATTCTGCTCTTACCTTGGGAAGCTTGGGGAGGGGTCTGGCCCTCACAGGTAGAGGTTTTTTCTCGCTCCTCCCTCTGTCTCCTCCGGCGACAGAGAAGAAAAAGAGCAGCTGATGTGTGTTGTGGCTCATTCGCGCCACAACACACATCAGCTGCTCTTTTTAAATGGGGTGGGGTGGCCTGCCAGGCCGATGCAGCAGATCGGCGAAAACCCTCTACCTGTGAGGGGGTCTGGCCACTGCTTTTGAGAAACCCTGTTCCAGAGAGAAACAGACTGGCAGGATGAGGCAGCTAACCAACAATTCTTTTGACCATGATGCATTTGACCCCTCTCTACAAGGTATGTCATAATCAGGTCCTATACGTGAAAGACGCTGTTAACAAATGTGATCGTCGGGCTTTTTGCATAAGAGAGCCTTGCAAGTCCTGAGCAAAACGTGTTTAGTTAAAGGCAGGAAAGGAATTTTCTATTCTATGACCTATGCGGGCTTCCTCTTTCTTTTTCTGGTCATTCCCCTGATCGTCCTCCTGCTGCTCTTGAGAAAGCGCCTGCTTGACAGACGTTACTGGTCAGGTCTGGGCGCGTTGCTCCTGCTCTCGCTACTCGCTATGGCTCCGTGGGACCATCTGGCCGCCGTCTGGGGCATCTGGGGCTGGACTCCTCAACAGACGTGGGGGCTGCGCATCTGGCAGATCCCTCTGGAAGAGTATCTCTTCTGTCTTCTGGAAGCTACCCTGGCAACGACCCTGGTCTTCGCACTCTCCCTCTGGTGGCGGGACCAGCATAAAGAGTCTCAGGAGTCGGACACGTGAAACACTGGCTCTATCTAGTCTTTCTGCTAGGCTGGTCCCTCCCAATCCTTGGAGGACAATGGTTTTTGGGCTGGAGACGTCTCTGGCGCGAACGCTTCAGATGGCCCTGGATTGTTCTGGGACTGGCTATCTACTTTACGCTGGCCGATGCCGTTGCTATTCAACAACGTATCTGGTCCTTCGACCCCGCTTTTCTCACTGGTTGGCAACTCGGCAATGTTCCCATCGAAGAAACGCTCTTCTACCTCCTGACTGCCGCTATGATCGTCCAGGGCTTTGTAATGGGTGTATCCCTTAAACTACCATCTCGCTTCCTCTTCTTTCTCAAATCTTCGGACAAGGTAAGAAATAAAGAAAAAATATAAGTCATCCTTGAGAGGCTTCTTCTGGTGTGAGCCGCTGGATATTGCGGGCTGTTGGACCAGTCTCGCGCTCAATGAGCTCAAACTGCACTGGCACCCCGGCACGAATTGTGCGATAGCCCTGACCAGGAATAGCTGTAAAATGGAAGAAAACATCCTGAGCCTCTTCCACTCTGGCGATCATGCCAATACCTGCCTGTTGATCAAACCAGCGGATACTACCCTGAACCACGGGAAGACCGTTTGTTCCAAGCGTGGGAGCGCCATCCATCCAGTCCTGCTGAGGGATACGCACCTGCTGCACCTCTGGCTTCGTATAGCTCTCATACAAGTAATCGGCACGCTTCTCCGTCAACAGACGCAGATCGTGCCGCAGTTCCTCAGTCGTTGGCCGACCAACAAAGTACCATCCATTGTAGATCGAGTGAATGCGCAGATCGGAACCCAGCACAAACGTATAGGGCTGTGAACGATACGCATACTCCCCCTCCGTCTCATCAAGAATATTGAGTTGTTTAATAACAGTTCGATCCTCATCCGACAAAAACGGCCAGTGCGCACCTAAGCCAGCCCTGAAGGCCGCCTGGACCAGCGGCGGGTCAGCACTGATGACGACCAGCCTGGCATAATTGACAGCCAGCTCTTCCTGGAAAGCGACAAACTGACGCATCTGCTGCTGATCACGCGGACAGAAAAAACCACGTATGAAAACAACGATAAGCGGATATCCATCGAGAAATCCCAGTTGCTGATCCAGAAGACCGGGTCGAGCTAACTGCGATAGATGCGTTAACTCGTTCTGCTGGTTTGGAAGTTCAATATCAGGAAACAGGTCATGAATCTGAAGCGTCGTTACCATGAAAAATCCTCCGTATCTTCTATGAGTCATACCCCATTTTTCAGCGGCTTGCAAAGCCACCCCTCCCCAAAAAAAGGAGAAGTGGCTGAGCGGTGACTTTTGCGAAACCCTGTGGATATTTTAGCAGGAGATAGCGAATTTATTACAAACATCATACAATGAACAAGGCATCCATAAAAGAGCTTGAGATTGTTCCCGATAGTTTTGCCAGAGCAGTCTGGCAATTCTCTTTCCCTGTCACAGTGGATAGGGGCGAGCAACAATGAAGAGGCATCACGTCTCTTTTTTTCCGCAAGGAAAGGATAAAGTCATGAGTAACAGCGCTGTTCCTATCAAAGAGTTCAGACTTGAACTCAGCGATCTGACCTATACAGGCCATGATCTGGTCCGTCCCGAATCAGTTCTCTGCGAATCCAATGGTACATTGTGGACCTCGGACGGTCGCGGCGGGGTCACTCGTATACACCCCGATGGCACCCAGCAATTCATTGGTGGCCTGACTGGCAATGAACCAAATGGTCTGGCTATGATGGAGGACGGTTCTCTTATCATCGCTAATCTCGGCGCTAGTAGCGTTCAGAGACTCTATCTCGACGGACGCGTCGAAGATCTTTTGAAAGACATCGACGGGGTGAGCATTACTACACCAAACTATGTCTTTCGCGATAGTCATAATCGTATCTGGCTCTCTGTAATGACACGCGCTTCGATCTGGTGGGAAGGGGCCGCTGACCCACGACCCGATGGGTATATTGTCTTAATAGATGAGAAGGGGCCACGCATCGTAGCGGACGGTCTCTATCTGACCAATGAGATCCGCCTCGATGCTCAGGAAACCTATCTCTA
This sequence comes from Ktedonobacteraceae bacterium, assembly GCA_034438135.1. Classification (GTDB taxonomy): domain Bacteria; phylum Chloroflexota; class Ktedonobacteria; order Ktedonobacterales; family Ktedonobacteraceae; genus Paraktedonobacter. The sequence goes on along the minus strand of DAOTTL010000191.1, from coordinate 7,666 downwards.
TGCAGTTGAAACTATGAGGAACCACCTCGTGCGTTTCCGTGTGCAACCTGACGGAAATCTCACCGGACGTGAGGTATTTGGACCAGAAAATCTGGGCCTGGGCGGAGCTATTGATGGCTTTGCCTTCGATGCCGATGGCAATATATGGGTGACGCTCGTCCTCCGCAACGGCATTGGCATCATTATCCCTGATGGCGATTATCACGCGGTAATTGAAGAGCCACGCGAGGATGTACTCAAATCGTTTGAGGAAAAAGTAGCTACCCGTACAGCTCAGCCGCAGGATATGGGTATGGCTGCCAGCACTAACATCCCATTCATCACGAGTATCGCGTTCGGCGGTCCCGATCGGCGCACAGCCTATCTGGGTTCGCTGGCCATGAGTACACTGCCAACGTTTCGCTCACCCGTCGCAGGACTTCCACTGCAACATTGGAAATAGGAGAAACTGGTATCCCTTACTTGAGAAAAACTGTCTATCAGTCTCTTGCAAAAACGGGTTTGCAATATACCTGCTTACCTCTTTGTATAAGTCATCCCTGATTTTCCAAATTAGGAGAAAAGGCGTTCTATGAGTCATTCCTCACTTTTCAGCGGCTTACCAAAACGCCTCTGCCCCAAAAGAAAGACGAGATGGATGAGTTTGCAAGCCGCTTGACGGCTTGCAAACTCATCCATCTCGTCTGAAGATGCGGCGGAGCAGCTGCCAGAAAAAGGCATCTGCCTTTTTGGGAAAAAGAGGAATGACTCATCCATTCCTCTTCCTCTTTTGTATGTACACGAAAGGCTTTCCACACATGGAAGTATATGACGCAGTTCGCACTGTACTGGCTGTGCGCCAGTTTGAGGAAAAATCCATTCCAACTGAGATTGTCCACGAGATCGTCCAGGCTGCTCACCTGACAGCGAGCAGCATCAACGGTCAACCCTGGCACTTTGTCGTCATAGAAGATAAGGAGATGCTGCACAAGCTCGGCTCCCTTGCAAACACGGGTCCGTACATCGCGCAGGCCCCGCTGGCGATTGTGGCCTGTATGGAGTCGAGTCCTTATGCCGTTGCCGATATCAGCCGTGCTATTCAGTCGATGGTTCTGACCGCCTGGTCTCATGGCATTGGCTCAAACTGGGTTGGCTTTGAGAATCTCTCACAGATCAATCCTGTCCTGGGAATCCCTGAAGAGATCAAGATTATGGCAATCATACCCTTTGGCTATCCCACGAAGGAGATCGGCAAAGGCGTGAAGAAACGCAAACCAATCGGAACAGTCGTGCACAGCGAACGCTGGGACCAGTCATTCGCATAGAGCTGTATTAAGCATAGAATAAGGAAGAATTGCTGAGATCTTACGTGGCATAGCCACGTAAGATCTCAGCAATTCTTCCTTATTCTATGTGGTGGCGCAGATCAATTAGATGACGGCGCAAGCTTGACTGTGATTGTTCCCTGACCCGCCCGCACGCGCTCTTGAAAACGCTGCTCCCCGCTTCTCACGATAATGTCGTACCACTCGCGTGAGGGTTGATACTGATCATGCTGCTCCTCAATGGTAATGGTAGCCCCATCTTCAGTCATTTGACCGCGAATGATGGTCTGAGCAGAGGAGCCTTTCTGATAGGCCATGCTATTCCCATCATCCTCATAAAGGGTATACTCTACCTGACCATCCGCGGTCATATAACAGGTGAGCGTCAGTGCATCGATCGATTTTTCCCCAATATACCTCATTACAGGTCCAGAGGGCAGAACACTATTGCCGCGCACAAAAAGCGGCCAATGCTCCAGGGGACCCTCTACTTCGTGGGTCTGGCCTCCCTCAAAAAGTTTGCCATCCCAGTACCCGAACCACATTCCCTCAGGCAGATAGACTGACCGACTCAACGCCCCCTCTTTTGAGATCGGAGCTGTGAGCAGGGTATCACCAACAAGGTACGCATCCTCGACCTCATAGACGGCCTGGTCCTGTGGGTAATGGTAGAATAGCGGTCGAATAATCGGTGATCCGTTCACCGATGCTTCGTGGAAAAGATTATAGAGATAGGGCAGAAGTTGATAACGTTGTTCAATAGCGGTACGATAGGCGCTCTCGTAAGGTTCGCCAAAGGCCCACGGCTCCTGCGGTGCACTCGCAACAGCGTTATGATTCCAGCATAGGGGCAGCAGAGCGCCAAGCTGCGCGAAACGGACCAGCAACTCTCCATTGCAATGTTCCCAGAAGCCTCCGATATTTGAGCCGGTAAAAGGAATACCACCGATGCCCAGAGTCAGACACATACGCACAGCCAATGAGATATGCTCCCACCAGCTAGAGTTATCGCCCGTCCACATCGCGGCATAGCGTTGAACGCCAGCAGTTCCTGAACGGGTCAGAACAAAGGGACGCTTATCAGGGGCAAAGCGTTGGGTACCCTCACGCATAGCGCGAGCCATCTGCAAACCAAAGGCATTATGAAAAAAGGTATGAAGGGTCGGCGGACCATCGGGTCCTGTAACATTCTCTCCGCTACCAATATGCATTACATCGTCATCAAATGTTTTCAAGGTTGGTTTATGAAACTTTTTCTCCATGAGCGTTGCCTGTGAAGGCTCATTCATATCATTCCAACTCCCCGCAACCCCCTGTTCAAGAAAATGATGAAAGAGATTTCCCCACCACTCGCGTACCTGAGCCCTGGAAAAATCAGCAAACGAGCAGTCATCTGGCCAGCCAGTGCCCATATAGAGATCGCCGCCTTGCTTGCGACACAGATAGCCCTTTGCCAGCGCCTGATGATACACCAGATAATCGCGATCGGTCTTAATACCTGGATTGATGACTGGAATGATATGAAAACCCTGCTCCATCATCTCCCTGGTCAGGCCAGACACATCGGGAAAAGAGTGAGTATTCCAGGTGAAGGTACGAAACCCATCCATATGATCGATATCGAGCCACAGCGATTCACAGGGATGATTGCGCTCGCGGAACTGGGTCGCAATCTCGCGCACTTCCTGATCGGTATAATAGCTCCATCGTCCCTGATGGTGTCCCAGTGCCCAACGGGGCGGTAAGGGCATGCGTCCGGTCAGATCGGTATACTGACGCAACACATCGGCAGGAGTTGGACCAGCAAAAAAATAAAGGGTCAGTCTCTCGCCCTGTACTGTGATCTGCATCTCGCTCAGGTCGGCATGGCCAATATCCATTTCGGTTTTACCAGTATGATCGACCAGCAAACCGGTCGCCTTACCAGTAATAGGGGATATCTGGAGATAAAAAGGAATGGCAGTATACATTTTCCCTGTCTCTGGTCCATGCCCCATCTCAGGATCCCAGTTCCAGAGCGTCAAAAAATCACCCCGCTTATTCATCCCTGTTGTGCGCTCGCCAAAGCCATACACACGCTCGTTCTCCATCAGCGGATGCGTCCAACGCAGTTCATTGCTTCCCCAGGCAAAGCCGCGCAGATAAGGGGCCAGGACTGACTGCGCCTCCTCATCGCCAGAGGTCGTTTTCCACGTCTCATCGCCAGTCGAAACAATCCAGGAATGGTACGGTAACGTTCCTTCGGCCTCATCAACTAGTTGAAAGCGCAATCCCTCTGGATATGCCGTGTGCAGAAAACGCACACGTACAATCTCATCTCCCAGGAGTGACCCGGCCAGACAGCAGCTACTCGTCACCTGTTGCTCTCCATTTAGCCAGATATATTCCTGTGCTTCTTTTCCATGATAATGGACTGGTTGCACAGCAGTAAACATAGATATCTCTTCCTTTTCGCTCAAAATTCTCTTTTAAAGCTCACCATTTCTAACACGTGTGAAAGTCCTTAAACGTATTTCTCAGGAGGACTCCGCGAGCGGCCTATTGAATCGCCTTTGCACTACTCCCAATCCTCACAACGGCTGCTCTTTTTCTCCTCAAACGTCCTTTTTTTTTGAGACGAACAGATCAAAAACATGCATGTGAGAACCGTCCACTTGATGGACTATTCTTGCACCAACTTCATCCAATACATGTTATACTGCGGGAAACGAGACGGCAAAATGTAGATCGTGGAGCTTAGTTAAAGCAAATGGCTACATACATGGTTATTCAAAAAGAATACACACACCAATCTGAGCAGCCGTGCGAGAATATCTCCCAACAGGTCGAGAACTGGTGCGCTGCCGGTGAAGCCTCTCATAACTTTAAACGGTACGAAGAAGCAATGGAGGCCTTTCATAAGGCACTGCTGCTCGACCCCAATAGTGCTACAGCTTATATGGGTATAGGAAAAACGTTCAGCAGTCAACAAAAATATGAGGCAGCTCTTGAAGCCTTTGAACAGGCACGCCTGCGAGCCTCTGCCGATGCCAATGTCCATACAAGTATAGGCGAAACATGGAGCCATCTCAAAAAGTATAAAGAGGCCCTTGAAGCCTATCAGCAGGCCCTTCAGCTAGAACCAGGGAACGCCTCTATCTCACTGAGCATAGAAAATACCCTGCAAAGCTTTAAAGACGATACAGTTGCCGTCTATACAGGCATCGGAGCTATCCTCAGCCGTCTCCAGCGACACGAAGAGGCCCTGGCAGCCTATGAATACGCTCGCCTGGTAGGACCCGACGATGCCTCTGTCTATGCCAACATTGGAAAACTCGCTCGCATCCTTCAGCGCCACGAGGACGCCTTAATCGCCTACGAACGCACAACCCAACTGACCCCCCAGGATGTCTCCGCCCAGCGCAATAAAGGCGACCTCGCTCGTCTTCTCCACAGAAATGAGCAGGCTCTTGAGGCCTATCAAGCTGCCAATCGTCTGGAGCCTGAAAACGCATCTATCTACATCGATATAGCTGAGATGCTCAGCTCTCTGGAACGTTATGAGGAGGCCTTTGAGGCTTACGAGCATGCCCGCCAACTCGCGCCGGACGATGCCTCAGTCTATACAAGCATGGGCGATATCTTCTGTACTCGTCAGCGCTTTGAGGAGGCGATGAACTTCTATCAGCATGCCCTCCGGCTCGAACCGAAGAATGCCTTTGCCTTCAAGGGTCTGGGCTTTCTCTCCTATAATCTCACAAAATATGAGAACGCCCTGGAGTTCTATAACCGGGCACATGCACTTGATCCTGACAATGCCTCGGTTCACGTGGGATTGGGCGATACACTCGGCAAGCTCAAAAAAAATGAGCAGGCTCTTGAGGCCTATCAACAGGCGCTTAAGCTAGACCACCAGAATGCGTCGATCTGGATGAAAATGGGTCATCTTCTCAGCGAACTCCAGCGAGAAGAGGAGGCGCTTGAAGCTTACCAGCAAGCCCTCCAGATTCCATTTCTTTAACAAAGAGAGAATAGCTGAGCTTTTGAATGATAAAGCCACTCAAAAGCTCAGCTATTCTCTCTTTGAATGGCGGAAGCGCAGCATTTTAAGGAGAGATGGATGAGTTTGTAAGTATATTCGCTACTTACAAACTCATCCATCTCTCCTTTGTTTTGGGGGAGGGGCAACCTTGCAGCAGAAAAACCTCTGCGATAGGGATCAGGATTTCTCAAAAGTCGCATTTCAGCCATTGCCAAATCCCTCCCCAGGAAAAAAGAGGATGGGAGGCAGCGCAGTCGCGCTGCCTCCCATCCTCCAAAACAGGTGGGTGGGCGGGGAAAGAACGACTTTTGAGAAACCCTGCGATAGGGATTTCTCCCAATGGACGTACGGCACTTTTTCCGAGTATACTATCCATGCGGGCAAAAAAAACTCTCACGGCCTGCGATCTAAAAACAGGACTCTTCTGGCCTCTGCCCTGGAGAAGGGGGTACAGAGTTTTTCCTGACAAGTTTTGAGATGTTCTTCATAGAGGTGTTACACTTACTGCATAACTCCAGGCCACTGCTTTTCATAGTCCCGTTATTGGTAAGAACTGCTTGTTCACGATTATCAACGAAAGGACACTTACTCTATGTACACAGTTGAAATTACCCCGGTCGATCTAACCCAACCTGTTGAATTACCACAGCCCTGGCCTCAATTGGAAACGCAGAACTTTCATCATGACCTTGTAGAACTGGCACAACGATACCTCTCACAGGCGGACCGCCTTGGCTTTGGCGATCTCGGCAGAGAGGTACTCACGTTGCTAGGTGAAGGCTTTCTTACACCCTTTGATCAGAAAAACTTTGCCCATCTTATTACGGGTCCCTATGCCGATATGCAGAGGAAAGTCCTCAACGTACTTCAGGGTCTTTCTGACGAATTCGGAGATCGTGTCTCTGCGGTCGTCTGGGACTCCTTTGCCTTCCTCGGAACGGTACCTGATCCAACGATCGAGACAACTATTTTGAGCCGCAAGGAGAGCCTGACTCATCCTTACTGGCTCGTCGATTCTTGTCTGCACGCCGTTGGCAAGTCATATCGACTTCTCTTCCATATTGAGACCCGCATGAGCCAGGCAGGAGCAGGTCTATTCGAGCACGGTTGCGGCTGTGATTGTCGTGTAGCACCCTCAACTCAGGGCAAGATCGAGTATCATCTCGCACCTGAACTGTACAAAGTAGTCTCTTTTGAACTTTGGAGCCACACGTTGAGCGAAACGCTACTCATCGGCGGACTGCATATGCCTTTTGAGATGGGACTCTCTCCCTACGCCGCCGATGTTATGCGGCTCCAGGGCAAACAGACTGATGCAGTAGTCCATTAGTAAACGCTGGAACCATTTAATCGACCAAAAAAGAACAAGACACGGGGCGGAGAACATATGCTCTTCGCCCTGCATCTATTTCTTCCCTTAGAAGAGCAAAACGAGCATCAATCCGACATTCATTAGAAAGAAGTCGCTCGTCTCGCTCACTTTTTAAGAGTCATATACATAAAGGAAAATCAAAACAATGTGGACACCATCGACCACAACACTCCCTCCTGGTATCGCAGAGCTAGAAGAGGCCACGCATGAGATCCAGTTCTTTCAGAGAGCTGATCTGCTCACCTTAAGTCTTTTACGTACCCTTGCTGCGGGAAAGCCAGGCGGACGCTTCTTGGAGCTGGGCACAGGTACAGGCGTCTCCGCCTGCTGGATACGCGATGGCATGGATGCTCAATCTCAACTGACGACGGTAGATGGCGACGAACAACACTTTTCAGTTGCCCAACGCTTCCTGGGAGACGATCCACGTATCCACTGCACACTTGAAGATGGCAAGAAATTTATCGATGCCACGCTTGCAGAAAGAAAAACGTTTGATTTCATCTCCGTAGATATGGAGTTAGGGAAATACTCTTACCTGAACGAGGTTCTGCAACTCCTGGCCCCGGGAGGCATGTATGTGATCGATCACTTACTCCCTCAACCCTCCTGGAGCGAAGGACGCGCGGCGCAAGTAGAAAAGCTCGTTTCTACACTTGAACAACGGTCAGATCTGCGCGTCACTCGCCTGGACTGGAACACGGGCATGCTCATTGCGACAAAGGTCGCTCACAACTAAAAAGAGAGAGAAACGCTCTGGGATAGCCCGCCCTACTTGTAAGTTAATGGCTCCACCCCCCATGCTTTTTTGAGGCATTTCGGGCGCAGCGCGTTGCGCTACGCCCGAAATGCCTCTTTTCTTTCTTCGGGGTGGGACAGGTTACTCACAGGTAGAGGTTTTTTCTCGCTCCTCCCTCTGCCGCCGGAGGCGGCAGAGAAGATATGAGTCATCCCTCATTTTTGTAAAAT
>DAOTTL010000190.1:0-8920 GCA_034438135.1 Ktedonobacteraceae bacterium | reverse complement strand
CGGTAGTTCCAATGTTTCCAGAGAATACCCTCGTCCTCTTCGTGCATACAGATGGCGTTCTTGATGGTCAGAGGGTTGCCCGCGTTATCGGTCATGGAGGCGTCAAAGTAATGGATGTGTCCAAGACAATCACAACCCAGTTCCAGCGAATTGGCCAGCCAGCCTACCCCGTACTCGCCAACGTCGAAGGCATTCTGGACAGAGTGGTCGGGACCAGCATCACCGTAGGGCACAACCATCTCTGCCAGGCGCAGCGAGCGAAAGAGCGAACGCCCATCATAGTAGAGATTATGCAGGATCAATCCCTCGCGTGGAGAGAAGCCGATGCGAAAATCCCATTTCTGCCACTGCACTCGATTTCCTTGCACAGTAAAGCTTGGACCCTCAGGTTGAATGATCTCTAACGGCTTCAAGTCGGTGCGCACCTGAACATCGCCCGGCAGGTAGTTAGCCATGGCCTGGGGGATAGGAAGCATCCCAAAGTCATCGATCCTGATAACCTCCATTGCATTGAGGTCAAGTATCGCATGCAGACCCGCAATAGGATGCGCATAGGTATTCTCCTCCACATCCTCCATATTTTGATGATAATGGGCGGTTGTACGCAGCAAACGGCGTCCCTGCTCATCGATCCGACCGTAGTTACCCGCCGACCAGGGGTCGATGTTCACTCGTGAGAAATCGGTGATACCACGTCTGACCAGGGCCTCTTGAAATTCGGGGTTCGCTTTAATTGCCTCTTCACAGGAAAAAAACTCTTCAAACATCAGGGAAGGTTGAACGTCTTCGATGTGCTTCCAGGATGTAATGATGCCTGCCGAGAGGTCTACGATCACTTCATAGGCTTTTCCCTCGCCGCCGGACTTGTCGAGCAGTGAGAGAAAGACTTCACGTGGCACAAATCCATGCGCCTCCAGAGGAGTCACAGCCTCAAGGTCGGTCGGCTCCTGCAATTTGACCATTACGAACCGTACCGCCTCTGAATACAAAGGTTCAGCACGTACCAGAGCTACCGCAGTGGCAATCTCTTCGGAAGTCAAAGGCTCAAGTGGATGGGTAATAGAGGAAATTGTCATGGTTATGATAAATCCTTCCTGTCAAAAGAGAGGGCGCATTATGAGTCCTGCACCGGATCATCCCAGAGTGGGGAGCGGATGTGTCAAACGAAGTCTGACAGAACACTACGTTACCACTACATAAAAAAGACGCTACACCATATCAGTATAGCGTCTTTTTTTGTTCAGGAATTACTCCCCTTGAACGAGATTTAAGCGGCACCTTTCCCACGCCATCCGAAGGGCACAGGAGTGAATATCATGGTACATGCCATCTGATAGGTTAAATGCAGATGACCACCTTTGCATGATTCTGTAGAATCATATTCATCCACAGACCAGGCTTTCCCTGGTGAGTATGTAATCCCAGGACAACTGACGGCCTTGCTAGTGGAATCTGCGTGTGCGGTTTTCGCTGGAGAGAATATGGCAAAGAGCGTGCTTGCCACACAGACACAAATTGCTATTGCAAGAGCACATTTTAACAGATATCGTTTCATGCTAGAGATCCATCCTTTCGGCTTGAACGCACGATGATCCCCTGCATTCCAGGGAAGATCGCTTAAACGCTTCCTTGAATTCTCCTCTGGAAACTGGGGAGATAGACTTTTCCTGAGCAAGTATACCCATATTGATGAGAAAAAGAGAATACCATATAATCCAAATGCTATACCATATATGCCCATCATCTTGTTCTTTCTGTCTTTACAACAGACCTGCTCTGGCGAGAGATAAACGTCCGGTGATGAGCTGATGTATGATATGATAGGTACTGGCTTTTTTCGAGCGTATTTCGCACGAATATTGATCGATCCCGCGTCTATGATGGCAATTGTCATAGATCTGTGCAATAGAGAGTTTTCAGGAGGGTATCCCTTATGATTGAGGCTGAAAACGTTATGCAGTATCTCGCTATTCCCCGCGCTCATGGGCCTGCCTGGTCTCCTGATGGAACCACGCTGGCATTTCTGAGTGATCAGACAGGTCTGGATCAGGTCTGGCTTCTTACTCTTAAAGAGAAAGAAGCGGTTCAGTTGACTGACTTTCCTGACCGTGTTGGGCAGGTGGTCTGGTCGCCCGATGGTGAACATCTTCTTGCAACGGTCGATGCAGGTGGAAACGAGCATGATCAGTTCTACTTGCTCTCCTCAAAAGGCTCGCAGCCAGAAGCACTCACCCAATCACCCGGGGTTATTCATCACTTCGGAGCCTGGTCGCCTGATGGTACGGCACTCTGTTACAGCAGCAATCAACGCTATGCAGCCTTCTTTGATCTCTGGATCATGGATCTTCAAACCAGGCAAGCTCGTTGTCTGCTCGCTCAGGATACAAGTCTGATGCCTCAAGCCTGGTCTCCTGATGGAAAATATGTGCTTGCCTCTTGTCTGAACTCTGAACGAGATGTGGATCTCTTCCTGGTGGCCGTCGATGGGAGTGCGGTGCATCATCTGACCTCTCATGAGGGGGAGGCAAACTATGAATATCCTTGCTTCACTGCGGACAGTCAGTCGCTGTACATCCTCGCCGATTATGAGCGTGAATATAGTGCTCCCGCCAGGATAGATCTGCATACACTGCCACTCAGACAAGAGCATGCACCTCTGACCTATCTGGCAGATGCCCCCTGGAATGCCGAGGCTGGCATGGGTCTCTCACCGGATGAGAGGACGCTTGCCTGGGCGCTAAACGAGGATGGATATTCTCGTCTAATTTTTTTTGATACGACCTCAAACAAGGAACTATCTTCGCCCGATCTCCCCAATGGAATCATTGAGGACCTGACCTGGTCACCGATACAGAATCAAGTAGCCTTGAGTTTTAGCGGCACGGCCCACGCTGGCAATCTCTGGATTGTGCGGTCCGATCAGCCAGTGGCAGAACCAGTGACTACATTTTCGCTCCCCTTTGACGCAGATAATCTGGTACTGCCAGAACTCATTCACTATCCCTCATTTGATGGACTCCAGATACCTGCTTACTATTATCGTCCTCACGTTGACAGGCTGAGAGGTCCTGACGGATTGCTGCCTGTGATTGTCTTTGTTCATGGAGGACCGGAGTCGCAATTTCGTCCACGCAATACGGCCCCTTCTATGCCACCATTCCAGTATTATCTGCGCCAGGGTTTCGCGATACTCGCTCCCAATGTACGTGGAAGTGCAGGCTATGACAAGACCTATGTGCATCTTGATGATGTCGGTCTGCGCCCAGACAGCGTGGCTGATCTGAAGGCGGCTGTGGACTGGCTCGTGCAAGAGGGAGAGGCGGACCCCGGACGCATCGGTATTCTGGGTCGCAGCTATGGAGGCTACATGGTGCTTGCGGCAGTGACGACCTATCCCGAGTTGTGGGCTGCGGCTGTGGATATCGTGGGCATCTCTAATTTTGTATCCTTCCTGGAACAGACCGGTCCCTGGCGACGTAAATGGCGCGAGGCGGAATATGGCAGTCTGGCAAAGGATCGGGATATTCTGATCCGCATATCGCCGATCCACTCTGTCGATCGCATCACCGCGCCGTTACTGGTACTGCACGGTGCCAACGATTCACGTGTACCGGTCGCGGAGGCCGAACGCATCGTCGCCGCAGTGAAGGCCCAGGGAACGCCCGTTGACTATCTGCGCTTTGAAAACGAGGGTCACTTTATGATGCGTAAAGAGACGCAACTCAAAGCATACCCGGCTATTGGCGATTGGTTTGAGCGGTACATGGGATAACCAGGACCAGTCAAACTTCGTTTTACAAAGTAATAGCGGAGTGACTCGCTTCTTTTGCAAAGTAGAGATGCAAGGGGTTGCGCTCCTTAAACGGCTTCAGGGCTGCGCTCCAGTCCATTTCCCAGCAAGGGAAATAGACTGGACCCTCACAAAGACAGATTTTTCGCCCTCTTCCCGCCATCGCCTCCAGAAACAGGCCATCTGCCCCTTAAAAAAAGGGGTAGGGTGCCCTGCCAGGTCGATGTAGCAAATCGGCAAAGCCTATGCTTGTGAGGGAGGGAGGGAGGGATAGAACTTCAAAACGAAGTTTTGACAGAATAAGAGAGACATAGGACATGACACGTGAAATAGAAACTCTTCAGATAAGAGAAACAAACGAGACCGACTTTGCCTGGAAAACAAACCTCCTGGAAAAGCAATGGGGAACAACAGCCATCATCACGCGAGGAAAATGCCAGGATGCTGCCAGGCTTACTGCGTTCGTCGCACTACTGCGCGGTGAACGCGTTGGACTTCTTACCTATCACATAGATGGGAAGGAATGTGAGATTGTCTCATTAGATAGTCTCGTCAAAGTGAGAGGCATTGGTTCAACGTTGGTAGAGAAAGTGAAAGTGACTGCCCAAAAAGCGGGCTGTCAAAGGGTCTGGTTGATTACGACAAACGATAACCTCCATGCCCTGCGGTTTTATCAGAAACGTGGTTTTACCCTTTCGGCTTTATATCCCAACGCGTTAGAACATACAAGGAAGATGCAACCAGAAACACCCCTTCTTGGCATCGAAGAAATCCCTTTGAGAGATGAGATCGAACTGGAATCTATTATTAACTAAAGGTATCCTTCTCTAAGCCGTCACTCGATATTCCTGAACCGATTTTTCAAAAGGAGACCCATACTTGACGAAAGATCTTATGCTGCAAGGGACCCTCGGTCATCCCCAGATTGATGCCGTCGTGCCAGAGGTGCTTCAGGGGTACGAACAAAACTTCCCTGGACAGCATGTTCGCGTCGCTATCAGGTTCCAGCAGCAACTCCCGCTCGACGATATAGAGGTCATGGCGGTGCGTAAAGCGTTGAGTTAACGAGAGGATATACAATAGCCCCGTGAAGAGGCAGATACTCAGGTGGACACGTGCTATAATATGCTCTTGTGTGAGAATATTGATCAAGGTAACAATCGCAGAGATAGTGCCAAAGCTATAACGTTGTTTTGAGAGGTGAGCATGCAAGACCGTTCCCTATCCCGCGCCTATCGTATTGGAGTAGCTGGTCCCGTAGGTAGTGGTAAAACCGCCCTCGTTGACTGTTTGAGCCGCATCCTGTATCCCGCCTACAATGTCGCGGTGATCACTAACGATATTTATACCAAAGAAGACGCCGAGTTTCTGGTACGCCAGGGGACACTCCCTACCGAACGTATTCGCGGCGTCGAAACTGGTGGCTGTCCCCATGCCGCCATTCGTGAAGATGCTTCCATGAACCTGGAGGCCATCGCCGACCTCGAAGAGCAGATCCCAGATCTGCAACTTATCTTCGTCGAGAGCGGTGGAGACAATCTCGCCGCCTCCTTCAGTCCCGAGCTGGTCGATGCCTTTATCTATGTCATCGATGTCGCAGAGGGCGAAAAGATCCCGCGCAAAGGCGGTCCCGGCATCATACGCTCCGACCTGCTCGTAATCAATAAAATCGACCTGGCAAGGGCCGTTGGTGCCTCCCTGGCAGTCATGGAGCGCGACACCCAACGCATGCGCAGTACCCGTCCCTATGTCATGACAAATCTCAAGGACGGAACCGGCCTGAATACCATCGTGGACTGGGTTGAGCAACGCATGCAAGTTCCCCCGGAAAAGCGTGCAAAGATCATCGACGCTCACGCCCCCTATCAGGGCACACCTCACACCCATTCCCACTCTCATACCCATTCCCACAGATCTGATGATACTCGCGACACGCTCGCACCCTCGTTCACTGGCAGCCTCGCATCAACGACCGCCAACGCGATCTACTTTGACTGCTTCTCGGGCATCAGTGGAGATATGACGCTTGGATGTCTGGTTGATAGCGGTCTCGATCTCGCCGTCCTTCAGGAAGAGCTAAAAAAGCTCGACCTCCCGCCGTTTTCGCTCACCGCTGAACGGCAGATGCGTGGCTATCTGAGTGGAACCAAAGTCAAGGTTCATCTACCCGAAGAGAATGTCCATCGCAGCTTCGCGGATATTCGCGCTATCATCACAAATAGTCAGCTTTCAGAGGAGATCAAGACCAGAAGCCTGCACATTTTCAGCTTACTGGCCAGAGCCGAGGGCTTTGTACACGGCGTGCCAGCGGAGAGTGTGCAGTTTCACGAGGTAGGATCGCTCGACGCGATTGTCGATATCGTAGGCTCGGTCATTGGTCTTTCTCTACTGGGTATTGAACATGTCTTCGCCAGTCCGCTCCCTCTGGGATCAGGTTGGGTGCAGTCCGCGCATGGCAAACTGCCCATTCCCGCACCTGCCGTCCTCTACATCCTGGCGCACGTGAATGCACCAACCATTCAGGACGATACACCAACTGAACTGGTCACCCCCACCGGGGCCGCCATTCTGGCTGGACTGGCAACCTTCAAACGTCCGCCCATCCAGTTACAACGTGTCGGATACGGTCTGGGCACAAAAGAACTTGCCCGACCTAACGCCTTACGCGCCTGGTACGGGACCTTGTTGGAAGAGAACGCACAGTCTCAGTTCCCCCACACTGATGCTCTTCTACCGCTCCTGCCTTCACGCGATGCCGATGGACAGCAATCGATCAGTGCGGCAACGATGGAATCGGCACCACTGATCTACGGAGCAGATGGACGGGTCGCGTGGGATCAGATATGGAGCGATTTCTGTGACCTGGCCCTCGCTGGCGGTCCTCCCCATCGTGGCACACTGCTGGAACCTGTACCCATCGAAGAGATCCGTGCACAGCCAGAGGCCTATGAACGCGTCGTCGCCGAGATCGAACGCGGCTGGCAGCAGGTAACGAACTGTCCCACCGTTCACGGCAGCACAGGCTGGGTTGGACTGGTCTGTGAGAACGAGAGTATGGCCCTCTGGCTCTTACGCGCCATCCTGGTCGAGAACGTCTGTGTACGCCGCGAGGGATCGATCATCTTCCTCCCTGCGGGTCCCGCCTTTCGTCTGGAAGAAGAGATCAAGAACGTAATCACCGTCGTTGCCAAGACGCACCACTACTGGACCGAGCACGTCGATAGAGTCTATTGATCAACCATCATCCTCATAGGCTATCACGAAAGAAGTGAGCATCATGCGCCCCATCACAACGCATGGTGCTCTCTTCTTTCATAGAAATTCAAAATAAGCTAAACATGGAGTAAAGTCTCCGAAAATACCTTTCATCTTACCGTTTCAGGTTCAAGCCAAGAGATCAGATCCTCGGAGTTAACTGCTCTCCCTTCCTGAGAAAAAAAGGGAGGAAGTGATGAGATTGTCAACGGCTGAGCCGCTGACAATCTCATCACTTCCTCCTGAAGATGTATGAGTTATCCCTCTTCCTGGCAAAATGGGGAATGACTCATAGCGCGTTCTCTGTTCTGCGCGGCTTCCTCATAAGGAAAAAGGCTAATACGGACATGCTCAGGGAGAGGACAACACCGATCGCGAACGTGGTCTGGGCTGTGATCCAGGGTCCGATGAGGGCCTGAGCCAGCGGACCAAGCATGACGGCCAGCGAAATGGCTGATCCACGCAGTCCCATTATCTGACCACGATTATCGTCGGTGGTGGCTCCAAGATAAATGCTACCCATTGCCGGTTCGACGAACGCACTGCCCAATCCTGCCAGGGCCGCACCCATGACTAACAGCGGATAGACGGGAGCTACAAGCATGGCTATATTCAACGCACCGAAGAGTAAGCTGCCGATAATGATGAGCGGTTTCTTCGACCTCTTCTCCGAGAAACGTCCCAGGAAGAACGGGAAGACAGCCAGGGCCAGTCCATAAACGCTAAACAACAGACCATATTGTGACGCGCTATAATGAAGTACCTGCGCAAAGAAGAAGGGATAGCGTGGGAACACAAAGGGATAGGTGAAAATCATCCCGAAATCGATGAAGAGGAACGGAGCAATCAGCCAGATCGAGCGACCAAACTGCCATCCCTGCGACTTTTTAGCCAGTGCTTTGCGATCAACTTTTTGCAGTCTCATCGCGTCTCGCGTATGCTTTGGCAACGTTTCTGGTACCATGAAGATCGCCAGAACCGAAGCCATTAACGCAATGGCAGCCGAGAACAGGAAGGGAGCGGTAAAGCCCAGCGTCTGAGCCAGGAAACCTCCCAGGCCTGGTCCCAAGGCGAAACCAACCGCCTGCGCCGTCGTAAGGAAACCAATCCAACGTCCCTGTCTCTCCAGCGGAATAGTATCGCCCACCATGGACATAGTAGCAGGCATCAAGCCAGAAATTAACACGCCCTCAACAAAGCGAATGAGCACGAACAACACAGGAGTGTTCACGACCGAGAGAAGCAGATTGGTAACAATAAAGCCAGCCAGCGAGATGAAAAGTATAGGCTTCCGACCAATACGACCAGACCATGTTCCCATCGGCGTGCTAAAGAGCAACATGCCCAGCCCAAAGGCCCCTTCCATCAAAGCCAGAGTTTCAGAACCCAATCCCAACGCCTGCAAGCGCTGCGGAAAAACAGGAATGATGATGGCAAAACCAGTCATTATTAGAGTGATACAGCCTGTGACAAACGTCAGCGCAGTAGTGATAGACCGCGATGATTTGACAGGGGAAACCGCGCTGGACGCTGCACTTTCAACCTTCTCAATGGATGTCGTACTGTCAACCTCCTGAGAAACGTTGACAGTTTCATGTTCGAGTACCGCTGTATTCATCTGTTTCATCCTTTTCTGTGAAGAAGTGAGTGACAATCCCTCTTGCAAAATATCCTCTCCCATCCCTATTGCCTCTTCTTATCTTGCTTTCTCTCACATATCACTTGCAATTTGCAAGTATCTTCTCTCTACTTATTCTTTCGATCATCTCAAAACCGGAAATCACAGATGAAGAAAGACGACTAAAATCGTTCATTTAGAAGACTTTGTTGGCGAATGGCTTCGCCAACAAAGTCTTTTTTGAGAGATGTCGGGCG
>DAOTTL010000189.1:0-4289 GCA_034438135.1 Ktedonobacteraceae bacterium | reverse complement strand
CAAGATGATTGGTCGGCACGCTGATGATGTTCTCTATGTGCCAGCCAGCCTGGAGGTTCTTAATCCGTTACTGGCGAGTATTCCGTTACAACTGTTCGCGTATCATACCGCTGTGGCACGTGGCTGTAACGTGGATCAGCCACGCAACCTGGCCAAATCGGTCACAGTAGAGTAGAGAGTTCTCTATTAGCCTCAATCTTGTAGATGATAAAGAAAAGTAAATAAAGTCATTCTGTAGCTTGAGATTTGGGAGAAACACAAAGCACAACGAGTGTGCTTTGTGTTTCTCCATTTTAATATGTTAGCTTTTTTTAGGGCTGAGTTTGGACGCAGCAAACTGCTTCCAAACTCAGCCGTTTCTCCCTGAAGATCTGGCGGGGCAGCCGCCAGCAAGAGCGTTGGCTCATTTTGCCAAAATGAGGGCTGACTCATGTATTTTCTCGAGGAGGGGTGGCCTTGTCAAGCCACTCCTCCCTCTATTCCCTCAGAGTTTCAAGACTGCTGAAAATTGCATTGCATAGTAGACGAGAGGTACAACAATCAAGAAGCTGTCGGCTCGGTCCAGGAGACCGCCAAAACCGGGGAGCAGTTCACCTGTATCTTTCACTTTTCCCTGGCGTTTGAGAAGAGACTCCAGAAGATCTCCCCATACGCTACCGAGACCGACGGTAGCGATAAGCAGGACACACTGCCAGAGCGCGAGATCTGGGATCGCAAAACCTGTCAGAGTAACGGCGAGCGAGGCACCCAGGATATTTCCCAGCAGTCCACCCCAGGTTTTCTTCGGACTCAGACGTGGTGCCAGATTGGGACCTTTCAGGAGTTTGCCGGTACAAAACGTGCCAATATCGCTCAGCGCTACTCCTGGCCCTGCGACCAGTACTAAGCCAGGTAGCTTGCTCATGCTCAGAACCACCAGGAATGTTGGCAGCCAGCCAAGGTAGAGGTAGCCCCATAATCCAGTCAGCCCGGCTGTAAAGCGCCGTTCACACTCGATTTCCTTCTGAAACGGCTGAAGTGCTAGCAATGACCACCCGAAGAAGGCGAGGACAGGTGCGATTGCCAGCGCTGAAGCGCCCCCATAGAGAACGGCGACCAGGGTGGATAGACCTCCAAGCACGAGAACCAGAAAATGACTGGTTGGCATTGAGGTGAGTAATGCATATTCTCGCCCACCCTGCCAGCAGATAAATGCGCACAGAATGGCAATTGCCAGGGGACCAGTGAGGAGTGCAACGGTGAATATCAGCGCAATTGCTACCCAGGTACAATAACGCTGCCAGAGCACCCTCTCAGGCGGATCGAGCACCTGCGCGGCATTACCTCTTCCTGCCAACCAGACTGCCAAAGATCAGGATATCAGAGATGCGGTCGCAACATTCATTGAACATTTCGCCGCCAGGATGAGCCAGTCCAGTGTGTCGCGCTACCAATCCATCCAGCGCGTTCGCCGCCAGTCGCCCCAGAGCCAGAGGCGGAACCATTAACGCCAACAATGACCATTGACCGGAGCCAAACAGCACTATTCCAAGTAGTCCGGTACAGACGACCCCCGCAAATGTTATCGTGTCAGGATGCACATGGCGCTTCACGAGTGCGTGCTCTATACCGGCTAATCTACTTTGCCACCAGGGTTTGATCCCATAGATGCCACTATATCTCCTTGTCGCCATCCATGTTTCCCTTTCCTTTGTTGTCAGTGAGAGAAGCCAGAGGTGCCAGTGCTCGAACCTGTTGCTCAATGGCATTTACAACACTTGCCTGTTCGAGACCCTGTACAAATTGCAATGGAGCGCCAAACTTGATCTCCACCTGGTGATAGCGTGTGAGATGCGCCCCTTTAAGCAGCGCGAGATGAGCGCCTTCAATCCAAACCGGAATCACACAAACGTGCGTGGACAGGATCAGTTTGCCTATGCCACACTTGAAAGGATGAATCTGTCCATCCTTGCTACGTGTTCCTTCTGGAAAGAGCAAGATGCTATGGCCGTTTTTGAGGAGCTGTTGCGCACGATACAAACCAGTAGAGCCTCTGCGCTCAAATGAGAAAGCATTACACAGCATTTTGACAAGCATGCCTTTCCACCAACTGCGAAAAAAGTAATCGGTTGCAGCCGCAGTGTGTAGCCGTAAGCGTAAGCGAAATGGGAGTGCGGCCAACAACAGAGGGGCATCCAGATGACTGGTATGATTAGCGACAAAGATGTAAGGGCCGTTTCCTTTGATCTGTTCTCTACCGTGTATTCTGAGATGAGTAAGTAACCACAGAGGCGGGAATAGCACAATCCAGTGCAACAATTCCCCTCCCCATGCTCTGATGCATAACGCTTTGCTGATGCAATTCCCTGCTATTTTGACAACAAAAGCCGCATGATCCTCTTTTTCAATAGTGGACATACTTTTGATCCTTATCGGGTGTATTGTCATCCTTCACGTGATGCTTTTAGTGTAAGGGAAATAGTAGATGTTTAAGAGGGTCGTTTGACCCATTTGCAGATGATAAATCTTCACGTCAGGTGCAAATGAGACAGAAAGATCTTCAGGATATCCCTTGACAGCGTTCCCTTCTTGCTATATACTTAACCTATAGATTAAGTATTGTCGTCTGGCGACAGAGAAGTAGAAAGGCAGTGATCTCTCATGCAACAACAGGATTATCAGAGCAGTATAACCGCAGACATTACTCCAGAAGAGGCATTTGATAAAATTTCCCGTGTTTCAGAATGGTGGGGAAGGAATTTCGAAGGCCAGTCTCGCAAGCTCAATGACATTTTTACGGTACGTTTTAGTAATGGAGATATGTATACAATGAAGATTGTTGAGCTTGTTCCCAATAAGAAAGTTGCGTGGCAGCTTGTCGATAGCAACCAGACCTGGCACCCGGACAGTACTGAATGGACCGGTACAAAAATAGTTTGGGAAATTTCATTCCCAAAGAATGCAACTCAAATTGATATGACACACGTGGGTTTGGTTCCAAGTTTTGAGTGTTACGATCGGTGCAATCAAGGCTGGAATTATTTGATAAAACAGAGTTTATTCCAGTTCATAAATGAAAATAAGGGTCTTCCAGTATAAGTCTTATTTAGACGTTGGACCGAGTCAGCAACAGTTGAAATATGGTAGCGATTTCCTGGTTGCTCACATCAAGTGTCGCTTCTCCCATGGTCAATTCAAACAAAATCAGACCAGGCAGCGTAGTGGGAGCCAGCCAGAAAACGGTCAGATACCTGTTTTTCAGGAAAACTTACTCGCTGGAAGAAGTTGAAGTCTGCAAATTATCAGTAAGCATCAGCTCGATCAGTTCAGTTACGCCATCTCCACGATCAGCCTTTGTAATATAATCCACTGCCGTCTTGAGTGAAGGAAGGGCATTGGCTACGGCCACTGAGAGTCCACACAATGCCAGAAATGAGTGATCATTTTCAGCATCGCCAACTCCAACCACGTCACCTGGCGAAAGCTTCAATTCACGCAGGGCGGCTATAAAACCTGTCCCTTTATCTATGCCCTTTGGGAGTATCATTATTGCTCCCTTATTAAGAATGACGTGCAGATCGAGTCCCAGTTTTTCAATTACATCAACGATCAGCTTTTCATTTGCCCGTGAGGTAGCGGCAATAACTCGACCAGTTACCAGGGGCGTAACACCAGCTTCCTGCAACGCCTGAATAAATTGTTTTGGGAGAGGCGTTCCCAGCAGTTCTTCTGTCGAGTCAAATGGATGGTAGAGTAGCGCACCGTTCTCAGCCACGACACAGGAAAAAAGATCCAGCCTTGGAAAGACCTGCTGCAAGTTATCCACGAAGCGACCAGTGACGAGAAGCAGTTTGCAACCAGATGCTTGAAGACGTTCCAGTGCATTCAGCGTTTTTTCATTGACGACGCTCTCTTTCGCCAGCGTCCCATCATAATCGCTTGCCAGCGCAAGATAATGCATATGTTTGATAACTCCTCACTATTGAGAAACAGAATAGATGAGCATTATCTCTGATAGTAGATAGTATACCTACCTGTTAAACTTGTTATGAAAAACTCATCATTTCATTAAGCAGGCGCATGTGGATCATTGTTCCATTCAATATGGTGTTTAAGACCGTTACAATGAGTAAAAGGTAAACGTTTTTCATGCTGATATCTACCTACGATAATTCCGGGAGCAATTTCCACCTTTTTGCAAGCTCTGTTAGAGACATTCCTAACGCAGTTAATGTCTCTCACAGAGCTTCCCCAGGGGACGAAACGGAGTCAGGATGATATTCATTGTTACACACCTTTTCCAGCTTCTG
>DAOTTL010000188.1:0-9776 GCA_034438135.1 Ktedonobacteraceae bacterium | reverse complement strand
ATTGACCGGTGTTGGCGCAGTACACATTGATCGTCGGCTTAAAACCTTTCACGGAAAACTCCTGCGCTACAATTTTAGCGAGTTGGTCGCCATAGGGTTCTCCATCATCGACAATGTCAATCATCTGTGGTGCGTTCTGTTTGTTTTGCGAGATCAGCATATTTTCCAATAAAGAAACAATTTTGTCACCCTGCTCAACATCTGTTGGGGTCAGACGAGCATAGGTATTGACGGAATTTGGTGGATGGAGCGCCTCATAAGCGGGACAATCATTACCTGGTTGGGTCAGGCATGGATCGGTATTCGAGGGACTCAAGAGCAGTATATGATCCGCTATAGCTGTAGGAATTTCACGTTGTGCGCTAGCACTGGTATAAGGACCAATGACCGCAACCGGATTTATACAGGCCTGTACCTTATGAGTCATCAACATGGTCAGGTTGTTCACACCTTGATTGGGATTTGAGGAATCGTCACTCCCCATAGGGAGATCAAACTCACGCAACTGATACTTAGGAGATAAAGTGATTGCAGGAGATAAAGTGATTGTATTGCTTGTTTGATCGTAACCATCAGCATGCCGAAATGCCGTTTGCACTCCATGAAGTATGGTTAGATTCGAACCTTTTAATGGAAGATCTGTCGCCAGGCAGAGAGTGATTGGTCCAGAAGTCAATCTTAGCAGGCCGACGCCCAGGCCGCCCAGAAGCAGCACAACGACCAGCGCAGCCGCAGCCAGGCGTAGCCAACGGGGCCGAGGTTCATCTGGCGTTTTCGATTTAGATTTAGAAGAAGACAAAGGGAGCGGTGTCTGCTCATGCTTTGGCGGAACAAAGGGCTGGTCACCCGCCGAGAGCAGAGCACGCTTCCACGCTGTTATAAAGAACACCATCGACGGATAACGCTTAACTGGATTGTGATCCAGGGCTCGTTCGAGGTTGGAGGCAATGTTTGGATATGTGCTGCGCAGATCCGTCAATCCGCCTTGAGCGTAAGATCTCCCTGTCAGCAACCAGCATGCAGTCGCCGCCAGAGCATATTGATCGCTCTCGCGTGTGGCTGGTGCGCCCGCGATTTGCTCTGGTGCACGATAAGAAGAAGCATCGGCCTGCGTGACAGGCGTCCATCTATCGAAAATGGCCGCCAGGCCACTCAGGAGAATACCACTGTTGCCGCGCAACACATTATTCGGTGTCACATTCCCATGGACGAGATTGCCTTCAAGCATAAGATTATACGCATGGATATAACTCAACGCCTCCGCCGCCTCAGTTATGTAATTCAATGCAACATC
The DNA here is from genome assembly GCA_034438135.1 of Ktedonobacteraceae bacterium. Classification (GTDB taxonomy): domain Bacteria; phylum Chloroflexota; class Ktedonobacteria; order Ktedonobacterales; family Ktedonobacteraceae; genus Paraktedonobacter. The sequence goes on along the minus strand of DAOTTL010000188.1, from coordinate 8,482 downwards.
GAATGGAAATTGCTGACCGTTCTTGACAAGATCCGCCAGCGACCCATCAGGAACAAAGGGTGTAGCGAGACAGGCATAGCCCTCAGGTGTTCTAAACGTCCTCACGGGAAGGATATTTCGATGCCTGAGGCGTTGAAATTTTCTGGTCGCTTGCTCAATAGGTTGCCACCAGGCCGTAGTATTCTCACGCATTGGCAGCATACGGATAGCGAACTCATTGCCTGTACGATGATCTTTCCCCTTGCAGACGAGAATTTCCCCTTCGCTTCGCAAAAACTCCAGGTCATGATAATCGCCAATCTGCCGGGGAAGCGGCGTATATGAAAGGCTCTGAGAAAGGCTCTGAGGCATCCCTCGCCAGATAGTTGTAAGGGCTTCTATCGAAATGGCCGTTCCTCGGCTTCCATCCCCCTGTTGAGTATCAATGACAGCCAGAACATGCCCATTTTCGTCGAAGACAGGAGAACCACTATTCCCATGCTGTAGACTATCAGGCTTCTCCACACTCAAATGCCAGCCATCGACAAAGACTGCTCTGCCCTTTTGAAAAGAGGTGCCCAGATGCCCTTGTAGCGAACTGAATTGAAAAAAATCGCCATGAGGCTGCTGAAAACCAGCGGACGTGAAGGGTTGACCCTGACTGACTGACTTAGATCGAAGATGCAGTAATGGAATATTTTGTAGCCCCTCAACACGTAAAATCGCGAGATCTATCCCCTGAGTCGCACCAGAAGCAGGCGCGGTTGCTGGCAGAGTTGTACCCACCACAGTACGCACCATTATCTGGTCAGACCCACCAACGTCCCTCACGACATGGGCGCAGGTGACCAGATACGTCGCAGCATCATCTCGATAAATGGGAAATGCTGTGCCAAATTCTCCTATCTCAGGATTGCGGCTTGTGACGATGACGATTGAATTCAACTGGATGTCTATCATCTCACCACTCATCAATTCTCCTTCAGGGTCATCCTCACAAGGATGTTTGCGCCAAAGTTTGTTTTAGCCACATAGATATTGCCCTGAATATCAAAACTCAATCCCACCTCAACTTCAACTCGCGTAAGGTCCACATCATTGTGCAGTTCTTTGACTGCTGCGACAACAGGTCGGCAAACTTTCAGAAGGACTGGTTTTATCTTGTCGATCGTGGCATCAACTGTTTCTGCTAGCCCACCGGAGAGCGGCACCGTCTGATCACCCGTCACTTCAATCTGTACAAGCGTTTTATCAGCTAAGCGAATTAGTTTACTGGCCATTGCTCTTGCTTTCTCGATAGATATTAACAATAGAAATGTGAGTATTGACAGATACTATAGCAAATTAGTACATCCATATCAATATATTAGACGAATGAGAAGAGCATTTAGCAAAAGTCTTTCTTTTCCCACCCACCCCTTAATGAGAAACAAACATCTATCTATTTATCCTCAAGTTTATCCTCAAATTTATCCCAGTTCGTGCTCTGGCGATAAGGGCTTCCAGAAGAGAGGCGGTTGATAGCCGTCTGGCGTCCCTCCTCATACTCATACGGATCAGACGCCAGGATTTGTAACCTTGAAGAGGCTTCAGGTCTATCCAGGGCAACATTGCTACAGCCAACCACGCGTACCTTCTCTTCACAATCCCACAGACACTCCAACGCGCTATCATGCGCGAACCGCTCCCGATCGCTGGCCGCAAGTAGCCGGGCGGCATGGACACGAGTGCGAGCATACTTTGCTTCATTGAAGACAGTTTCGGCCAACGGGTAGAAGCTTGCATCTGGAAAGCGAGCCAGGATCTTGAGCATGCTGCCCTGCATATAGCACTCGCCGGTTCCCCAGCTATCCCTCTCCAACGAGGGCGGAAGCGCTGCGCGAACGCGGTCCACATCGTCAGCCGTCGCGTGTGCTTCCAGGACCAGCAGGGCGACATGGCGGTGCAGACCATCTGGTGCATCGAACCATTCACGGGCAAGGGCAAGCGTGGCGGAAGCGGGCAGAGCAATCATGGCCTTGACCGCCGCTCCATAGAGAGAACCTGGTCGAGTATCAGATGATTCAAAAAACGCCCGTAGAATGGGGAGGACTGCGGGATCCGCGAGGCGTTGCAGACCGCGAAACGCGACGCTGCGCTGCCAGCGCTGACCGTTTTGCGCACTGGAGAGTAACAGGTCAAGATCGGCATCGGTCACATGCTGCTGGAAGGCATAGGGTACGCGATAGGTAATGGTGCTCTCGGTAGCATCAAGGGCGAGGAGTTCGGACAGTGAGAGGCTGGCAAGTCTCGCGTTTACCAGCTCCTGCTCGTTTTGTCTTTGCAACGCCACTTGCTCACGTGCGCTTAGAATGCGCTCAACACGTGGGTTCAACTGGCGCAAGGATAGCCACGGCTCCTGCCGGGTATGCAGAGCCGGTCCAACGCCGGGCAACTCGTCCTCAAGGTCGGCGTCGGCGGGGAAGCGTCGATCGAGAAGCTGGCTCATCTCGTCAACCAGGAGAGACAGGCCGGGAACCTCCGCCATCAGCGTCTCAAACGCGTACTCCCAGTGACGTCCATAGGTCAGATAAGCACGCACGATGGCAATGGCAGACATATCGCCTCGCACCGCCAGAGCGCAGAGGGTATCCAGGACAAAGTACTCGGCATCGCCGGCCTCTTCAGCAGGGTTCTCAGCATATACCCGCAGAGAGGCAGCCAGGGGATCGAGAGGTATGTCCAACTGTAACAGCAGCGTCGCATAGTAGACGCTGCGAGACTCAAGCTGCCGATCCCAACGAGAATCATGAGTCACACAGTCAATGAGCAGCGGCTCAATGACCGTCGTGCGCTCATACGAAGCGCGTAAAAAACCCATCCCACGACCGCGCTGAAGCTGTCCAGCCAGCGAGTCCGCAGCCGCAAACACATGTTCTTTATCTCCATCATTGGACATGCTCATCCTGTCCTGCCTCGCTTTTTCAATCAGAGATAAAGGCCAAAATCGGAAGCGATGCGGTTGAAAGCCCCTTTTTTTAGCAGTCGAGCTGCATGCCGAGGAGAAATCTGGCTCACAATCCCACGCCCCTTCAATTCATCCGCAATTTCTCTGCCTGTCCATTAGCTGATGGGACGGCCCGTTTTCACTGGAGCCTCGCAGGCGAGGACAGCCATTCGAGTCCGTTGTTCGATGGTACATTTGGGCACCGCTCCTGGACGAGGAGCATCCTGTAAGCGTTGGACAACACTTCCTGCTACCTGCTCACTCTTCTCTTGCTCACTCAGACGAATCGCTGTCGCTCGCATCGCACATAGAAAGACTCCGGCATCGACAGACACAACCAGGGATGCTTCAGTAACACCCCCAATGCTCGATCTGTTCAGAAAATCCGACCATGACTTCAAGCTCAGCAGGAAGACACTCGGGGGCCAGAAACATCGCCGTCAATCGCATATGCCCCTCAAGCACCACGAGCGGACTCTCTCGGTTCTTCCCAACCAGGATCAGGATCGGAAACCGCGTCCCCGAGCGGAAAGCTTCCGCCATCTGGAGAACCTTTTGATAGCTTACCCCAAACACTTCGTCTCCAGTCAGGATATGCTTCCGAGCATCACGAGGCAAACGCGATCCCCCAGATAATTCGACCCAGTAATCGTACTCAATATAGGTGACCTGCTCCAACTCCTGCCTGGAAAGCATGGCCCGTTCCCACTGCACGTCGAGAGGAAAGCCCTCAAAGTAGTCCGCGTACTCCACCTCGGGAGGCAAGCTCTTAAAGTAGTCCGTGTTCTGGCCATACCCTCGATAGGCTCCCAGGATGCTCCGTCGCCGGATATTCTCTTGCTCATCGCGAAGGTTCGGCTGTTCAATGATGCCTGCGGGCCATCCTTCTCGTTGTAAGACCTGTAGGATGTGCTGATGAGTGCGTGAGGCAGGATATTCGGTGGCCAGAAAGAGGGCGACCATCTCCGCTTCACTGCCGGACCTTACCGTCCGCATAAGATCTCCTTTCTCCGACAACAGAGCTGTTCCTTGCTCCTATTTTATCACGGACGTTCCTCTGCCTCAACGTATCAGTCCTGTGGATGATGTTCTATCTATATCGCAAATCCCAACCTTCCCATGGCAGAATCTGGCTAAATATCCTGGCCTCAAAAACTCTTCCAGGGTTCCAGGGCAGATCTTGGGAGAGAGCTGCCTGGCCCATTCGTCCAGAACCATCCCTGGCCTGGACGGACTGAGCCATCAGGAAGGAGATTACTTCCTGAGAGATTCACAGCTACTCCTGGGAGAAGTCGTCATAAAAACTCGTGCGGCCAGGATCAAAGCACAGGCCTACCTCACCTGTGGGACCATTGCGATGCTTCGCAACGATGAGATCGACCGCCTTCTTCGCACCTGGCTCTTCTTTCCCCTGGGAGGGATCTTCGGGATAGATAAAAACCACGACATCGGCATCATTCTCCAAAGCCCCAGACTCGCGCAGATCGGAGAGTTGAGGGCGCTTACTCTGACGAGCCTCGACCGCACGTGAAAGCTGAGCCAGGGCCAGGACCGGTACATTCAACTCCTTGGCCAGCGCCTTGAGACTACGGCTAATCTCAGCAATCTCCTGTTCGCGCACCATAAACCGCTTATTATCGCCTTGAAACGCATGCATCAACTGGAGATAATCGACGATCACCAGATCTACCCCTCGAATCGCCTGCAACCGTCGAGCCTTGCCGCGCAAAGTGGTATGCGAGAGACTGGCGGTTTCATCGATCCAGATAGCGCCCTCCGCAAGCGTATCGCTGGCCCGTACCATACTATCCCAGTTGTCAATCCGACCCAGGCGTAGGCGGCGCTGATCCTGATCTGCCTGCATAGCGAGCAGACGCAACCCCAACTGTTTCGCGCTCATCTCCAGACTGAAAAAGGCCACCCGTTTCTTCTCGACAAGAGCCACATGGACCGCCACAGTCAGCGCCAGACTGGTTTTTCCATTGCCGGGTCGGGCAGCCAGGATAACCAGGTCAGAGCGTTGTAAACCTCCTCCCAACACGACATCGAGGTGCCGCAAACCCGTGGGAATACCTAGCAAGCGTTGTTCACCTCGCTTAAGCGCATCCAGATCGACCAGGCAGCTTTGCAAAACATCCTCTAACGAGAGAAAATCGCTTGTAATATGGCGTTGGAGGGCGAAGAGTACCTGCTCGGCCTGCTCCTGCGCATCCTCACACTCCTCGTAACCGAGCGTAGCAATCTGGGCAGAGGCATGGATAAGACGTCTGAAACCAGCCTTCTGAGCGACAATACGTGCATGGTATTCGGCATTGCAACTGGTAGACACATAAGTGAAGAGCAAGTCCAGGTAAGTGACACCCCCAATAAGGTCCAGTTTACCCCGTTGTTCCAGATGATCACTGAGCGTAATCAGGTCAGCAGGTATCTGACGGTTAAAGAGAAACAGAATGCTTTCGTAGATCCTTTGATGAGCGGCGTGAAAGAAATCACCGGGGCATAAACACCCTATAACCACCGGAATGGCCTCGGAGTCGATGAGTATGCTGCCCAGGGTGCCGCGCTCGGCCTCAATGTTGTATGGCAACAGACGTTCTTCCATTATCGTCTGCCCTCCCCAGCTCGCTCATCTTCGTCCGCCAGACCCATCAAATTGGGCAAACGGCGCTCAGCAGCAGGCAATGCAGTCCTCCCGGAGAGCGATCTTCCCTCGGAGCCAGCCGTCGGCGCTGGTGTAGATGACTGCAAAGAGGCTTGCCGACGCTCAAGCGCTTCCACCTCACGTTTGAGCCAGCGGCGGAAAAAAGAGGTGCTCATCTGCTGGCGCTGGCGGTTGCGCTTGCCGTCGTCGATCCACTGACGCGCGGCATCGGCCTCCCCAGCGAGAAAAAGATCGGCCCGCCCACCATAATCCTGCACAATCCGCTCAAGTGAGGCATCAGGTGCAACACAGAGAATCTGAGCAATCTGCCGGGCATATTGCTCGATGACCTGAAGACGCACCTCCTGAGCGGCGGCGGTGTCGGCAGATGAGTGAGGAAATACCAGCACATTCGATGGAAATAGATCTGCTTCTCCCTCGCCTGCTGATTCTCTTCTTTTCTCTGCACCCTCGCCTGCATTTGCTGCTTTTCTTCCTCCCTTTTCGCCTTCGACCTCAGCTACTACTTCCCTGCTTTTCTTTTCGCCTGCGCCTGCGTTTTCTAATCCCCTTCCTCCCTTTTCACCTTCGACCTCAGCTTCCACTTCCCTGCTTTTCTTTTCGCCTTCGCCTTCTATTTCTCTTCTTTTCTCTTCGCCTTCTAATTCCCCTTCCCCTTCCCTTCTCTTCTCTTCAGAGCGGGGAAGCGGAGGGATTATGGGATTTCCCAGGGTTTCCCCGGGTTCCCCAGGAAAATAACCTGGCGGAGACAAAAGTTCGTTTTGTGGTGGAGCAGGATAGCGGGAAGGAGTGGGCTTACTGAGTTTTTGCCACTCATACCAGCGGCACAAAAAATAATACGCTTCATTCCCCTGGAGATAACACTGCACAAAGCCAGTCTGGCTCAAATCTGCCAGGGCCTCCTGAATGAGCGCGACATCCTGACCAAGTTTCCGCGCCAGCAGCGCTGGATCAGCCTGTCCTCGACCGGCATCATCGGCATCAGTGATCAACCCGATCAGGACCAGGCGTGTGCTATTGCTGTGCAAATGCATAAATGGGAGATTGAAAAACAGATCGGTGGGGATACATCGTTTTGTCGCCATGAAAAAAAGACCTCCTTTAATGGTAGGTCCATCTACCTGATAGTGATCCGCCAGAGATGTAGAGCTAGCGGAGAAGCAAGAAGAATTGAACAAACGAAGTCACAGCACACAAGTTCGTGCCTGAAAAGGTGTCTAATCTACAGAGGTGTATGCAAATATACGTCACTAAGAGGTGTTCAAGCATCGACAGATTTGAATTCTGTCTCCCTTCTAGCTTACCACATTCCACAAAATCGTGAACAATTGTGAAGCTAACAATATGCTATACTACCCGTAACAATGTCAGAAAGATCGTAGAAGAGAGCGTTTCTTTAAAGAGGGTCAAACAACAAACGTGACTGAGCAGTTCGCCATTTCTCAATCTACATCGCTAACAGCCAGCAAAGACGAGCCAGCCATTCCTCAGCTCTTTCGTTCCAGTGAAGGAAACGAGGACTGGAAGGGGTTGGTGGTGAGCGCCTTCCACGAGCCACTGGAGCTTGAGAACTGGCTTGAGCCTGTTGCGCCAGATACAGAGTTAGTAATGGTCACCCATGGCTCGATGCAGATGGAGCAACGCCTGGTGAATGGTCCCTGGCTGGCACAGATCATCCGGCAGGGAGATCTATTCCTGAAACCTGGCGGCGTCGGACCCTACGAATTGCGCTGGCGAAGTCTCTCCCCTGAACCGCTGGAGACCCTTCATCTGCATCTCGATAATGACCTGTTTGTCCGTACAGCCGAGGAAGTGGCGAACCGTGATCCTGCTCGTCTGAGCCTGCCAGGACGTTCCGGCTTCCAGGACCCGCTGCTGACGCAGATTGGACTCGCGCTCTGGCGAGAACTGGAACAGGATGCGCCCGCAGGCAAAATCTATGTGCAAACTGCGGCTCAGATGCTCGCTGTTCACCTCCTGCACAACTATACTTCTCAGGCAGAAACCAGCACAGAGGTTTCCCAAAGACTGACTCCCCATCAGATAAAGCAGGTGATGGACTTCACGTTAGCTTCACTCAAGCAAGATCTCTCGCTCGCTGTACTGGCTCAACAGACCGGCTTCAGCGCCTATCATTTCGCGCGTCTGTTTCGTCAGACCACGGGTGAAAGTCCCCACCAGTTCGTACTGCGCCAACGTATCGAGCAGGCGCAGCGTTTGCTCAAAGAGACGGATGCACCCCTTACCTACATCGCCTTAGAGTGTGGATTCGCGAACCAGAGCCACCTGACCCTGGTCTTCAAGCGTCACATTGGCATCACCCCACGAGCATATCGGCAGGATCGCCAGTTCTGAGCACGTTTTTAATAGAATGCGCAAGAATATAAAAGATCCCTTGTTTTTTCCGCAGTATCATCAAAGCATGAAATACACATAGGTGTGTATAGAGAGAGCTTTTATGTATGCATGAGATGCGAAAGGAACAGAACAATGGGACTCGATCTTTACATGGTTGGTCTGACCGTCCGAGACATGAGTAAGTCACTGGAATTCTATCGACAACTTGGACTGACTCTTCCTGAAGGCAACCAGGAAGAGCCGCATATCGAGGTCAAGATGGGCAGTGAACTGACCTTCTTCCTGGATACCAGAACCATTCAGAGCGATAATCCAGAAGTGGTGCAAGCAAGAAACGGGCATAGCATGATTCTTGAGTTTTTCTTAAAGACGCGTGAGGCGGTGGACGCAAAGTACGCGGAACTCACAGGTCTCGGTTACCAGAGCTATCATACCACCTTTGAAACACCCTTTGGCGTGTATTTTGCACTGGTCAATGACCCAGATGGCAATGTAAA
>DAOTTL010000187.1:0-7408 GCA_034438135.1 Ktedonobacteraceae bacterium | reverse complement strand
CGCCGTTGCTGCTAAAAGAGATACGCCCACTGAGTCCCATATAGGCAGGAACATTCCCTTGCCCAATTGAAGCCAGGGCAGCGCGAATCTTCTCACCGGTCAGCGAACCCTGAATAAGCTTTATGGCTGCGTCGATCACCCCAAAGGTATCGTTAGTCATAATCGCCTCGGTTGTAATGGAGGGGAGGTTTTTGACGCCATGATATACTCTGGCCCAATCTGAGAAAAAGAGCGGAGTTGACCTACCCTCCCACTCAGAAACATCTCCAAATGAGGCAAAGCTTAGATGCTGCATATCCGTCGCATACTGACGAGCGATGAATGCATCCTGACCCGTTCCTATTCCCCGCACGAGATCTGTATTGAGCGCATCCCCTCCTAGTACATTCAAATGGGAGAGATAACTACTCCAGGGATAGGTGCGAAAACCATTTCCGATAGCATGAGCCATGCGCACAGCATCCCGATCATAGCCAGCCAGAAAAATCAGGTCAGCCCGACTCTGAATAGCTTCCTCCAGAGGTCCATTTTGAAACTGGGCAACATCCGCCTCCGTGGCACCACCATGGCTATTCGCCAGCGGCATATCCGCACTTAATATCTGACCTCCCCGTGCCTGGACACTACTGCTAAAGGCCGAGGCCAGCTCCCGACTGTAAGGATCGTCCCGGTCTTGCACCACGACAATCCTCTTCGCCTGCAAATACTGGACAGCAAACATACCCAGTTCCTCTCCCTGTACATCATTCGCGGGATTGAGGCGGAAAAAATAGGGGCTGAGGCCCGTCAATTCGGTTCCAGGAGCACTTTGTGACACCAGTGGAATATGGACCGCAGCCAGAGCAGAGAGCGCATTCTGTGACGCCCCTGTTGTGGGCCAGCCCACAACCGCAACGATGTTATCTGGATTGCCTGCCCGAACGCGATTGGCTACATACTGCGCAATCACTCCAACCTCTGTATCATCGTTGGCAACGTTCCCTGTATTTGCGATAAGCAGGCGCAGTTTCATATTCCCTGGCAATAGTTGACCTATATTGATCAGATGTTGATACTCATACGCCGATTGCAAAATCGCTCGACTCTGGCTCAGATTTGTCGCATTATTATCCAGAGAAATACCTAGAACAATCGTAATGTATGGCACTCCGGCAAGCTTTATCTGTCTATCCTGATTATATATCTGTGCCTCCCCATCAGTTGGGTCAGCGGCCACAGCGCTTATGTAGAGTTCCCTCGCACTCTCCTCATGCCCACTCTGTAAAGCTTGAGCAGCCTGTACCTTACGCTGAAGCGCGACAGAAGAACGACCAGGAAAAGTATCAAAGACAAACAGACCATCGCTCAGTCCCACATGCTCTTGCTGATAGGTCTGAAGCTCCTGGCTCAAGTCCTTCTGATAGGCCGCAGTCAGAGTAGCGGTAGCATTCGGCGTAGGTCTCGTCACTACAGGCGTTGACTTGAAAAGCGGCGAGAGATTCCAGAACAATAAAAGACCGAGCAAAACAAGCAGTGTAGCACTCCCCACCAGACTCAAATCTCTTATACTCCTCCGATGAGCATGCAGGCGCATCTGCATCACATCCAGATTGCTTGAGCCGATTGTCCCACGAATACCCTCTTTCTGGATCGGCACATTGTTGGAGAGCAAAAGCGCCAGATCCTTCTGCATCTCGGCAACGCTCGCATAGCGCTGAGATGGCAAAAGACGCAGCTCATGCTCCAAAATTGACTCCATCAAGGGCGAAATAGCTGGATTCAATTGGCGAGCCAGAGGATAGAGAAAAGCTGCATGCTGATGTGGATCTGAACCCGTAACTGCATAGTGCATAGTCGCAGCGACCGAGTAAAGATCTGATAAGTTGTCCAACGCCCCACGCACCTGCTCAGGTGCTTTATAAGCGGAAACAGCACTACTCTCAGGCGTTTCTTTCGGCGGAAAAAGAGGCAAATTTATGAGATAGACATGACGACGATCAGAAGTTACAATGATCGTTTTCGGGTTGATTGCTCCATGTACAATGGGATGATCCTGATCGGCCAGAATAGCAAGTATCTCGCAAAGTTGCCGACTGTACTCCGCAACGGTTCTCTCAGGTAGCGCCCCTCCCTGGCGGTGCACAAGAGACGCCAGACTCTCTCCCTCAATATACTGTAGCACTAAAAATTGACGCCCCTGCTCATCAAAACTGTCAAGTATCCTGGGAATACCACCCTGAGAGCCAGACTCCGCGAGACGTGACGTTACAGCAAGGAGCAATTTTTTGGTATCTCGTCGCCCATCCTCACGTGCCAGCACATCCCGTACAACCACCTGAGTCCGATCAGCCTGCATATCAATAGCTAACCAGGCAGACCCCTGTCCCTGCTGATTTTCCGGCAGGGCAAGCCGTTTCATAAGTTGATATCGCCCATGCTTCAATGTGTCGCCAATGCTGGCGTTAGAGAGCGACAACGGCTGTGTACGACCTCGCGGTAGAGAGTACAGAGGCATTGTCTGCGCACGCGATTCGCCTGAAAGCGGTTGAGTAGTTAACACATGTGCACTTAGCAATTTTCCCGATACGTTTATCCGCCGATAGCCACAATACGAGCAGGCTCCATCTATCGGATCTCCATCAAAATCGCAACGAGGACAGCGCATAATATCCCTTTCCTATACCTCTCCCCTAAAATAGGCCTTTATTGCTGCGTCAAGCATCATATGAAGGAGGAGAAAAGCAGGCACACAGAGGGCACGGCCCCTTGACTGGGTCCGGGGCATCAGCCACGGTCCTTACTCTTCCCCCTCCGGGGGTGGGGATAAACCATCACATGAAGTTTGGCAGAGCGCTATGGGTAAAATTTTTTATAATAACTGAACATAGAGTGCACGAAATACGCGTGCTTGTCAAAGGCACTAGGAAAAAATGGTAGATGCATATGCATCTACCATCCATAGTAAGCAATCAAACAGTACCTCTGAACTCAGAAATTCAAGCTGGGACCAGGAAGATGGGAATCTCGTAGAGCGGGAGGTAAAAGGGCATAAGAGAGGCTTCCAAACTGAGCAATTCGGTCCGATTCGGATGACGAGAGCAAAAACTGGATATATGATTGGGACTCAACAGTCGCAGTACCTGACGCATACAGGTGTTCAACGCTCCAGAAGGCATAAGAGCCTTGCAAGAGGTTCTGGAGGGTTGGCTGTACTCTATCCATAGAGAGGATATGAACATTTGCGCCAGTGGTGGCGTCCAGAGGAACATAGGTGATGGAACCTGGCGTCTGACTCACTTGCTGAACTAGTTGGGCAGGCGTTGTAGTCGCGGCTATCTGAGTGCCTTGTACGCTCTCTGGCAGACCCTTCAAGACAAAGCTCTGGAAAATGGCTCTGAGAGGATCGGACTCAGCATATTGTAAAACCGTGATAGCCTCGTCCGGTCCACCAAGCTGTGACCAGTTCGTCAGTTGTCCCTGATAGATTGCTCGAATCTGTGCGCTACTCAGACTGCTCGCAGGAACGTCAGAGCTGACCACAAGTGCATAAAGCTGAGCAGCAACAGGGTAATCGGTCAAACCGGCGGGCGCTGAAGAGCTTAGGTCAGTGGATGCAAGTTGCACCTGTCCATTGTGCAGAGCCGTTAAACCAGCAACACATCCATTGTCACCCACAGTTAGAGTCAAACCGGGACATGAGAGCTGGTAATCGCTGCCAACCTGCGAGAGAAGCGGAGCCAGATAGAACGAACCATCTATAGTCAGCGTCCCAGGGGCACATGCAGGTGGAGGAGTAGCTGTTGGCGTCGATTGCTGAACAATGGGGGTCTGCTGAATAATGGGAGTCTGCTGAATAGCAACCGTGGGCGTCACTCCAGGTGTCAAACCTGGAATTGGAGTCAAACCGTGACCAGACTTCCTGGGGGTTGACTGATACGCAGGTACCACTTCAGGCGTGGTATGCTCGACAACTTGAGGTGGTTGAGGAGTCTGCGCCCGTTCCATGACAAGCTGTGGAAGCGAGAGTGTAATACCACCGGGCACATGACCGTGGGAAAGTGCCCCCAGTGGAGCCGACGGAAGTGAGGAGAATGAAAAGAAATAGAAGGCACTGATCAAACTTGCCACAATCAGCAGAATAGCCACGGTCGAAAAGGGACTCGTACGCGCATTTCGACCAGACCGTCCAGGTCGTGGGGAAACCTTCGGCGCCATCGCTGGCGGACGGTCCTCAATCACCGCCCGCATGAGTGCCTCTGCTAGCTCCTGAGGAGTCGAAAAACGCTCCTCAGGAGCTTTGGACAGGGCAAGTTGTACAACCAATTCTATCGAGCCAGGAAGGCCCGGACACAGAGCTCTCAGCGAAGGCACAGGCTCGTTGGCGTGCAACATCGCAATATCGCCCGCACGCTCACCTTCAAACGGCACAACGCCACCGAGCAACCGAAATAATAAAATACCGACTGCATAAATATCGCTAGCCGCACAGAGCAAACCCATCGCCTGTTCAGGAGCAACATAAGCAGCATTCCCTTCCTCGATCCGACCAATAACCGGTTCATTCTCATCATGGGCAGCGTTCAGGCCAAAATGAGTCAGCCGAACCTCTCCATCCAACCCAAGCAAAATGCTAGAGGGCTGGATGTTGCCATGCACGATATCATGTTTATGGGCATAATGCAGCGCATCACATACCTGAGTAACTAGACGAGCCACAAACTGTAGCGGCAAAGGGCGCGTACCCTGATGCTCCAGTAATTGTGTTAACGGCGACGACCCATTTACTTCAGTCACCGTATAGAGCAGACCCTCGCCCTCCCCAAACTCAATCAATGGCTGAATATGCGCATGCTGGCAGCGCCAAACCTTCCGAACTTCGGAAGAAAAATGCCCCTGAAACGTTGTGGGATCAGGAAATGGAGGAGAAAAAATGCGCAGGTGAATATCATGTCCACCTCTGGACATTGGACGAGCCAGATACGTCTCGACCATGCCCTCATGCCCCAGACTCTTCAGAAGAAAATAACCCCCAACCATCACGCCAGCGAGTTCTGCCATATTGACCTTCTCCTCTATGAAAACGAATACAAAAATGAGTGCGCCAGGCAATCCCGGCAAATTACAAGAGCTGACACAAATCCCGGACCCGCATCGCGATGTGGAGCAGGAAGCAAAAATGATGATAATAGCGCTCCAAACAGACCGAGAAGTAAAAGAATAAGAACAAGTAGGGGTAAGAGCAGCTTACGTTTTTCCTGCTGGATTTCTACAGGCTTCTGCTCTCTCCTTGTATGAAGTGGAGGAAGTAGAGATGATTTTTTGCCTGCTGGCTCACTCATTTCAGACAAAACTGAGGTCACCACAAGCTGTCCAGCCGGACCTGAGGTCGCTACAGAGGGTCCAATCGGCGACCATTCGACCTCAATCAGTTCAACCGACGAAAACGCCGAGGATGGTACAAATTCCCTGGAACTCTCTACATCAGACACGACCTGCTCTTCCCTGCGAACTGTTTCAGTACTGCCATGCTGCTCTGGCAGTACGATTGCACCAGTCATCCCTTCAGAGGGCCATGAGATCATCGGAACAAGTGCAGACTGAAGGGCCGTTGATACCTCTGAGGGAACGGGAACAGGAGTGCGAGGCTCGGAGGAGAGAGGACGGGTAGTGAGCGCTCCAGGATGGCTATCTGAGTTCCCTCTCACTGCTTCAGCAAAAGCATAGCCTAGTTCAGCAGCGGTAGCATATCGATCATCAGAGCGTTTGCTGAGAGCTTTGAGTAAAATAGCATCTATTTCTTCAGAGAGGGCTGGTTCGATACTGCGAGCATGGGGAGGATCAAAACGCACATGTTTCAGCAAAACATCAACCGGCGTCTGTCCTGTAAAAGGGACCGATCCTGTCAAAAGACGAAAGAACAGCGACCCCAACGAGTAAATATCTCCCGAACGCCTCAACAATCCTAGAGACTGCTCTGGAGCCGCATATTCGGTCGCACTCCAATCCAGCTTGCTCAACGACTGAGGAGAGGTAGAGTAGCCCCTGGCAATGCCAAAATCGGCCAGCAACATCCTGCCATCATTCGCCACAAAAACGTTGCCCGGCTTGATATTACTATGGATGACGTCACGCTCATGGGCATACTGGACAGCGTCACAGAGTTGCTGCACAAGTGGCAGTGCCTGGCGAGCAGAGAGCTTGCCGCCAATCCTCTCCAACAAATCTCTAAGTGTGCCACTTCTTACAAAAGGTGTTACTGAGTAGAGAAGACCTTCACCCTCACCATATTCGATAAAAGGCAAAATATGCGGATGATCAAATCTTCCGATCTTCTCGGCCTCATACATAAAATAAGCACGAAAGGCCTCACGCAAGGCATAACTGGGACGGAAAATCTTGATAGCTACTTCATACTGATCTGACTTCTCCTGGGTCGCACGATAGATATCAGCCACATTTCCCTGGCTGATACACTCTAACAGCAGATAATCACTCAGCATTGCGCCTTCAAGATTCGACATACGACACTCCGTTATTGACCCTGATAGTGAACCCTCTATTTTCATCATTTCATCAAAATGAACGGAGTGGGTCGAGTTTTTTGAGCAAACGCGCGATTGTTATCGTTCTGTTCTATTTTCCTGGTCTATTTTATCTAATCCCTCTAATCTTTGCATAAAAAGTCCTTATATTCTCCCGGAGAAAGCAATCCGTTGCTCCCCCCTCTCCTTCCTCAAGGGAAGTGACGCTAGAACTTCAGGAATAAAATGAGAAAGATAGTTATAAAGTGGAGCAATTGATCCAACCAGATTGGCCCAATAAGTTTATAGCGAGCCTTTAGAGGATCCACAACAAAATGTGTTGCAAAAAGTACCAGAGTAGCCAGAGGAGAGGTATGTGCAAAAAGCACAAAAACTGCCGTATATGTGGCACAATGATAAAAATTCACTTCCCAACTTTTGCCTTTCTCTATGCTCATCCACGTACTCTGAAAAGCAAAATCACCTACAAAATGGCAGGCCAGCCAGACGAGTAACAATTGCACAGGAACTCCAACAATCATTAACATAGTGCTTCCTTTAAGAGAATTTTAATATTATATATCTCCATCAGTAGATATTTAATACTAAAGAGATCTATTTTGGGCAGTACAAAGCTCCATTTTAGATCGAGGCATGTCTCTAGTTTAGGAATTTAGCACAGATCTCACTATGAGCTATCTCGCCTTTTGCCAGTGAAATAAATCACAGAAATGCAAGTCATCTCTCATTTTGTAAAATGAGCAAATGCACTTGCTGGTGGCTGCGCCGCCAGATTTTAAGAAAGAAATGGCTGATTTTGGAAGCAGCCATTTCTTTCTTTTTTAGAAGAAAAGGATGCGTTTGTCAGCAGCTTCGCTGCTGACAAACGCATCCTTTTGGGGGAGTAG
>DAOTTL010000186.1:0-10154 GCA_034438135.1 Ktedonobacteraceae bacterium | reverse complement strand
GACGTGGACAAAATGATACCCTTATTAAAAGATAGGGCGAGTATGCAAGAGAGAAAGTACCAAAATAGACGCTCAACCTTTGTACACAAAAAAGACAAGGAAATGGGTTCCTTGCCTTTCCAATCAGCTACGGCGAGAGCATAGCATACCAACCCGCAGGCTGTCAACTTGAACTTTTTGTCTCGCCAGGGTTTCACAAAAGTCTTTTCTTCCCCGTTCACCCTTCAAGAGACTTTGTTGGCGAATGTGGTTCGTGGGCGAACAGCCCGCCCCATTCTTTTTTGAGGGATTTCGAGCCGGGCGTTGCACGCCTGGTCCGAAATCCCTCTTTTCTTTTCTTGAGGTAGAGGAGTCTATCAGCAGTATCTTTCACCCACAAAGTCTCTTAAAGAGGTGCTTAACTCCATGGCATCGAGCTGGAATTGAACGGTAAAGCACAAGTAATAACCCCACAGCACACTTCCTACCAGAAATGATTTTACTCTAACAGATGGAGGCAAAAAATGAAAAAACTTCCCCTGAATACCTGTAAATGGTATAATGAAGAAACAATTGGAATACATTTTCTACATATTGGACAGCCAGGAGAGGAACGTATAGCATGCCAGAATTTAAGGTCGAAGCACCGTTTGAGCCAACAGGAGATCAGCCAGTAGCCATTGAACAACTGGTTGAGGGGATTGAGAAAGGTTATAGAAAGCAAACGTTGCTAGGTGTGACTGGTAGCGGCAAAACCTACACTGTAGCAAAGATTGTTGAAGCGGTCCAGAAGCCGACGCTGGTCCTGGCACCTAATAAGACACTGGCGGCCCAGTTGTTTAGCGAGTATAAAGAGTTCTTCCCCAACAATGCTGTTGAGTACTTTGTCTCTTATTACGACTATTATCAGCCAGAGGCCTATATCGCCCGTACAGATACCTATGTCGAAAAAGAGAGTATGCTGAACGAGGAAGTTGAGAAACTCAGGCTCTCGGCTACACGCAGCCTGTTTGAGAGAAAGGATGTCCTGATTGTAGCTTCAGTTTCGTGCATCTACGGTCTGGGAAGTCCTGAAGAGTACGGCGAGGTCGTACTGACGCTCAAGGTAGGTGAGGAGCGACGAAGAAATAAGATTCTGCGACACCTCAATGAGATTCAGTATGAACGCAACGATGCAAATTTTGTGCGTGGACGCTTCCGCGTCCGTGGAGATGTGCTGGAGATCTTTCCAGCCTATGAGGACATAGCGGTACGCATCGAGTTCTTCGGCGACGAGATCGAGCGCATGACTGAGATCGATCCGCTGACCGGCGAAGTACTAGGTCAGCGTCAACGTCTGGATATCTATCCCGCGAAACACTGGGTGACCACGCAGGAACGCCTGAATGCCTCTCTTGAGCTGATTGAACATGAATTGCAGGAACGTCTGGAGGTCCTGGAGGCCGAAGGAAAGCTTTTAGAAGCGGCACGACTAAAACAGCGCACAAATTTCGACCTGGAGATGTTGCGTGAGACGGGCTTCTGCTCAGGGGTCGAGAACTACTCACGCCACCTGGCGGGTCGAGGCGCAGGCGAACAGCCCTGGACGTTGATGGACTACCTGCCAGAAGATTACTTGCTGGTAGTGGATGAATCGCACGTGGCTCTCCCACAGGTACGCGGGATGTTCGCAGGTGACCGCTCACGTAAACAGGTGCTGGTGGACTATGGCTTTCGTCTGCCATCAGCCCTGGACAACCGTCCACTGACTTTCGATGAGTTCGAGAAACAGATTAACCAGGCTCTCTTCGTTTCCGCCACGCCAGGCCCTTATGAGCACGAGCACAGTGAGGCGGTGGTGGAACAGGTTATTCGCCCTACAGGTCTGCTTGATCCAGAGATCAGTGTGCGACCCACCAGGGGACAGATCGATGATCTATTGGCAGAGATCCACAAACGAGTCGAACTAGGACAGCGTGTGCTGGTCACGACTCTGACGAAGAAGATGGCCGAGGATCTTGCTGACTATATGCAGGAGCTGAATATTAAGGTTCACTATCTCCATTCAGAGATTGATACGATTGAACGTGTGGAGATACTGCGAGATCTGCGCCTGGGAGTTTACGATGTGGTGGTTGGGATTAACCTCCTGCGCGAAGGTCTGGACCTGCCAGAGGTTTCGCTGGTTGCGATCCTTGATGCTGATAAAGAGGGCTTTCTGCGCTCTGAAGGCTCACTGATCCAGATTGTAGGACGAGCAGCGCGACACATTGAGGGAAGTGTTATCATGTATGCCGATAGAACCACTCGCTCGATGCAACGTGCCATTGATGAGACAAATCGTCGCCGCGTGCTACAGACAGATTACAATGAGCGGAACTCTATTACTCCACGTGGTATCAAGAAGGATGTGAAAACGCTCTCTGAACGGCTGAAGTCTATCAAGGGTTCAACCGCAGCCGAGGCGGGTACTATGACTCTCGGACGCATCCCGAAGGATGAAGCGCTGCGCCTGATCAAGGATCTGGAGTCGCAGATGCGGGCTGCTGCGAAACAGTTAGAGTTTGAGAAAGCTGGACAACTGCGCGATCAGATCATCGAAATTCGACGCGCCATGATCGAATAGTCTATTGGCCTGCCATGCAGGCTCTCCGCCCCATTTTTTAAGGAGAAAATGATACGTTTATAAGCCGCTTTGCGGCTTGTAAACGTATCATTTTCTCCTTCTTTTCTCCTTCTTATAGAGGGAGGGGCGGCGTTGCAAGCCTCTGAAAAGTGAGGGATGGACTTATACTTATTCTGCTACAACATATACCAATTTGCCCTTGCAATGGAGAACAAGATATAATAGCTCGATATTGAATGAGGATGTTCAGAGTACCAGACCGGTACTTTCGCCCGAAAGATAGAGAGAATACACTTGACAGATAAACATCACCAACATCATGAAGAACATGAGAAACGCGAGCCAGAGGAGAGCAATTATCTGAGCGGTGCGCAGATCCTACCCAGGCGTATACGGCCTGGTATGACCGTCACGGAACTCATTGATGAGCAATTTCAGGCATACAATGCTGCTCGTTTAAATGAAGCGGCACGTCTTTATGCCGAAGAGATGCTTGATCCAGCTAAGGATGTCACAGTGGCGTTGACTATGGCCGGTGCGCTGACACCAGCCGGTCTCGGAGGCTGTATTCTAACGTTGATGGAGTATGGCTTTGTAGACTTTATTGTCAGTACCGGAGCTAATCTCTATCATGATATGCATCATGCCCTGGCTATGAGTCTGCACCGGGGCGATTTCCGCCTGGACGATACGAAGTTACAGGAAGAGGGGGTCATTCGCATCTATGATATCTTATTTGCGGATAAGGTTCTACTCGATACCGACGCCTTTGTGCGGGAATGCCTGAAGAGTCTGCCGAACCGTCCAATCGCGACCTCTGAGCTACACCATCACCTGGGGACACAATTGCTGAAGGCTGGAGTGAAACCTGAGGACTCTGTTCTGGCTCAGGCGGCGCTCTGGAATGTACCAATCTATACGTCGTCTCCCGGTGACTCGTCAATCGGAATGAATGTAGCACGCCACGCCCTGGACGGGAATGCGCTGACCCTTGATCCTCTGGCCGATGTAAACGAGACGACTGCGATTGTACAGAACGCGACGCGTAACGGAGTGATCATTCTAGGCGGTGGCAGTCCAAAGAATTTCTATTTGCAGACCCAGCCACAGCTATGGGAAGTGCTGGGCATTCAGAAAGGTGGACATGATTACTTTATTCAGATTACCGCAGATGCACCTCACTGGGGCGGTCTCTCCGGCGCTACGCCTTCTGAGGCGGTCTCCTGGGGCAAAATCAAGCCGGACCAGTTGAAAGACACTGTCGTGGTCTATGGCGACTCTACGATCGCATTCCCACTGCTCACAGCCTATGCAGTCAGCAAGGCCCAACCACGTCCCCGTCGTCAACTCTTCGCCAGGCGCGAGGAACTGCTCAGCGAACTTCGCCATGCCTACGAGGAGGGCAAAGAGACAAGACCGTAGATCTGATGCACCTGTGACAATCTGTTTATCGTTGCTCTGTGCCAGGCTCCCTAAAACTTTGTTGGCGAAAGACCTTGCCAATCGAAACCAAACCGCATCAAGGAAAGAAACGAGGGATTTCGGGTCAGGCGTGGCACGCCTGACCCGAAATCCCTTAAAAAAGAATGGAAGGCGGGGCTGTTCGCCCGCGCATCGCCTTCGCCAACAAAGTCTTCTAAGAGGCTAAAGCCTGTCCGCTTTCTATCCCCACTGAAAAGAAGAGAGCAATGAAGCTGACACCAAAGTTGGTTCTCCGTCAAGTTATGTGAATCAAGCAGGAGACAAGATCCTTAAACATAAGAGATCAAAGTTGACACCAAATGCACCTATTTTGAGCATTCATCAGCGAATACTCAGAAACACCTCATTGGCTTAAGAGGCCAAACGATAGGGTGGGCGGGTGTGACATTTAGGTCTAATGAGCTTGACATTAGCTTGACAACCTAATGTAAAATATTTCTCAGTGTCTAATTTTCAGACATATATTGTGGGTTACCAGGATGGTGACGCGGTGGCAAGTAGCGGGAAGTTAAATAAAGAGGAGAAAAAAATGCTGGTGCATTTGATGTTGGAACTTTATGGATGTCGCCCGGAGATCTTGAACAATGAGTCTTTGCTGCGACGGGTATTGGACGAATATCCGGCGCGAGTAGAGATGGAAAAGGTCAGTCCGGTCCATCTCTATGATATTGAAACGTCTAATCCACTGGACGCGGGCATGTCTGGCTTCGTGGTCATTGCACAGAGTCACATTAGTATGCACGCCTGGCCAGAATATGGCGAGGTTGACATTGACATCTGCTCGTGCAAAACTTTTAGTCAGGATGACGCCATCGCCTTTGCAAAAGAGATGTTCCAGACCGATGATATAGAAACACACTTTGTCATTCGTGCCACTCGCTCTCTGCGGCCAGAGACCCCCGATCAGGACCGCTATGAGGCTGCTATGAGCGCTCGACTGGCAAAACAGGCGGTGCGCTAAGAAGAAGGAGAAAACTTTACACTATGACCGATTCGCCTGTCACCCAATTTGGTGCGCCCGATGCACCGTACTGCGATCCCGCCACCGCACGCGTGACGATTATTCCGGCCCCGCTTGAGTATAGCGTCTGCTATATGACAGGTACCAGATATGGACCACAGGCGATTCTGGATGCTTCCAGTCAGATGGAACTCTATGATGAAGAACTCGACTGGAATCCCATCGAGGCTGGCGTCTACACACGACCAGCCCTCGATTACTCCAATCTCAGTCACGCCGAAGCCCTGAGCATCACTGGCGAAGCGGTCCGCGCAACCCTCGCCCAGGGACACCTCCCACTGCTCATCGGTGGCGAACACTCACTTTCTGCTCCCCCAATCGCCGCAGTCCGCAACTATTTCCCTGACCTGACCGTCGTACACATTGACGCACATGGCGATCTACGTCATGAGTACGAAGGAACCCCCCTCTCTCACGCCTCTATCGAACGACGCGTGGTCGAGATGGGTATCCCACTTACTGAAATCGGTATTCGCAGTTTCAGTCCCGAAGAAGCCGCTTTTCTAAAAACGAAACCCGATGTCGCCATCGTCTGGGACTATCAACTCGCTAACGGGACCGCTCACATTCCCTGGGAACGGCTGAGTGGTCACACCTATGTCACTATCGATCTGGACGCGCTCGATCCCAGTGAGATGCCAGCCGTTGGTACTCCCGAACCCGGAGGCCTACACTGGCACCAACTGCTCAACCTGTTTCGCGAGATCTGCCAGCGAACCAGTATTGTCGGCATGGACGTAGTCGAACTCTGTCCCATGGAAGGACAAACGCGTGCAAACTTCCTCGCCGCGAAACTGATCTACAAAATGATCAGCTATCGCTTCTACGAAGAATGCATCGCTGGCAAACGTCCAAACTTATAACAGAACAACCCACGGTGAAAAAAAACCCGCTCCACCGTGCTAAGGATAGAACATGAGATCGTCACAAATACCCGATCAATCCAGGTCGGCCCACTCGCATAGTCTCACACGACGGACCTGCATCTGTCTGCTCTGCCTCCTGCTCTTTCTTCTGGCCGCCTGCGATTCTTCTGGCACCACGACCCGAAAGACCGGCACAGTTCAAACCGATAGCGGGAGTACTATCGTCTACAGCATGCTTCCACAGGATGTCCTGGTACGCAGCTTCTATGGCGGCGGCAAAGTCGGAATACTTGAGACAACCCCGGAGGTCAGTCTCTACGGAAATGGTACGTTCATCCTCGGACCCGGCCTGAATCTCCAGCAAGGCTCACTCTCAATCGACACACACCAGAACCTGCTGCACACTCTGACCTCCACCGATAATCTGCTCCTGCTCCATACTCGTGTCTTCAACGATGTGCCCGATCAGAATACAACCCTGCTCCAGGTAAATCTCAATAACAAAAACTATCAGTTTGTCTATGGACCCTTTGGCAACCTCCAGGAGAGTTCACAGGACATGCATGATTACCAACAGTTAGGCAACGCAATCGCAGCAGTCAAAAATGCCCTGGGGGGTCCAAAAACCTCATACACCTCGCAGAAGATGGCCCTGCTCGTCTATCAAACCTCCCGCCTGGACTACACTCAGCAGCACCTCTCAACCATTGCTACCTGGCCCATAAATGACATTAACCTGTACAATGCTGCGGCCAATGAATGCGGTTCTACCGATCCAGACCCCAATAATCCCAGACCAAATCTAGATAACGGTTGCCTGACCTATACGGTGCCTCAGGTCGCTTTCCTACCCAGTAAACAGGACATTACTACAATCACCCATCTCCTCGGCAATCAACAGTCAGACATGTTCAGTGCGAATAATAATCTCTATGTAGTCACACTTCGTCCACTCCTGCCCGACGAACTGAGCCAGAAAAAGCTGGCCATGTACGGAAGCGGCATTCAGGACTACTCGCCCATTCCCTTGAAAGAGGGCGCTATTCCCGAAATCACGCCAACCCCATAGACGCGCTGTCTGCTCTACGGCAAAACCTTAGCAGACTTTGTTGACAAATACGCTTCATGGACGAATGGTCTCGCCTCCCTTCATTTTTGAGGCAGTTCGGGCGGTGCGCCAGGCGCACCGCCCGAAATGCCTCTTTTCTTCTCTTAGGGTGGGCTGGGTTCGATCAGCAATGTCTTTCGCCAACAAAGTCATAAGAGCAGAGTAAGGAGAAAGAGGGCAAAAGCTGCGCTTTCACAAAACTCGCCCGAAAGAGAGACCCGAAAAGGGTAAAAGAAGCTTGCACTTGCAAAAAGATATGCTATACTATATTCAGTAGCCTCAAACTGAAGCGTCAAGAGGAGACCACATCAGAACGCTCCAATCCCCCCTTCACCAGGGGTCGCGCCCTTGAAGCCGGTTACTCGCAAAGATGCACATAGCTCCTGACATCTGCGCAAGAACAAATCGGTATCTGGAATAAGATGAATTCTTCCAGTGTTCTGGAGGGTAAGACCGGTAGGCCAGTGCTGACCAGAGGAAAACCGGTACACAGGGGATACAAACAAAGCGTCCTAGTATTCAATTGTAGCCAGAAATGCTGCTGACGAATTGCCAGCATAGATGCGAAAACCTCATAATCATCAGATGCCATCTCTTACATCTACGCATTCCTGGCCAGGAAGTCCATTCTCCCACATTCCAACGTGGAGAAAAAGCACTAAAGCAACGATGGAGACAAACCCATCAAGTCTTTTGCACGCTCAGGGTCATACTCACTCGACGAGAGTGCAAGGCATTGCACAACACATACACTGATGTAGCTATTACGGAGATAGTTCAGGTATGCATCGTGCGAAGGTCAAAATGGGTGCATTTGAACTCATTTTGAAAGAAAGTGACCCTGAGTACCAGGTGGAGTGACGGGAAAGAGAGAAAAAACCCTACCAGTTCGTCCACCCCGTAAACAACGACCTCCATTTTTTGGAAAGGATCCCATGACCAGAGATTTTAGTAAACAACAGCGAGACGATTTGCAACCGCCTTCTCGCAATACCCCCCAACGCAATTACAACGATGAGCACATATCTAAGTCCACACGACCCAGGCTGAGCCGCGACGCAGTTGATCGCGCGTGGGAAAATGGTGCGGTACGTCAGCATGCCGACTACCACCCACGGCAAACCACTTCCAGACCCTCATTCCAACAACAGGGACGACCAGCACCGCAATCTGAGAGGTTCCAGCAGAACCGCCCAAATTATAACTCACGCCAGGAACCACAGCGAGGACCCTCTTCACAATACCGTAGCTATCAGCAACGATCAGAGAGTTTCGAACCATCTCAACGTCCAGACATCCAACGCGGCGGCCCCTCGGCGAACTATCGTGGCTACCAACAACGCACCAATACCACTGGACGACCAGAAGGCCCCACCTCAAACTATCGTGGCGGCTACCAACAACGTTCCCAGGCAAACGAACGTCCAGACTACCAGCGAGGTCCCTCGGCGAACTATCGTGGCTCTCAACAATCTTCTCAGAACTCACAACGCTTTCCCAGACCCGGTGGACAGGCCCCTGGAGGACGCCCTTCTTTCAATAACGACCGCAGGCCAGGAGAAGCCTCCAATACATCATCTTACCCACGAAATGGCGCGGACCGTTTCCGAGGAGGCACAGCCAATACTCCCAGACAGAACTCCTATCGTAGTGAAGCAAACAACGAATCTGGACAATTTGGCCGCAATAACCGCGATTCTACACGAGGCAGATATAACAATGCCCCAGAATCACCCGCACCACGTGACGCCTATAATCCACGCTGGCAAAGTCGCCCGGGTACACAGCGGAGTTATCGACCCTCTCAGCCAGGCTCCCCCAATAACCGACCCGAAACTGAACACTTTGAGGGCGATTATGAACGCTTCAATACTCCCGAGCCGACTGGACAAAGTGATATCTCCTCGTCCGAGAAACATGTTACGCTGCTTCCTGATGGACACGTGTTAAAGGGCTCACGGCCCTCTCAACGCAAGCAGGAACGCTTCTGGAACGAGATCGCCGAAGAGAGCAAAGAAGTAATGCCCTCAGATCTTCCTACTCCCGCTTCTGAGCAGACACAGTCGCCTCTAAAACCGGCTCAGCCAGTCCAAAAGGTTGCCATAGAGGGAGAAAAGAAAAAGCGATCCAGCGGCAAAAACAAAATCGTCAAAACAGTTCGTACCGCGCGTCCAGAAGGTCGCACTGCTCGTCCAGAGGGTCGTACCGCGCGTCCAGAAGGTCGTAACGCTCGCCCAGAGGGTCGCACTGCTCGTGCCAAAGCTAGCAAAAGATCAACACCCTCTGAAAAAATCATACATCCTTCACAGCGTGGCTATCAATGGCCTACAGCAGGTGAAGAGTAAAAACGTTGTTGTCTATGGCACCAGGTAACCACAGACGCTTACCTGGTCCGCCATCCTACCAAATTGTGCAAGCATATACAGAGGAAAGGCCTGTATGCTATATCCAAGCTATCTTCATCTCTATGAAAGTGGAGAGTTGGCCAGGCGAGCAGATGCAGCCTGGGAAGTTTTACGCAGTTGTACAATCTGTCCGCAAAATTGTCGCTGTGACCGCATCGCTGGTAAAACAGGGGTCTGTCACTCAAAAACCGAGGCAATCGTGGCTTCCTGGAACGTTCATCGCCGTGAGGAGCCACCGATCAGCGGGACAAGAGGAGCAGGCACGGTCTTTTTTGGCTACTGTCAGGCTCGCTGTACTTATTGCCAGAACTTTTCCCTGAGTCAGGGAGGATTGGGACACCGCGTCGGGCCAGAACGGCTGGCTGATATGATGATGTACCTGCAAAAGAAACGCTGTCACAACCTGGACCTGGTTACACCAACCCATTTTGTTCCCCAGATCCTTAAAGCCCTGGTTATCGCCTGTGAGAAAGGCTTACGCCTTCCCCTCGTCTACAACTGTGCTGGCTACGAAAACGTTGAGACCCTCAAACTCCTGGATGGAGTCGTCGATATCTATCTGCCAGATTCTAAATATTCCGACAACAAAAATGCCTTGCGCACGTCTAAAATGCCACATTATGTCGAATCGAATCAGGCAACCCTGCGCGAAATGTATCGTCAGGTCGGACCATTACAGCTCGATGAG
>DAOTTL010000185.1:0-6569 GCA_034438135.1 Ktedonobacteraceae bacterium | reverse complement strand
CGACTGCGGTTGTGACATCTCCGACAACCATAAACTTCTTCTTTCTGCGCTCAATAGATGCGTTTTAAATGAGATCCAGTAGCAGTTGCTGAGGTGCTTCGATCAGTTCTTTCAGGCGACCCAGGAAGGCCCCGCTCAGTGCACCATCAATTAAACGGTGATCGAACGAGAGGGCCAGTGGCAGACGAGCTTGAATAACAATTGCTCCATCCTGGACAACGGCTTTTTCCACAATTCTTCCAACTGCCAGGATAGCCACCTCTGGATGGTTGATGATCGGTGTGCCACTATTCCCTCCGAAACTGCCAATATTGTTTAATGTAAATGTGCTTCCACTCAGCTCGTTCAGAGCCAGGGTGCGTTTCTTGGCCCCTTCAATGAGCTGTTCCAGACGAGCCGCAATCTCCATCACACTGAGCTTATCGGCATCTCGCAGCACTGGTACAAGCAGTCCATTAGATGAGGCCGTAGCTACGCCCAGGTGGTAGGTATGATGATAGACAATCTCGTGTTTCTCTTCGTCCAGGCTGGCATTGAAGATGGGGAATTCTTTGAGAACCGGAATAAGCAGCTTGAGCAACAATGGCATATAGGTGAGGCGGACGGCTCGTTTTTCTGTTGCTGGCAGGAGGGCAGTGCGTAGCGCAACCAGACCACGGGCATCGAACTCGTCAAAGGCTGTAGCATGAGGAATGCTGCGCCACGAGCGTTCCATATGTTCAGCAATACGCTTGCGCAGTCCCGTCAGCGGTTCCCGTCTCTCCTCCTGGTCGCTCTGGACCAGCACTCGACTCTCGACAAGAGCTGGTTCAGGCTTCGTTTCTTCAGGCGGTTCACTTTGGACCCGTTTGAGATGGGCATCCAGATCATCCATAGTGATACGTCCATTGGCAAGGGAGGGCGTAACGTCGGAGAGTTCGATCTTCAGCTCAAAGGCGCGTTTGCGTACCGCAGGTGCGGCCAGTGTGCGCTTGTTGCTCGACGGAGGAGCAGACGGTTTCGGTGCCATCTGTTCACTCGTTGCTGAGGAGTTCAACGGCTGTTCAGATGGTTTCGGTGCCATCTGTTCACTCGTTGCTGAGGAGTTCAGCGGCTGTTCAGACGGGTGCGTACCGTTGCCATCACCTGATATTGACTGAGCACTCTCGTAAACGACCATGACCTCACCAACCTTCACCGTCTGGCCTGGCTGGAAACGAACCTCAGTAATTCGTCCGCCCACAGGAGAAGGGATCTCTACAATGGCCTTATCGGTCTCTACACGAACCACAGGCTGGTCCAGGCGAACAGTATCGCCCTCCGTAACCAGCCATTCGACTATCTCGGCCTCGTGCATACCTTCTCCAAGGTCGGCCAACTTTAATTCATTCATGTATGCCTCCCTCGTCTGCTTTTTTCCATCACTTCAATTGTTGGGCAGGCCTATTAGTGTTCCATGACTTCTTGCAGCGCGGCCAGAACTCTGGTAGGTGTGGGCACATAATAGTCCTCCAGGCCCGGTACGGGATAAGGAGTATCATAGCCGGTCACACGTCCCACTGGTTTGAGCAAAGAATACAGGCATTTCTCATTGATAATTGCCGTTACCTCAGCTCCCACACCGCCTGCACGTGGAGCTTCATGAACGACCAGTGCTCGTCCCGTTTTCTCAACAGAGTTCGCGATCATCTCCTCGTCCAGAGGCCAGACCGTGCGCAGGTCGATCACCTCGCAGCTTATGCCCGATTTCTTCTGTGCCTTTTGCGCGGCCTCTTGAACCACGCTTACCATGGCTCCGTAGGCGAAGACACTGACATCTTTCCCTTCTTGAACAATATGAGCTTTGCCCAGGGGGAGTTCGTAATGTTCTTCCGGTGTTTCCTGACGAAAGGAGCGGTAGAGCTTAATATTTTCCAGGAAAATGACAGGATCGGGATCGGAAATTGCTGAGGCCAGGAGTCCTTTGGCATCATAAGGATTGGAGGGAACAACTACTTTCAGGCCTGGCGTTTGCAAAAAGACGCCTTCCAGACTATCCGAATGCATCTCAGGGGTTCTTACGCCACCTCCATAGGGAGCGCGTACAACCAGTGGACAGGTGAACGCACCCGCGCTACGAAAACGCATGCGGGCCGCCTGAGAGACCAGTTGATTCATACTGAGATAAAGAAATCCGGCAAACTGAATCTCGGCAACAGGTCGCAGACCATAGACCGCCATTCCTATAGCGGTTCCCAGAATGCCCGACTCGGCCAGGGGTGTATCAAAGACTCGTGTTTCGCCAAATTTATTCTGAAGATGTTCAGTGACCCGGAAGACTCCTCCATTGGCCCCGACATCTTCGCCGAAGAGTACCACACGTTTATCGCGTTCCAGTTCAAGTGTGAGCGCCGAATTGATGGCCTCGATCATAGTCATGCGCATTGAAACATTTCCTCTCCGACTAATGCTGCTCTTTCACAAAGCGCAGGAGATCGGCACGTTGACTCTCCTGGCGTGGTGAAAGATTGGCAGCAGTATAATCAAAGAATTTGTCAGGAGCCATAGCTGGCGCACTCTCTGCGATCCTCACGGCCTCATTGATCTCCTCCTCAATGGTAGCGGTCATCTCCTGGATCTCTGACTCGTTTAGCATGCCGCGAGCCAGCAGAAATTTCTGGAGACGTTCAATGGGATCTTTCATGCGCCAATTTTCTAACTCAAGCGCATCTCGATAGCGTGTGGGATCATCGGCGGTCGTGTGAGGACCCATGCGGTAGGTCAGCGCTTCGATGAGCGTGGGACCCTCTCCAGCACGGGCACGAGCGATTGCTTTGCTCATGATATCGTAGACTGCCAGAACATCGTTTCCATCGACCAGGTATCCGGGTACGCCAAAGCCTGCTCCACGTGCTGCTAAAGTTGGAGCGGCACTCTGCTTGCTACGTGGCACGCTGATGGCCCAGCCATTATTTTGCACGACCAGCACTACGGGAGCCTGGAAAACGCCTGCAAAGTTGAGCGCCTCATTAAAGTCTCCCTCAGAGGTCGCGCCATCTCCACAAACACCTACGGCAATAGCCGAATCGCCAGCGATTTTCGCCGCCATACCCAGCCCTACTGCATGCAACATTTGAGCGCCGATCACAATCTGATAGGGCAGACAATGTGGCTCCGTAGGCCAATCGGGGGAAGTAAAGCCGCGAAAAGTATAGACCATCGTCGAGAGTGGAACGCCCTTCACGAAGAGCGAAAGTATTTCGCGGTATGAGGCAGTCAGCCAGTCCTGGGACTCAAGAGGGGCGGCCACTCCAACCGCCGTTGCTTCCTGTCCGGCCAGTGAGCCAAACGTCGTTGCTCGTCCCTGTCGTTGCAGGGCGATGATCTTATTAGATAAAGAGCGCCCCAATTGCATATGGCGGTAAAGCGCTATGATACGTTCAGGGCTTAGATCAGGTAATTCGCCGATCAAATTGCCCTCAGCGTCAAGGATTTGATAAGGGGACTGTTCAGCGGCAATTTGTCGAATCGTCATGTGAAACTCCTTTGTTTCTAGTATAAAGAAAAGAAAAGTAACAGTCTATTCACTATGCTTCCATTCTTTCTTTGAGATGAGAATAACCTCATCGGCATTACCTTTGCTGTGGAAGGCTCTCTACCCTTCTCTCTCTTTTTCTCGTTCGGATGGCAAAAGGAACGAGAAAAAGAGAGATTTGAGGGGGTATTTTAAATCCCGGTAAAGGGTCTCTCTACCCCTTTGATGACGAATTTACGCGAAGATCCAGGGAGCCTCTTGTCTGCGTCGAGCTTCATAAGCCTCAATCTCAGACGCGTGGCTCAGAGTCCAACCGATATTGTCAAGTCCCTTGAGCAGTGCCTCTTTGCGGAAGGCATCAATCTCGAAGTGCAAGGCCCGACCGGCAGGAGTCGTAATCGTCTGAGCCGCCAGGTCTACGCTCAGTTGATAGCCTTCAGTGGCCGCCACTTCGTCAAAGAGTTCGCGGATAATGGCGTGATCGAGCGTTGCAGGCAATATGCCATTGTTGAAGCAATTATTGTAAAAGATATCGGCAAAACTTGGAGCGATCAAACAGCGGAAACCATAGTCGTGCAGCGCCCATGGGGCGTGTTCGCGCGAGGAGCCACAGCCGAAGTTATCCTCAGCCAGCAGAATCGTCACGCCCTGGTAGCGCGGTTGATTGATGACAAAATTTGGATCAGCGTTTGCTCCTTGAGGATCGGTGAAACGCCAGTTCGCGAAAAGCGCACTCTCGAAGCCATCGCGACGAATCGTCTTCAGAAAGCGTGCCGGTGTAATTTCGTCCGTATTGACGTTCGTGCGATCTAACGGCATGACCTTCCCAGTCATTTTCGTAAATGGTTCCATAATGACCTTCTTTCCCTGTGTTCTACTGTTCGCGAATATCCACAAAGTGACCGGCGCAGGCTGCTGCCGCAGCCATGGCGGGACTGACCAGATGGGTGCGTCCGCCACGTCCCTGGCGACCTTCAAAGTTGCGGTTACTGGTCGATGCACAGCGCTCGCCCTCGGAGAGTTGATCCCCATTCATGGCAATGCACATGCTGCAACCAGCCTCGCGCCACTGGAAACCAGCCTCGCGGAAGACATCGGCCAGACCCTCTTCCTCGGCCATACGCCTGACCTGCATCGACCCTGGGACAACGATGGCGCGGATATTGGGTGCGACATGCTTGCCCTCTATATAGTGCGCGGCCATACGCAGATCTTCCAGACGGGAGTTTGTGCAGGAGCCGATAAAGACAGTATCGAGAGGGATATCAGTAATTTTCTGCCCGGCTGTCAGTCCCATATAACGCAAGGCGCGTTCGTAGGCTCCGCGCTTTTCGGCATCCTCGATCTGAGTAGGATCAGGGACTGCGCCAGTGACATCGGTCACCATACCGGGATTAACGCCCCACGTGACCTGGGGTCCAAGACCCTCGATATTGACCTCGTAAACCGCGTCAAAGCTTGCATCTGGATCGCTGGCCAGGGTTTTCCAGCTTGCAACCGCCTGCTCGAACTGTGCGCCCTGAGGTGCATAGGGACGACCCTTGATATAGTTGAACGTAATCTCGTCAGGTGCAATCATACCAGCTCGTGCACCTGCCTCGATGGCCATATTGCAAAGAGTCATACGACCTTCCATAGAGAGGGCGCGAATGGTGGAGCCACTGAACTCAACCACATGGCCGGTTCCTACGCTGGTTCCTAATTTTCCGATCACAGCCAGCGCTACATCTTTCGCAGTGATGCCAGGGGCCATTTTGCCCTCGACGCGAATATTCATGCTGTGTGGTTTCTCTTGCAGGAGGCACTGGGTGGCCAGCACATGCTCTACCTCACTGGTGCCGATACCGAAGGCCAGCGCTCCAAGCGCTCCATGAGTAGATGTATGTGAATCGCCGCACACAATAGTTGCGCCGGGAAGAGTAATGCCCTGCTCGGGTCCGATAATATGGACAATACCCTGACGTGCATCTTGCATATCAAATAATGTCACGCCAAAATCACGCGCATTCTGCTCCATCGTCACGATACACTCTTCGCTGGCGCGATCGACTACATCCAACATACGCCTGCCCACCCTGGTTGGTACATTGTGATCCAATACAGCAATGGTGGCCGCAGGTCTGCGAACGGGACGATGAGTGGTTTTCAGACCTGCAAATGCCTGCGGTGAGGTGGCCTCATGGACGAGGTGGCGGTCAATATATAGAATGGTGGATTCTCCAGGCTGCTGACGAACAACATGAGCCTCCCAGATTTTATCGAACATTGTCTTTCCCATAGCGATTCTCCATTGATCAACTTATTGAGGAAGTGCTGACGCATCTGCGCCTTTGCTCCAATGGACACTGATGTGTGTGACAGTCAATTTCTCATACTTTATGATCTCATATATAGCTGCCACTTTCAAGGGATTTTGTTCGCTGCGCTCGGTAAAAGAGAGAAGAAAAGGATGAGTTTGTCGGCAGCGAAGCTACCGACAAACTCATCCTTTTCTTCTCTCTTAGCTTTTCTCTCTGAGAATCTATTCGCCTTGGGGAGGCATTTCCTGTTGCGGATACATGATCAGCGGCTCTTCATACTGCTGCTGCTGAGTTGAATACGGGTACTCCTGACCGCCCTCCTGATAGGAAGGAGTCTGAGGAGTAATTGGATCCTGAGGCTGATATCCCTGATTGTACGGTTTATAAACAACAGGCTGATCCTGTTGATAGACAGGTGGTTGTTGCGATTGCTGGAACTGATTGTACTGTGGTGGATTATTCGTTGCATTGAACATGTTAGAGAACATCGGCCTCAATACAAACAGAAAAAACGGGATCGCTAGAAACATCATGGGAAACCAGATCCAGTGGTTGCCCAGGACAAAAAAGAGCAGAATAATCAGCCAGACTGATCCGCCAATTCCTCCAAAAACCCCTCTGCGAGAGTTGCGAAACGCCCTACGCTGTTGTCTATATATCCTACGCTGTGAGCGATAATCCATCATGATGATGCCTCTCTTTGGTCTTGCTGGCCAAGCTCTTCTGATTGTTCGAGAAAATATCTCTGTATCATTTACGTTTAAAGTATAACGCAG
>DAOTTL010000184.1:0-31405 GCA_034438135.1 Ktedonobacteraceae bacterium | reverse complement strand
TTTCGGGCAGGGCGTGCAACGCCCTGCCCGAAATCCCTCAAAGAAAGCCTGGGGGCGGGCCATGCGCCAGCGAATCGCCTTCGGCAACAGAGTCTTGTAAGGGAGTCGGCTCCAGGAAGAGTACTGGCACGGCAAAACGATCAGGCAGAAGAGAAGATAAGTTTAAGAGAGGATACTTCTATGAATAGAGCGCATAATCAGCTACTACAAGGAAAATCTTCTGAAAAAGTCTGGCATTGAATTGATACGAGATCTCTTTCAAGGGCCACAAGATATTCCATTAATCTCCTCAAACGTAGTAAATGTTGTTGCAGTACTAGATGAAAACGGTTTCTTCAAAAGTGCTACATTGCCAAAAATTGGAGAGGTTTCCTCTTGACATTTAGCGCTAAAGTACCTATAGTTTAGCTATAGGTTTTGCGCTAAATTAAACTCTAATATACGAAAAATTTTTGTACGAGATAGGCCAAAAGGAAGAGAAAGACCAGATGGTAACGTTGCAGGATGTTGCTACAGCGGCTGGTGTCACCCCAACAACCGTTGCCAATGCGCTGAAAGGACGCGGCAACGTGAGTGAAAGGACGCGCGAGCGTATCCTTAAATTTGTGGAGGAACTGCAATACCAGCCAAATATGCTGGCACGTAGCCTTGCAAACGGCAAAACTTTTACCCTGGGTTTTCTTCTGCCCACTATCGCGAATCCGTTCTATCCAGAAATCGCTGAGGTGATCGAACGTACGGCCCATCGAAACGGCTATCAAATGCTCCTCTGCAATACTCTGTATGATTCTGCCGTGGGGTTGCAGCATCTTAATCGTCTGGTTAGCCGTTGGGTCGATGGGATCATTGTTATGGGGGCCAGCATGGATATTACGGCTATCTCTACACAGTTTAAGCGAGGTCTTCCTACTGTTCTCTGCAACTGGCAAGAAAACGAGGTGGTAGAGGACATTCCACAGGTCAGCGCCGATTTTCGGCTGGCGGGAAGGCTGGCGGCAGAGCACCTGTTGGACCTGGGACATCGGCGGATCGCGGTTGTCGCTGATGAACCACAACAGATGCTGCGCCTGGAGGGTTTTCGCGCTGCCATGCAATCAGCCGGAGTACCTCTGGAGGATGAGATGATCCAGCAAGGGCACTCGGCACTTGAAGGTGGCTACGCAGCTATGCAGCAACTGCTGACCTTGCCAGTTCGCCCCACTGCGATCTTTGCTACTACTGACTGGATGGCACTCGGCGCTATCGAAGCTGCTTTAGATGGCGGACTCAGCATCCCCCATGATCTTTCCGTCATTGGGCTGGACGATGTTGTGGTCTCTGCTCACATCCGTCCTCCGCTCACCACTGTAGCCGCTTCCAAATTTCAACTGGCGAAAGCAGCTACCGAGTTGCTCTTTGGCTTGATCAATGAAACCCCTGATTTGTTGTTGACGCGCCTTATTGAGCCTACGCTCATTGTGCGACACTCAACAATGGCACTCGCTACCACTTAGAAAAACGTTGGCGAACAGGTCCTGCTGGCTCAGGAAGACTTGAAGCTTGTTACCAGCGTTTGCATAAAAGAATAATTTTTCAGATCACTATCAATTATGGTGTGTATGCTTGCTGTAAACATGACATCAGGTCCACTACCTGTCATGACATGGTGTGTAAGCTGCTGCCTTGCGAAGCAGGGGGGTTGGCGATGAGTTTTTATGATATCAAGATAGATCTGGAATGAACGCCAGCTTTGTAGCTTTGCGGTCATCGTAGCACTCATTAGAAAAGGGAGTATACAGCATGCAAGGGGCGTACCAGAAGAGTAAGGCCGAAAATCTCTCTATTTCCGGCATACTCTATGGGGGCGATTACAATCCAGAGCAATGGATCTCTCAGGAGGATAACGGGGTAAATCTGGTCTGGGAGGAAGATCTCCGCCTGATGCACAAAGCTGGCGTTAATCTGGTAACTCTGGGAGTCTTTAGCTGGTCTTCATTGCAACCGGCGGAGGATACTTTCACCTTTGACTGGCTTGACCAGATTCTGGATCTGCTGGCGGAGCACCACATCTCTGTGTGTCTGGGTACGGGAACTGCTGCTCTACCAGCGTGGCTTCCGGCAAACTATCCTGATGTTCTCCCTGTGAATGAATGGAATCAGCGCAATCAGCCTGGCATGCGTCTCAACTATTGTCCTACGAATCTTCACTTCCGCACTGGGTGGCCGTAGAGAGGTTATGAAACTAGAGAATAGTTTATCCATGACTACTGAGGTCACAGTAGCCAAACGCGGGGAATTAGTTCCGCGCAAACCTGCCCGGCATCTTTCACGAAGACGTGTAAATATACCGCTCGTTACAATGGCTCTGCCCGGTATCATTGTACTTCTCGTTATGGCCTACTTGCCTATGGCGGGTGTGTTAATCGCCTTCAAGGATTATCTGCCCTTTAAGGGTTTCTTTGGAAGTGCCTGGGTCGGTTTGCAGAATTTCCGTTACTTGTTCGGTACCGACGAGGCCAGGGTGATTACCTTTAATACCCTCTATATGAACAGTCTGTTCATTATTTTTGGTACGCTGACTGCTCTGGGGATCGCTCTCTTGCTCAATGAGGTTCGCGATAGTAGCAGATGGAGGTTCTTGCCTAAGATCTACCAGACGGTGATCTTTTTCCCTTATTTAATCTCTTACGTACTGGTTAGTTATTTCACCTTTGCCCTCTGCAATGGCGATACCGGCCTGGCTAACTACATCCTCACCAGTGTGCATCTTTCAACAGTGGATTGGTTTAATGCCCCACAATACTGGCCTGCTATTCTGACGCTGGTGTACCTTTGGAAGAATGTTGGCTTCACCACGATTATCTTTCTGGCCGGAAGGGTTGCCATTAGCCCTGAATATTACGAATCTGCCAGGCTGGATGGTGCCAGTTTCTGGCAGCAGGTGCGCTATATTACGTTTCCGTTGCTCAAACCATTGATTATCCTGGTTGTTCTACTGGCGATAGGGCGCATTTTCTCCGCAGATTTTGGCCTCTTCTTTCAGGTTCCGAACAATCAGCCAGCGCTTTATCCTACCACAGACGTGATCGATACCTGCGTCTATCACGCTTTGATCACGCTTGACGACGTTGGTATGTCCTCAGCGGCTGGTCTTTATCAATCAGCGGTGGGCTTCATACTTATTCTCACTGCTAACTGGTTTGTCCGTCGTATTGATCCCGATCAGGCGGCCTTTTAAAGACCAGACAAAAGCTTTTCTGACTGCTGAAAGGCAAGCTCGACAGAAGAAGGAGTTGCATTGATGCGTTCAATGACGAATGTCTCGCTGACTGGACTCAGCGATCCAGCAAAAACAGCCAGTCGTAAGGCTCGAAAGAGGGCTAATTCCTCTGGGGTACGCAGGCATGGACCAGTAGCTCATGTGCTTTTCCATACTACTCTGATCATTCTTACAGTGATTTTTGTCCTGCCTTTACTCCTGGTCATTTCGGGATCGTTCTCAACTGAACAGGACATTGCTCTGAATGGTTATGCGTTGATCCCCAGTCACTTCACGCTGGGAGCGTATCAGTATCTCTTCAATAACAGCAATCTGCTTCTCAGTGGCTATGAAGTCTCTATTGTGGTCACACTTGTCGGTACCATAGCTTCTCTCTTGATCATGTCATTGCTAGGCTATGCTATTTCACGTCGCGACTTACGGTTCCGGCGGATACTCTCCTTTTTTACGCTGTTTACCATGCTCTTCAATGGCGGACTGGCGCCGACCTACATTTTGATGACGCAGGTGCTGCATGTTCAGGATACGCTGCTGGCTTATATTCTACCTTATCTGGTTGTGCCTCTGTTCGTATTGCTTCTGCGTACCTACTTCTCTGGTTTACCGACCGAGTTGATCGACGCAGCCAAACTTGATGGTGCCGGGGAATGGCGTATCTTCTTCCAGATAGTCGTACCGATATCCAGACCCGCCCTGGCGACGGTTGGGCTGCTGATTATGCTGGTCTACTGGAATGATTGGTTCCAGGGCTTACTCTACATCACAAACACTCATCTTATGTCTTTGCAATATCTGCTCTACCAGATTTCGCAGAACATTTTGATGCTGAATACATCTGCAAGCCAGTCAAATGTGAGTACGACGTCGATTCTCAGCCAGTCGGTTTTGATGGCTATGGCTGTGCTCGCAATTGGACCCATCTTCTTCGCGTTTCTCTTTACCCAGCGCTATTTTGTCCGAGGAATTACTCTGGGTGGGCTTAAAGGCGATTAATGCGTTGCTTTCCGGCGGTTGGCAAGGAGCATCGTGCGCCTGCCTGACGGTCTCCCACCTGTTTTTTAGCGTTATTTGTTGTCTGTTTTATTTATTTCTGATCACAATACAAAGGAGTACCTGGTATGTCTACTTACGACCCTGAAGCCAATGTCTCGACTTCCAAATACCACGGCATGTCTCGCCGACGCTTCCTTGCCAATGGTGGCAGAGCGACTGCTGGCGCTTTCCTCGCTAGCG
Source organism: Ktedonobacteraceae bacterium (assembly GCA_034438135.1). Taxonomy (GTDB): domain Bacteria; phylum Chloroflexota; class Ktedonobacteria; order Ktedonobacterales; family Ktedonobacteraceae; genus Paraktedonobacter. The sequence goes on along the minus strand of DAOTTL010000184.1, from coordinate 26,913 downwards.
GCACTGCTGGCGCACTCCTGGCAGCGTGCGGCGGCTCCAGCAATCCAAATGGGATGGTAACGATCACGTATACCTTTGACGCATTCACACAGTTGCCCGATTCTACGGTTGTGGCGCAGGCAATGAGCAACACTGCGCAGTTTAAAGATGTGAAAATTCAGGTCGTGTTGAATCCGATCCAGGCTGCTTCCTACGACCAGAAGCTCCAATTGGGCTACGCGGCGGGCCAGGAGTACGATGTGGTCTTTACCGCTCCCTGGGTCAATGTCTACACAAAAAAACGCGCAAAAGGGCAATTTTTTGGCGATTGATGACCTTCTGCCCAAGTATGCCCCAGACCTGTACAAGAGTATGCCCACGGCTTTCTGGGATGCTGTCAGGGTGGGCGGGAAAATCTATGGTGTACCGAACCAGAACTATTTTGCCTATGTCAACGGTGTTTTCATCAACAAAAGCCTGGCAGAGTTGAGCAGCATTTTGGTATTCCCCTGACAGTCAAAAAAGTCGGCCCGACCTTCTTGAGCACTCAGGGTATCCTGCAAAATATGAATTCCATTCCACGCACCTGCCCTCACCCTGAGCAAGCCTTACAGTTCCTCAATCTGATCAATTCGAATGAGGCTATCTTTAATCTGCTGTGTCATGGTATCGAAGGTAAACACTATATCTTCACTGACAGAGCAAAAAAATTGATTGGCTTCCCATCAGGCGTCACAGCAACCAATGACAAATATAACCCTGGCACTGACTGGATGTTCGGCAACGAGCAGAACGGGTATTATACTGACCCGAATAGTGTCGGCATTTATACGGATATTCAGCAAGCTAACACTTCAGCGACTCGCTCGACTGCCTTCGGCTTCTCGTTTGATCCAACGAACGTGACAACGCAGACCGCGCAGACGACTCCTATTGCTGGTGTGGTACAAACAGGCTCTTTGAACACGGCCCTGGCGTATGGGGAACTGAATCCGCAGGACCTGCCCAAGTACCTGGCTCAGATCAAGCAGGCTGGCGGAGATGATATTATAGCTGAAGCTCAGAAGCAGATAGATGCCTGGAAGGCGAAGCAGTAAGAGTGAAGCAACTGAAGCGCTTGAGTATCTCTGACCCTCGCGGGTAGGCGCTCAATGGTATCATACGAATAGACGTGTGTAAACGGCAGGGTGACAATTGTCACCCTGCCAGCAAACCTACAGGGTCACTTAGCAAGATCATCCCGTTCTGACTGATGATCTGAAATATCAAGTAGAACGGGATGATTGATAAGGAAGGAGCACACCTATTTTGCAAGCAAATCTCCATCTTGATACACACTATCGTGTTGGCAAGATCGATCCACGTATCTTTGGTGGTTTTCTGGAGCACCTGGGCCGCGCGGTCTATGAAGGGATCTATGATCCTGGTAATCCACTCAGCGATGAACAGGGCTTTCGCCGTGATGTTCTGGAAGTTCTGCAACCGTTACATATGCCTCTCATCCGTTATCCTGGCGGGAACTTTGTCAGCGGGTACGATTGGACAGATGGTGTAGGTCCTCGCGGCAAACGTCCAGTCAGGCCTGATTTTGCCTGGAAAAGCGTAGAGACAAACCAGTTCGGAACCGACGAATTCATGGCCTGGTGCCAGCAGCTCGACACTTCTCCGCTCATGGCGGTTAATCTCGGCACAGGCAGCACGACCGGAGCTGCCTCGCTCCTGGAATATTGTAATCTGCCGCGCGGGACCTATTGGGCTGATCGCCGCGCCAGCCACGGCCATGCCGATCCCTATGGGGTAAAGCTCTGGTGTTTGGGAAACGAGATGGACGGCGCGTGGCAGGCCGGTCACGTACCTGCCGACATCTACGCGCAACGGGCCAGTCAGGCTTCGAGCCTGATGAAAGGCCTCGACCCTTCGATAGAAACCATTGCCTGCGGCTCCTCAACCCATCACCTTCCCAGCTACATGCGCTGGGATCTTACCGTCCTGGATTATTGTTGGGAATATATTGATTACCTCTCCGCTCATTGTTATAGCCAGAATAATCGCGACGATACAGATTGGTATCTGGCCGAGGGGGCTGAAGTTGATCGTGTCCTCGATGACTATGCCGCCTTGCTGAACTATGTGCGTGCGGTCAAACGCAGCAAGAAAGAGGTTTTCCTGTCATTCGATGAGTGGAATGTCTGGTATAGGGCTATGATGCTTGATGGTAAGGGGCAGACTGCACCACATCTGCTGGAAGAGGTCTACAACCTCGAAGATGCCCTGGTCTGTGCCCAGTATTTGAACTGTTTTATTCGACGAGCCGAGATGGTGAAAGTGGCCTGCCTGGCGCAGATTGTCAATGTAATTGCCCCTGTTCTAACGCGGACAGATGGCCTACTGATCCAGTCGATCTATTATCCATTCCAGTTATTCTCGCGTTATGCCGTCGGCGTTTCACTCACGCCAATCATCCAGAGTCCAACGTATGAGGCAGGGGAGCGCGGTCCGGTCGCAGCTCTTGATGTTTCTGCGAGCTATGACGAGACGGCAGATCTCTTAACAGTGTTTCTAGTGAATCGCCAGCAGCGACAAGATATGATGGTTACAACCTCACTGGCTGATCGAAAAATCGCACGGGTACTGGGCGTTGATCTCATGGGAGGGGGCGATGTGAAAGCCGCCAACTCCTGGGAACAACCTGATCTTGTCAAACCCGTGGCGGGCCGTGCCTGGATTAATGATGATGGAGATGTACAGGTCAACGTGCCAGCACCAGGACTGGCTGTTCTGCGCTTGCAACTGGCAAAGAGTTAACCCGTACCTGTTCAATGCAGATGGTTTAAAGGTCGATATAGCCTCGTATCCCGACACCACATTCGACTTTTTTCCGTTCTGTGGACTTCATCGGCCAGTTTTGCTGTATGCGCTTCCCCAGGAGGATGCCATTCGCGATGTGACGGTTGTTACTGAGCTTACGGGCCGTCTGGGTCACATTTCTACGGAGGTGGAGCGATCAGGGGAGCAGCCAGTTCAGGTACGCTTTACTTTGCAGGGTCATGGCGTTGATCTCTCTGTCGATGTGCCAGAGAGTGAAACGACTACCACAGGCGTGCTCGAAGTGGAAGACGTCGCTCCCTGGTCGCCCGCTGCGCCAAATTTGTATAACCTGACTATCGAACTGCTGCGCAACAAGGAACTGCTGGATCGTTACGCATTACCGGTCGGAGTTCGTACAATCGTAGTAGAGGGAGATAGACTGCTCTTAAATGGCGCACCACTGCTGCTCAGAGGCTTCGGCAAACACGAGGATTTTCCTATCACAGGACGCGGACTGGTTCCAGCAGTTATTATCAAGGATTACGCCCTCATGAACTGGGTTGGGGCCAATTCTTTCCGTGCGACCCATTACCCCTATGCTGAACAAATGATAGAGCTGGCAGATCGCCTGGGTTTTCTGGTGATTGACGAAACGCCAGCCGTGGGCCTCTTCTTTGCCGAACCGGGGTTGCAACATCGCCTGGAATTGTGTCGCCAGTATACATCCCAACTCATTGCCCGCGATAAAAATCATCCCAGCGTTATCCTTTGGAGTCTGGCAAATGAAGCACGCTCAGCTAACGCTCCAGCAGCCACACCATTTTTCCAGGAATTGTATCACCTGGCAAAGACGCAAGATCCCACGCGCCCAATCACCCTGGTGAGCAATTTGGGACGGGAAGAACTCTCCTGGTCCTTCTTTGATGTTATCTGCCTCAATCGCTACCTGGGCTGGTATGATTACCCTGCTCAACTGGATGTGGCCTGTGCAAAGCTCTCGGAGGAACTGGACAGTCTTCACGAACACTATCAAAAGCCTATCATACTCACTGAATTTGGAGCCGATGCCCTGGCAGGTTTGCACTCGCTCTCACCAGATCTGTTTAGCGAAGAGTACCAGGCTGAATTCTTGACTCGCTATATTGAGCTTCTGAACCAGAAAACCTATGTTGCAGGTCAGCATATCTGGTGCTTCTCCGACTTTAAAACGCCACAATCGATACGCCGCGTGGGAGGTTTGAATCTGAAAGGGGTTTTTACGCGAGACCGCCAGCCTAAATTGGCCGCGCATCAGTTACGTAAACTCTGGCATGACTCTGTGAAATGATAGCGCGTGTAAAATTGGAAGCTACATCGTCCGCCTTGAAGAAGAAAGACTTGACATAAAGAGTCTTTCTTCAGTTGTGCTTCATCTCGTTTCTGGACCTGTGGTTTATATATCGCTGTTACTTGTTAACGCATTGAGATGAGCATCAATTAATTGCATGGCCTGATTTGGGCCTCCCACGAGCGGTTGGAGTTGTTCAAAATTTCTGGCAATCTCTTCGGTATACTCAGTTCGCCGCCGATGTGGTCCGACAATGGCCGGACCGTCCAGGGCACGATGGGCCGCTTCATAGGCTTGTTCGATGGAATGAAGCAATCGGGCAACTTCACTCTGGTTGGTAGTGATAGACATAGTTGTACCTCTGTCTCATAAGAGAGAAGAACTTTTCTTTCTCATCTGCTGGCTACAGCATCCTTACGTCAAAATCAGAAGACGAGAGTTGCCTCCCCCTCCACTGATCGCACCGATCCCATCAAAGGTTCGCCCACTTCCACTGCCATTCAGCTGGATCGAGGTAGAATCAGCACGCTGCGCGTGAGCGCTCAGAGGATTCAAGCCAGCAGCTACAATGGTTGACCCGGCTGAGAGTTCTAACAAGCGGCGTCGATTGAACGGTTTCTTCATGAGTGGCAATAGTCCTTTCTTGAGCATCAAACCCTCCATGTCTCTCCTTATCCGTATGTATGGGCAAATATAAACGATTCTCCATAACACCGGGCGGTATCTGACACGTACCGACTGAGGCGGTCAGATGATAGGAGTTATTGCCAGGTCCACTACTGGTTGCTACCACCGTAGCAGGTCCAGATTTCGACGGTGGTGTCAGCACCAGTCACGTCGAGGCAGAGGCCAGACTCACGGCCAACCACCTTCTGGGAGATCAGTTTAGCAACCAGGCTTCCCGTATCGCCGCGACTATTACGGATGTGCCTGGCCTGAGCAGTGGCATGAATATGCTTTACTTTTTCACTTCTTTGAAAAATAAGGTGTAATCCTGGAACCTTACTCATCTTTCAGTAGCTCAATATTGTAAATAAAGTTTACGATATTTTTTAATGATTGTCAAGTAATTCATTTTTTGCCCTTATATTTCTTTATATTTTTCAAAAAAGTTCATCGATGGGCTATCCAGGAGACATACTGTAAACAATATTTACAGTATGTCTCCTGGATAGCCCATCTTCATGCCAGGAAATATGGAGCTAATGAGGAAAAAGCCGATACCAAGAGCTGAAAGAAGGTTCCCATACATACCATTCGTGGCGAATAGTCCGCATTAAGAGTGGCGCAATCGAGAAGAAAGTAACTGTCTACTTTTACATGAAGCGATACAGATCCACAAAGCCTTCTCTGGAAATCGCTGGATAGGGTTTCTGTTAAAAGATCTCATCCAGAATCGTGGCGACGCCACCCAGGGGCATGGCGAGGCCATTGCATTCGGCCAATGCCAGGCGGGTATGGGCAAACGAAGCTGGCAAGCTATGTGTTTCCACGGCGGCCCGCAGGGCATGTAAAATCAGATCCCCTGCCTGCATTGTGCTTCCGTCAAGAACGATTAATGAGGGATTCAATGTATTCACCAGACCAGCCAGGACAAAGCCGAGATATTTACCTGCACGTTCCAGCGCACCAATACAGGCGGTATCTCCTTCCTGTGCGGCTTCTATTACCTGCTGAAGCGTTGTGAGGGTGGGATAAAAGCGCTGAACCTCCAGTAAGATCCCATTTTTGCTCGCCACTGTTTCCAGACAACCAGAGCGCCCACATTGGCAGAGATGCCCATTTAAATCGACTGGAATATGTCCAATCTCTCCTGCTATTCCTGCATAGCCACGATAGATTTGTTGATTAAGGATAAGACCACCAGAGATGCCGGAACCAACTTTTACGTATATCATATTTCCTTCGTTCCGGCCCGCTCCGTAGCGGCTCTCTCCTAACGCTCCCATATTGCCATCGTTATCCAGATAGACCGGCACCCCCAGATCATGCTCTAACGCTTGCTGGATATCAACATCCGCCCAGCGCGAAAAGGCTGCGGGCAGCGCGGTTTTCTGTGGCAATAGTGCCAGCGGGCTGAGGATGCCTAGCGCAATCCCGACAATCATCTCCCAGGCAATCTGCTGCTGCGCGACAAAAACTTTGAGGAATTTTTCTAGCAAGGGCAGACCCTCTTCTGGACCTCTACTAATGGAGAAAGGAATTTCCAGGTGCTGGATGGGCTGACCAGTGAGATCCGCCAGAAGAACGGTAAGGTGCTGGCGACCCAATGTACCACCCAGCACATAGCCAGCAGTTGCGTTGAAAGAGAGCAATGTTGTCCGGCGATCGTCGCCCATACGATGCTCTTCCTGCTGCACAATCTCTTCTTTGACTAATTCGTCAACAATATTTCCAATGGCCGTCCGCGAGAGGCCCGTGTAAGGAGCGAGATCTGAGCGAGGTATAGTGTTCCGCTTACGAATATAGTTGAGAACTAATGAGCGGTTGGATTCACGCACGCGATGTTGATCAGTACCTTTACGATTTTTCTCTTTGAGTATCTTCTCGCGTTCTTGCTGCTTATTTTGAATGAGTCGGTGCCACGGCTGCATAAATTCCCCCTTCTTTCTCGCCAGATCTATTATAAATCTTACCATGTGTTTCAGCGCCTTGTAAACCTGGGTAGGAAAGCTATGTATATTGTAAACTATGTTGACAAAGCAGATACTGTATGTTACTATTGGCAATGGAAGCAAGTGTACGGATATTTCTAACAAGAAATAGGACATGAGAAGATACGTAAATCATAGAAACCTTTCCATGCAAGGATGACTGAAGAGGAATTGTGTGCTTATTTACAAATTTGTCCTGTAAAATGAAATAGACGCTGCACAGATCTACTCTTTAGTACTAAAGAATTCTCTCTCTCTCTGGTTAGAAAATATTTCTGGCCTCGTTCGTATATGACCTGAGCATCGGTACTGTCTCTGCAGGGCAGTCAGCGACGCTTAGCTGGCGAAGCAGGTAATTGAAATGGTCCAGCGGCACTGGTCCAGCGATCTTTTCAATGCACGCTGCATCCCTTGAATTTTGCAAACAATGACGATAGCGAAGATCATCTCAGGAGGATACAAATGGTTCAAGGTAGATCTTTCTCCTCAATCTCACGGCGGCGTTTTCTCCAGTCTTCTGGCGTAGCAGTAGGCGCAGCAACGCTGGGTAGCTCATTCCTGGCAGCCTGTGCTGGCTCCAGCGGTGGCTCAACGGCAACCAGCAGTGGTCCCTCACTTGCGCAATGGTATCATGAATACGGCGAGACTGGGACACATGAAGCGGTTCTGCGCTACGCCAAAGGCTATACTAAAGCCAATGTCACGGTCAACTGGCTACTTGGCACCGCCGATCTTTATCCAAATAAATTGCAGACCGCATTGCTAGGCAACAACCCACCAGATGTTTTTGAGAACCAGGGTGTGTCTCTGTCCCAGGTGAAAGCGGGCCAGGTCGAGCCGCTGGATGATATCTTCAGCCCTGTCCAGAGCGACTTTTTGACTGCTGCTCTGGCTCCCTACACGGTCAATGGCCATGTGTATGGCATCCCAATGATCGGTGATCCGCAATTTATTTATTATCGCAAGAGTCTGTTCAAGGCAGCAGGCATTGAGCAGCCTCCAACCACCTTTGATGACCTGATTACCGTTGCCAAGAAGTTGACCAGCGGCAGTCGCAAAGGGCTATATGTTGGCAATGATGGTGGCGTCGTCTCACTCACCCTGCCGTTGCTCTGGACCGCCGGGGATCTGATCTCTGCGGATAACAAGATTATCTTCAACTCGGATGCGGTGGCTGCGAGCTATGAGAAGTTGTACGAACTGAATAAATCAGGTGCACTGCTGATTGGCGCACCAACTGACTGGACTGATCCTAGTGCGTTCGAGCAAGGTCTGGCTGCGATGCAATGGTGTGGTCTGTGGGCCATGCCTGGCATCACCAAGTCTATTGGGGATGACTTCGACATCTTCCCATTGCCGCCCGTCAATGCACAACAGGGAAAACCGGCGACCATCGCTGGTGGCTGGGCGGAGTCGATCTGCGCTAAAAGCAAGAACATCGAGGCGGCCAAGGCATATATCAAGTATCTCTGGATCGATACGGTCTCCATTCAGACAGACTGGAATGTCGGATATGGTTTCCATGTGCCCCCACGCAAGAGTATCGCAGCCGCAACGACAAAGCTTTCATCCGGCCCGGCATCGACGGCTGTTAGTATCCTGACCCAGTATGGTCATTCCACGCCTCCACTGTGGGATAACGCCATGGTCACTGCATTGCAAGGTGCAGTGAGCAGTATCGTTAAAAGTGGCGGAAATGTTATGGCACAGTTAAACCAGGCCGCTGATGCATGTAATACCGAACTCCAGCAGGAGTTAGGTTAGTTTCGCAAGCTCTGAATTATCCCTGATTTTGATACGATCGGGCAACCCTCTTTTCTGCTCTTTTGGATGGGTCGCCGCAAGAGTCTCAACTGTCTCTGGTGTCCAACCAGGCCACCAGAGATAGTTGAGACGCTGAGGGTACAAGGGCGCAGGTACCACCGGGAGCAAGATTGGGGATGACTTAGAGTAGGAGAGATTTTTCATTATTTTTATGTATCAAAGGATGGAGCTATGAAAGCTTTCAATTCATCTTCCCTTGCGCCAGAGGCAGACTTGCTGGTCTCAGGTACAGTACGAACACAGAAGAATCCGCAACGAAACTGGCAATCGAGTCTAAAAAACACGTTCGTCTTCTGGGGTTTCGTCGGACCTTTGCTGATTGGTCTGACGGTCTTCTTCTTCATTCCAATCATCTGGAGCGTAGTTCTGAGCTTCTCCAGTGCACGCTCAACCCTCTCGCCGCAGGGATTTGTTGGGTTTGGCAACTACAAGGCCATGCTCACCGATCCCAATTTCATCCAGGCTTTGGGAACATTTCTTGTCTTCGCCATTTTTATTGTGCCTTTGACGTTTCTTTGCTCGCTGGGCCTGGCGTTACTGGTCAATAGCATTCGTGTCGCTCAGAGCTTCTTCCGCCTCGTGTTCTTTCTACCTACCGCCTGCTCGTATGTGCTGGCCTCGGTTATCTGGAAAGTCAGTATCTTTAACGGCACGTTTTATGGTCTGGCTAATCAAATGCTGGCCATCTTTCACATTGCTCCGATTCAATGGGTTTTCACCTCCAGTCCTCCCTGGTACTGGCTGGTTCTGGTCACCGTTCGCCTCTGGTTGCAATTGGGCCTCTACATGATTATTTTTATCGCAGGATTGCAGGAAATTCCTCGGGAGTTATATGAGGCAGCGATGGTCGATGGGGCAAAGAAAGGCTGGCAGACGTTTCGCGCGATTACTTTTCCGCGTTTGCGCAATGCCTCGATTGCGGTCCTGCTCTTAAACATCATCGCCGCCTTTCAGGCATTCGATGAGTTTTTTAATATCATGTCCAACGGCAACTCAATTCTGGCTCGCACACCGCTCGTCTATATCTATGAGGTTGCGATGACGAATGGCAATTTTGGCTACGGGAGCGCGGGAGCACTCATTCTGACACTGCTCATTATCTGTTTTACGCTGTTGCAGGTGCGTGTTCTAGGTTTTGGGAGTGCCGATTAAGAAACCTTGGAGTAGTCCTATGTCAATGAGAGACAAAAAAACGAGCTTGACTTATGAGCGTTCCTGGAGGCTTGCCTCGGACGCTTTTCGTGATTGAGAGAGAAGAAAGGAAACAATGTATGGCGGTCATTACTTCACCGACGAAATCTGTACGCCGCAGACAAGTTGTACCAACAAAGGTTGGCGGTCTGATCCTTCGCTACGGAGCGTTGATTATCCTGGCGTGCATTTTTCTTCTCCCCTTTTATTTAATCGTGAGAAACGGGTTAGCAACAGATACAGATATTACCTCGCCCAATTGGACATTCTTCCCGAAAATGCTGCATTTTGACAATATCCAGGAGTTGTTCTCCGATCCTGATGTGCCCTTTCTCAGTGGTCTGGAAAACTCAGCGTTGATAGCTATCCTGCAAACGGCGGGACAAATCTTGATCTCGGCTCTGGCTGGTTATGGGTTGGCGCGTATTCCCTATCGCTGGTCAAATGTGGTGTTTTTTGCGATCCTGCTGACCCTGATGATCCCTTTCGCGGTCATTTATGTGCCGATGTATGTCATCGTCTCCGATCTCGGCTGGGTTAGTAGCCTCCAGGGTCTGGTGGTACCAGGTATCTTCGCCGGATTTACGACATTTCTGTTTCGCCAATTTTTCTTGAGCTTTCCTCATGAGTTGGAAGAGGCTGGTCGCATCGATGGGCTGGGGTATGTCGGCATTTTTGTGCGCATTGTCATCCCCAATTCTATTGGCATTATTGCGGCACTGAGCGTTATTACCTTCATTAGCAGTTGGAATGCCTTTTTGTGGCCTCTGGTAGTTGGACAGGATCAATCTGCCTGGACCATTCAAGTCGTGCTTTCTAATTTCCTGAATGCTCAGGTTTTGAACTTGCATGAGCTGTTCATGGGTGCGCTCATAGCTATTATTCCGTTGGTGATTATTTTTTTACTTCTCCAGCGTTATATTATAGAGGGTTACAAACAAAGCGGATTGAAAGGATAAAAAGACCTACCAAACGTATTGTAAGTGCTGCCTTTGATCCCATATCTGGCAATCACGGCGGATACCCTTTTGCTATGACGCAAAAATAGGAGGCAAGTCCATGTGGGACACATCTAGTTTTTCTTTCCCTGGACAGAGAAAAATGAGTCGTCGGGATCTCATTGGTCGAGCGGTGGCTACCGGGCTGTCTCTCAGCGCTACTGGAACATTGCTACAGGGATGTAGCAATGGTATGCTAGAGACAAGCCTGAATTTTACAAACTGGGCATCCGCCGAAACGGCGACGCGCGATGATATCGATAAGGCACTGCAAGCCTTTGAAAATCAAAATAATGTCCAGGTAAATAATATCGGGATGCCATTCGATGAAGTGCTAACGCAACTCACTACATTGATTGACGCCAGTATAGCGTTAGATGTCATGGAATTGAGTGGCAACTGGCCTTACGTATTGGCTGGCAAGGGAGCGCTGGCCAATCTTGGTCCGTTTGTACCTGCGGATTGGTACGACGATGCCTTTCCCGATAGTTTCGTAGCGGGGACCTATAAAGAAATACTTTATGCGGTACCGTTTAGCATTACTCCCCACGGTTTCTGGTATAACAAAGTACTGATGTCAAGGGCTGGACTCAATCCCGCACGTCCTCCGCGCACTATTAGCGAGTTGAACGAAGCCATGACGGTCCTGCGTGCCAGATTACCATCTGGTAGCTATCCTCTAGCACTCGATACTTCCAAGACTGAATATGCCCTGACTGGTTTCTGGCCGTGGATCTGGACTTTTGGTGGAGCGCCAATGGTAGACAACGGCAATGGAGAAGTGACTATCAACTGGGCAGATGATGGCACTGTCGCGGCATTTCAGTGGCTACAGGATGCGGTGCGCTACAAATGGACACCACCTAATCTTGCAATTAAGGCTGAGCGAGGACTGATGGCGGAAGAAGCGATAGCTTTTAAGCTAGATGGCCCTTATTTGACCGGCATTCTGGCATCTCTCAACCCTGCATTTAGCACAAGTCGCCAGGTGAACGAGACATTCGCTGTGACCACCACCCCTCTAGGTCCGGGTGTGATGAAACCAGTGACGTGCGCCGATATCCATAACCTGGGTATTGGCTCATCCTCCATCAACAAAGAACTGGCCTGGAAACTTATTTATTTTCTCACCACATCACCTGCGGTGATTACTACCTTCCTTATTCCTGAAGGGGGCATGCTTCCCAGAAGAAGCTATAATATAAAATCCGAGTTTTATAGACGCTACTACGCCGATCCCATCAGCCAGGTATTTATCAACGAAATTATTCCAACCATGCGCCCTCCTGCGTTCGGTCCACGTTACAGCCAGGCAGCTATGTCTATCGTTGCTGCATTGCAAGAAATATCGAACGGGACTCCAGTCAAACCATGCTTGCTCAAATTGACAAGCGAGGTGCAATCTATTTATTTGTAGCTTTTCGCTTTTTTTGTCCTGGTGTATTTGTGGAGCATTGCTCCCTTTGTCGAGCAACAATCCTTCATTTCTTCGGCCCTTATCGTTGCAAAAGGAGAAAGAAGCCATGTGGCGATTTCTTACAAATATGTCGATAACGCAGCGCCTGATGATAGCCGCAGCTATCACTGCCCTGATTCCTGGACTCGTGATCTCCTTGTTAGGCAGTTCATACATTAATACATTAAGTACCATAAATGATACGGTCCAACAAGGAAATCATGCAGTGAACCTTGCCACTGATATGCAAGCCGACCTGGAGCGCATGGATGCATTGTTGGAGGACTTGAGTACGCCTGCAAGCTCATCAGCAGTAGATGAGACCGCGCCAAGTTCATCGGTGCACAATAATCAGAATACCAGTGAGATTGCGCAACTGGCCAGCGATTTTGACTCGAAGTTAGTGCTTTACAGGCAGGATTACCAGATTACCACATCTTCAACGATGAAAAGTGTGCGTGAAACGCTGCAAAATGATAGTCAGGGCCATCAAGCTCCAGACAGCCAGCATACGATGATTTATGTGGTTGATATGCAGTGGCAGATCTACATACAAGCGCAAAATAGTGTGCTTCAGGACGTGCGCTCCAATGTCAGTGCAGATACACTGGCTGCGGACGTCGCACAGGCCAATCTGGATTATCTTCCTCTGAAAGGAAATCTTGATAATCTGGTAGGGATGACAGAAAGTATCAGTCAGATTGTGGCTGAGATTAACACTTTTAAGATTAATCCCATTCTCTTCTGGACCATTATGGCTTTTATGTTTAGCACACTGCTTGTCTTTGCCGTCAGTTATCTGATTAACCTGACCATCACACGGCCTTTACGCCAGCTCGTCCATCTCACCGAACGTATTGCCCAGGGTGAGACGAATGCTCGTGCAGTCCTGACGGGACATGATGAAACATATATGGTTGCTACATCCATGAACACTATGATGGATAGTATCGTAAGACTGATGAAGAATATTCAACGCCAGCACGATTTTCTGGAAGATCGCGTGCAGGAGTTGATTAGCGAGATTAAAGGGCTTGGCTCTGGTGATCTGCGCACACGTGCTGAAGTCACGTCTGATGCGCTGGGTTTCCTGGCTCATTCTTTCAATTTTATGATTGATGAATTGAGCAATCTGCTGGTACGTGTGAAGAGAGCTACCGACGAAATAGAGATCCTGAGGATGACGACGCAGCTACGTATGACTCAATTGATAAGCATTAGTATCCATCAGACACAAAATATGTCTGAGGCAGTAAAGGAGGTAGGGCAGATGGCAGATGCAGCCTTTACTATTGCAGAGCAGTCACACGTTTTAGCAACGATCGCACGAGAAACATCGCTCGCTATCCAGCGAGGCCGGGAGGCTGTATACTATGATAAAGCGTTCAATCCCATCTTTGATATACTTGAGCGCCAGTCACAGGCCATTGAAACTATCAATACCAGCCTCAGTCAACAGGTGCAACTCTCACAGTCTGCTTTATGCCTGATCAAAGATGCAAACGAAGCCAGCAATGGCATGAATGATCATGCCCAGGAAGTAGATCATCATTTGTCTAAACTCATTCATTTAACAACACGTTTGCATGCATTGGTGGGGGTATTTAAGCTGCGAGAAGAACCCAGAATGCATCCTATCTCATAGAGTGCTTTACTCGTTCTTCTTCTGTAACTACTCAGGTGCCCTCTGCTTGCCACCGCAGGCGGCGAATAAAAAAAGGCATGTCGAGCAAAATGGGCGAGGTACCCCGCCCGTTTTGCTCGACATGCCTTTTTCCTCTGTGGGGTGGGGCTGTTTCAACAGGGCACCTGAGTAGTTACCTTTTCTAAGTTCTCAATTCTGACAGAGCTGGTTTGAACTGGCCTAAATGGGTAGTGACTCTATTTAGGAGTGGTATGCAGGGAAGTCGTCAAGAATGTGACCCAAGACCAAGGATGCTTGGTGAGACCCCAAGGCCATGGCCGGAGTGCGACGCTGATAGTGTTGAGGCGTTCCGTTCATCGGGGGACGTCCTAGCTTCCCCGATGAACGGGATGGCGATAGGCTCGTCTGAGGATGGGCCGCCCTTATCAAGAGTTACGTCTAGTTCTTTCGTTAGAGCTAGACGAGTTCAGCGGCGGCAATAATATCATCCACGACCGTATCCAATGGTCTCTCGTTATTAATGGCAATAGCTCCGGGTGCTTTCAGTAGTTCTTCTTGCAGTTCTCTATGGTGCTCAAGTGTGTTTCTTAGCTCCTCGGGGTCTTTGCCGAAATCATGGTCTGTTCGAGTGAGGATACGGTGACGTAGTGTCTCCGGAGTAACGATTAATACGAATATCCTGGCAAACCAGCTAAAGAAACGGTCTTGGTTTGAAGCGAGAGCACCTACAAACACGGTGTTGTCACTATCTAGTAGCTTTCTAAGTTCCTTTTCCTGCCAATTCCATCCATATTTTGTCCAATCAACAGGTGGCGGTGGCCAGTCAACAGGTTGCCCTGAAGCGTCTTCAAGACGTGTCACGAGCAAGTCATCAGTGTTGTAGGCAGCATAGCCTCTTTTCTCTAGTTCCCAGATAACACTGGTCTTTCCTGAGCCCGAGTCGCCGGTTATGAGATAAGATGACATCCTATAAAGATACCATGAACTTATTACCTTAGAACAACGACTTAAGAAGTCTATCCGCTCCTAAACATTCAGGTGTGGTCGATGTCATCGTCAGTCCCCCTGATGATCATGCGCGACGGGTCATGTGCACCAATACTTCCGGACAACGTGATGTCTGTTGATGATGTGTTAGCATGAGCGGCTGATACTTGTATTTTTACAACGATCAGAGCCACTAGTGTAAGCACAGCTATCACGCCGAACAGTAACTTGGTCTTGCGATGATAGAGCATACGTACTCTCCTTAGTTAGTCAGGCACAGCCCCAGTGCCTCTTTTGGTGAGCATTCCTTAATGAGGGTATTAAGGGTTTTTAGCACCAGTGATCCACACAACTCCCATCAGCTACTCATTTTTTAGAAAACACTGCTCAAAAAGTGAAAGCTTTCCTGGCTTTCTGAGCAGTTAACATGAGTCGGATGATCAGATGTGCAGGAAATGTAAACTGATTTGCATTTATCAATTTACATGAAAGCGTTTTCGAAGCGAAGTATAAACAACCATAAAAAGTCTGTCAAGTAAATAAATCTTACAATCACCTGTAAACTTTCTAGAGGAGGCCATTCAGACTCAAAAAGCGGCAATTAAGAAGTAGTACCTTTCTATACCTAAAGATACTATTGACAGCAATTTGGTCAGACTCTCTTATGTCAGAAACACAGCTTTTTAGGGTGGGACCTGGTTTATACATGCAATAGCCCGGTTCCCTGAAACCGAGTTATAGCGTTCGCGCCAGGAAAAGCATTCCTGGCGCGAACGCTATTTATTTATTGCTACGTATTATGGATTTCACACGCGATTTTATTGAAACACACATATTTATAAGCTAATATTGATTGACTCATGAAAATATTTTCACGAAATCTTTCAGGTTCTTCTTAGCCAATCATCTGGCGACTGATAGGCCTGGATTTCCAATGAAAACAACGGAGCAGGAAAAGAAAATGGCCTGCATCGGCGTACTACGCCGATGCAGGCCACGCTTCTCTCCTGGGGGTGAAGAGCCACTCTGACAGAAACTTTTTTGTCCTGCTATTGCAACATCAGGCAGGATTCATTGACTGTTTTTACTTTTTAGTGGCCGCCACAGAGGGCGCAAAAGGAGTGTATTCAGAGCTATTGTTCTATCTCTCTTACATCAGATGTCCTAGAAGAATCGAGGAACGTTGATGTTATAGAACTCAGCTTCAAGAAATTCGAGCAGTAGGGCAAAATTCAGAATATCTACATCACTTGTCAGTGGAGCCGCAGGATCTGGGCCTCCATTCAGGCTCTTAATGAAAGGCGACACATCGCTGACAATCGTCGCTTGTGACAGAGGAACATCAAAGGCACCATTGGGACTGAGGGCCACGCCAACCAGAGCATCAAGATAGCCCGCGTGACGCGCTTCAATCGTTAAAATGGAACCTGCTGCCGCAAGATATTCCTTACTTGAAATCGCCGGAGCGGCCATCAAATACGCACCGACACCGACATTTTCAAACGTTTTGGCCAGTTCTTTGAAGCTTTTCTGGTCCTTTGAATAGAGGCCTTTGAAACTTGGCTTCGGCCTGGCGGAGGAACCCAACGCTCCCTTGAGAAAGGCGACGTGGGCGTTCTCATCTTTGCGAATCTCTTCGAAAGCATCAGCTTTTGAAAGATGGGCCATGTCCAACGTAGCGGCACCCGCCGAGGCCGCAGGGACGAGCAGTTGGGCCGCTGCCGCCGCAACTGTTGCCACAGGAACAGCAACCGCTGCACCTAGAGCTGTCCTTCGTAAAAAGAAACGGCGCGATGGTTTCCTGGCGGAAGTGATGATGGTTTGTCCATTCTCTTCCCCATTGTTTTTCATCGAATGGAAATGCATAGTTCCTAAACTCCTTTAACCACTAAGAGCTGAATTCACTATAAATTCGCTCATTTCAATTCACAAATATTTCCCAATCAGGCTAAGAGTTCTCTGGCAACCATCGAGGGATGTTCTACAAGATCCCTGGCTTGCTGACCTTTTCTCATGTGGCATTCAGGAAAAGAGTCTGAAAACCTTGTCTGTCAGAAAAGCAGCCCGCCTTCTCCACAAGAGCAGTGGAGGAGGGTAGAAAATATTCCACATCAATCACTGTCTATCATACAGTAGCGCGAGATGAAACATATTAAGAAATGGTAAATAATTGGTTGTGATCTGCTAAATGATTATCATTTCTTACACCATAAGTCAGTTAAGTTCAGGAAGAAGTCTTCGAGTTGATTTTCGCTCTGGATATTCTCGTAGCTTCAAGCAGGGAAAGCTCCATAAGAATGAAGGATCAGGCAGCCAAGGCTCGCTTCTCTCCTGTTTGATGGCGGACTCTGCAATCTGTGTCATCACAAAGCAGTTTCCAAAGCCTGCCGCTGGCAACCGATGTCCCAGTCGGTTGAAGATGAAGAAGCGCTTGCCTTGCCAGACAGATGGAGGACGCACACCTGTTCCTTAGGGACAGTATACTAGAAAACAAGAGCAAATGCAAATCATTCTCAATTGAGAAAAAATTTCACTTGCGGAGAGTCTCCGAGAAAGGATGACCTGTTTTGATGGGTAGCCCGATGGTCGATGACTCGTTCCAAAGGAAATGCGTCCCTGAAGCACCCAATCGATTGGCGTATGCGTGCGACAGAGACGCAACAAATTGCGGGAACGCTATGAGGATTACAGAGCACTCTCTCCAGTGATTTCCGCGCTAGCATTGGGTTTCGCCACATTGACTTCGATATCATCGTATTTCTTCACCCTGTAGATGATCGTCGAGATGATCCAGCTCGCGATGAAGAGGAGAACGATGATGACGCCAAGCAGGCCGAATTGACCGTTCAAGAGATTGATCTGATCCCAGAAAAAGCCGCTCAGGTTCAATTCGGTTGCTACAATACTGAGTGCCTCAAGTCCGCCGATGACCAGGGCCACGATGACCGAGATCAACGTGATGTTGAGGTTGTAGTACAGTTTGCGCATCGGTTTCACGAAGGCCCACCCATAGGCTCCGAGCATCAAGACGCTATCGGTGGTGTCCATCAAGGTCATCCCTGCGGTGAACAGTGCTGGGAAGAGGAGAATAGACGCAATAGGAACGCCATGACCAGCGCTGAAGGCAGCGATGCCCAGCAGTCCCACTTCGGTGGCAGTATCAAACCCGAGGCCGAAGAGCACGCCAACAGGATACATCTTCCAACTTCGGTCAGTTGCCTTGAGCAAGGGACGGAAGAAACGGCCCATGAGTCCGCGCTTATTCAAGGACTCATCCAAGGTGAAGTCGTTGTACTCTCCCCCATTTCTCACCTCACGGAAGGTCCGGTAGATATCTACAAGAATGATAATATTGATGGCGGCAATGATCAGCAGGAAGAGAGCCGAGACAGTGGTCCCGATCAGCCCTCCGATATTTTTGAGCTGGTCAAAGCTGCCAACCGCGACAGCAGCGAGGGCGATGAGGATCGTCAAGACGACCACAATCGTGGAATGACCAAGGGAAAAGAAGAAGCCGACACCCACAGGTCGCTGCTTATCCTGCATCAGTTTGCGAGTCACATTATCGATAGCCGAGATATGATCTGCGTCAAAGGCGTGACGCAAACCAAACGTATAAGCAGTCAGGGCCAGAGCCAGAAGGTCGGGGCGACTTCTGAACACAATGAAGACTAGAATCCAGGCCAGGGCGTTATAGCCGATGAGAAACGAATAAATACCGATGACCCTGCGCCGTACCTCAGGCGAGCTTTGGTTGTATACTCGTCTGATCCCTGAAATACCAAAGGTACTGCTCATAAGACCTCCCTCTCCTTCCAGGCAGCTAGCGCTGCTGATACCGTAGCTTGAACGAGACTCCACAGGTGGAGTGAACGATGTTGCTTCGTACTATAAGGGACAAGGAATTGCGTTCTGAGATCTCTCAAGTAGCTCCCCATTGAAATCTCTTTCCTTAAGAGAGTATACTAGATAAAGAGAAGCTATTGCAAATCATTTGCAATAGCCACTATCTGACAAATGGTAGCCATTCCTACTGAGTGGAGAAGGGATACTGCTACGGAAGCATCTGATGTAGTCCTACGCGAAGGCGGTTACCGCCTCACTCCGCAACGCTATCTCATTTTACGTGTCATCGAGGAAGCCCGAGAGCACCTGAGCACGGAACAAGTCATTAAGCTGGCCCAGGAGCGCAATCCTTGCGTGAGCCAGGCGACCGTTTATCGTACCCTGAGCCTTTTGCAAGTGCTCGGACTCATCCACGCCACGCACCTCTCTGGCAAGCAGGTGTGTTATGAGGTTGTGGTGGGACACACTCATCACCACTTCGTCTGCCGGAGCTGTCACTGCGTGCTCCATTTGGACCTCGACTTACTGGGTGATCTCCCGCTGCACCTCTCGCAGCAATATGGCTTCAACAGCCTGCACCTTGAACTCACCGCTACAGGGTATTGCGAGGTGTGCTGGCGGACTCTCCAACAGGCTCACTGCGGAGTTATAGAGGGAGAACTCTTTCCAATCCCCAGCCGCGAACTCCCATGACCTCTCTCAGTTTCTCAGCGAGGAGTCGTTGGCACAATAGCTCGTTTCGGTCTTGTCAGAACTGAGAATGCAAAAGCTCATCAAGGCCCTTCCGAAGCCATACATAGAAGAGTCTCGTTGCTTGATCTCTCGTTGGTCTTGTTCTCAATAAATAGTGAGATACGTGTTGGTCCGATGCTGTGCATTGCTCCCGAGTATCTCACGTCTTGCTCATGAAAAAAAAAGAAGATTGGAGGCAGCGCGACTGCGCTACCTCCAACCCTTCAAAAAGGGTGACGGGTGGGGAGGGAACAACTTTTGAGAGACCCTTCAGGGTCTGTACATCAAGTGGTTTCTGACATAACCGGAAATCAGACCGATTTCTGAAACGAGACCTGTGTGGCGCTTTCAATCATCTGGAACGCAAATGGCGCGGATGTGAACGGCGTGATCCCGGTCTTGCTGGCAATCTTACTGGCCAGGGCCGCGATATCAAGCACCCTGGTGCTCCCCGTCATCCAGGGAAGATCGGAGACTGCCAGCGTCAATGTCGTCGGCTGCTCGTCTCCCTGCGGATCGCGCAGGATCTTTAAGAAGCCTGGCGGCGTTTCATTATCCTCGTCCAGACCAAAGTGAAGCGTCTCCGGCTTTTGCGAGATCATCAGCCTGTCCACTTCGCCAGGGAAGAGACAGAGCAAGACATCGGGTGCGCGATAGTCCGTTCGCAGAATGGTCAGGGGGTTTCCTGCGCTATCGTAGCCGTTCAAGATCAGATCTGGCCAGCCGGATACCAGGTCGGAGCGCAGCAAGAAGCCAGTCACCTGAGCGTTTGGCTGATGCGCCGGATTGTTTGCGCTTGCCAGTCCCTGATCGTAGGTGTAGTCCGAAGAGGTCACGCGTCCGATGCTGAACGCTCCGTCAAGCAGACAATCGATCCAGAGATGGTCCAGCCAGAAAAAGCGGATCGATTCGCGTGGCAGCAGACGTTCGTCGGGTATCAGGTTGTTAAACGGCACGCCCATCAGCAGGCTCAGACCGGCAAACCATGTGCTGATGGACTGAAAAAGCTCGTCCTGATTGGTCGAGCTGACTGGCAGCGGCAGGCTGATCGCCTGCGCTTGCTGCGCGGCCTGGCGTAGCTGCTGAATAGCGGTCCGTTTCCAGAGATAGAGAGTGGTTGAGAACTGTTTGCTCTGGAGGGCCAGCAGGCGTCCCAGTTCCCAGGCTGCGGCATACGAAATATCAAAAAGACCGGTCGTGGGATTGTAGCGTACCAGTTCGTCGGCTGAGCGAATGGGCAGGCTGGCCGTCTGTGTATTGGGCGCGGGCGCGAGCGGACCATGATACCAGGAGACGCTTTTGCCACTCTCTCGAAAGGTATGGGGCAAGAGGACCGAACCCGCCGCCAGCAGCTTTTCGACCTCTGTATTGACGTTCACTGGCAGACGTAACGCGCTGTGATCCAGGGTGTGGAGCAGACCCTGGAAGCTCTCTTCTTCGGCCACACAACTGAAGCTCCAACTGTACAGGCTGACCAGACGAATCAGGTCATTGTCTCCTGCCCCCTGATAGTCAAAGCTTCCCGCGTTGTAGCGATTCTCCAGGGAGACCAGGTGCAGAGTGCTGGTGCCTCCGCCCACGGGCAAACGACTGCCAATAAGCACCGCCTGTTCGCTTTGACTGCCATCGGCATTGTCAGCCACACGCACGTGCGCCAGCAGATCTGTGGCGTTCGCGGCGGGCATGATCTTTTGCAACAGGCTCTTGGTGAGATCGATAACGGTGACCGGGTCGCTACTGCTCTGGCCATTTTCCAGCGTCACGCTGGGATAACGGGCGGAAGAGGTTGTCAGGGCGGCCAGGGTGAGTATCTGAGGAACTGGCTTTTCGCCGTCCTCGAAGAGCAGCAACGCCAGCCAGGGTGTGGTTCCCGTTTCAGACTGACGTTCCCAGGGAAAGGTGCTGCGCGTAAAGATGATGTGTGGCAGCACATTGGCGTAGTCGCCCAGACTCCCGGATGGCGGGAAAACGGCCTGCACGTCGTCAGGTTTGATGGCAAAACGTTCACCGGCAACGGTAAACGCTCGCGTTATGCTGAAGAGAGGTGGCTGCGTGTTTTGTCCCTGTATAGTCACGGTCTGCGTCACCTGGATGCTATAGGTGCCTGGCGGTATCGCTGGCTGATGAAACTGGACAAATCCTATGGTTCCGCTCTCAGCGTCGATGCTTGTACTCATGGTTCCCCTTTCTCACGTCCAGAAGGTCAAAAGACCGATGGATGCTCTATACCTTTGCGATCTGTGGCGAGACTAGAAAAGCGTTCGTCATGCTGGTGATGGCGGTCTGATCCAGTTCGATATCCGCTGGTATGCCCAGGGCAGCGCACATCTGCTGGCGCAGCGTCTCGACTGCACTACTCGCGATGGTGGTGCTGATGGTCTCGCGAGCCGCAGCGTCGGTGAGGGTCTGAGACTGAAATGGTGCGGTGGTTGTCCAGGCATAGGCGTTGGCAACCACCTCTGGATCGGTAAGCAACTTCGCACGAGCAATCTGGGTGGTGCCCCCTGAAACAGGTGGAACGGCAGGGCGAATCTCGAAGCCCGCCAGGGTGTTGGCCACAAAACGCGGGGCATTCGGGTTGGTCTGTGCGGCCTGCCCCCAGAGTCCCATCGGCATATCTTTCAACACGGGCGTAAAGGCGAAAGACTTCTCTTCAGGAGCGCTCCCTCTGGTAATACTGACCGTATAGGTGGAGGAGAACTGACCTGCCGTCACTCCCATGGGTGCCACTCCTGGCGTCCCCAGGGTTTGGGTCAGCGCACCCGTTGGAGGCGTCTGGGTCAGCGCACTCCCACTTCCGATCGTAAATGGGACATAGACCGCGTTCTGCGCGTCATCTTGGGTATAGGACAACGTCTGGACCGCGAGATCGCTGATGATATGCGCATGAGACGAAGGAATGGCTGAATTCGCCACGATGGTGAAGTCCTTGGGGTTCAGAATGCCCAGATCCCCGCTCCCCTGACCCGCCGTCACCAGTCCATTGGAGACGGAGACCCCGCAGATCGTGGCATCGGCAGCCAGAAACGATTGCTGAAAGCCAGCCCAGTTGAGTAGAGCAGGCTGCTGTGACTGTCCCTGGCCAAAGGTGATATCGAAGGAGACCACACTGAGCTTGATATGCGCTGTGCCTGAGAAGTCGGGTCCCCAGAGGTGCATGTTGGCCCCAATGTCGAAGGTCAGATGATGCGTCCCAAAGAGATGGAAGGTATAGCCAACTCCCATATCGGCGCTGGCGTAGGCATCATAATGATAGGGCTTCCAGGCGATGAGAAAGTCAACGTCCATGTTGAACCAGGCGTTGAGATTTCCGCTCACCCAGGTGGCCTGGATTTGCAGACCCGCCATCAGCGCCGAGGCGGTCAGGGCATAATAGGCCTGTCCCTTGATGCTCAACTCGTTGTTGATCTGCCAGTTATAGCCCAGACGTGGGACTCTGGGATAGTGATCGGGGATCGTAAAGGCAGGATGATACCCGCCCAGCGTCTGCACAAAATCGCCCGCGTGGATGCCGGAGAACCAGGAGTAGAAGGCGAAGCCGCCGGTCAGATGACAGGCAGGATCGAGCAGAAACGAGGCGGAGGTCAACTGCGCACTCACTCCCAGAAAGCCCTGGGAGGGAATGAAGCTGGCCTTCAACTCCATCTGCACCACCGCCAGCGCCGGAACCGCAGGTTCGCCGTCGATGTGGGGAGGATGGACCATGGTGGAAAGTCCCAGCACATCGATCTCGAACTGGTTACCAAAGAGGACCAGCAGCAGCGCGAAAGAGTCAACGATCTTAAAGGAGGTAAATTTAATGCCGATGGCCAGAAAGTTCGCCCCTATATCCAGGGAGAGATACTGGTCGAGCGCGGTCAACTGACTCAGGACATCGCTGGTGTTCTTGGGCGCACTGACTCCATTGACCGCCGCCGTCACCAGCGGAAACTGTGCCACCTGATCCACGGCAGGTACGGTCAGGGAGCGATTATACCCGAAGCCAGCGACCAGGCCGGTCACATAGAAGAAGGCGGGACCGCCCAGTGGATCGTCCAGCACCGCGTAGAGGAACATCGAGGGCTGACCGTTCAGCGTGGCGTAGGACCCCAGGGCCGCCAGCGTCAACTCCTCCGTCTTGATCAAGGCCTCCCCATCGTACTCGGTTACGGCGGGATTGCCGACCTGAACGGGTAAGAATGCTCCATCGATCGCAATGGGACCCTCCGTAAAGCCCAGACCCAGACCCGACAGACTGAAGAGCGGATCAAATTTGTTCAGTGGGGAGCCAAGGGCCAGCCCTTCCAGTGAGATGGTCAGACCCGCCGCCGTCAGCGCCGCATCCAGCAGGAACCAGATGGCCCCATCCTGATACTTCACCCCAATGCGCTCAAAATGCACCGGTCCAAAGGACTTTTGCAGCGAGTACCAGCGAGCATTCTGCGCGGCAGTCTGGTTATTGGTCGCGCTCACCGCCAGCATTCCCGAAGGGGGAGGCGTTGACGTGCCGCCAACCTGGAAGGAGAGCGTCTGTGGAGTTCCACCGACGTTCAGCGTGGTACTGAACAGCAGGCCCGCGCTGAGATCCAGCGCGGGCAACGTGATCCCGGTGGGGAGTGGGAGCGTGGCAAGGCTGGTCTGGGGAATCGCCTGCGAGGCCACAAGCATCTGGATGTTATTGATCGAGATCGATTGGGTATCGGGGAGTGCCTGACCCACCAGCGGCAGATTAGAGAGCGAAGGGAGGGTTACACCGATATCCATGCCCAGCAGAAACGTCGTCGTCGTTACTCCTGCGTTCACCTGCTTGCTGTAGAGCAGAAGCAGATCCTTAAAGTCGATCTCCAGACCCTGTGGAATGGCCTGTGCAATCTCGGACGGCAGATAAATGGCCAGCTCATCGTGTATGTTGAGCAGATCTCCTCCGCCATTGACATAACTGGCAACGAAATAGTCGGAGGTATTGCTATCGCTGAAGAGGAGCGTAAAGACGCGTGATCCAAGGGTCAGCGTACCACTGAGTGTTCTGGTATAGGAGGTACCGCTCTTGCTAACCTCGATCCTGATCGTGATATCCAGTTCCGTGGACTGGAGAGGGATTTTGCCGGAGCAGGTGAAAACAGTGTCGCTATAACTGGTCGTTCCACTGCTGGGATCGTTGCCCTGACTGTTAAAGGTCAGCGCAATCGAATCCAGTTCGATCCCCGCGACAAAGTTGGGCAACTGAATGTTAAATTGATTGGCCAGTGCCGTAAGAAAATCGCCGA
The DNA here is from genome assembly GCA_034438135.1 of Ktedonobacteraceae bacterium. Lineage (GTDB taxonomy): Bacteria > Chloroflexota > Ktedonobacteria > Ktedonobacterales > Ktedonobacteraceae > Paraktedonobacter. The sequence continues at coordinate 2,220 of DAOTTL010000184.1, read as the reverse complement.
TGGCGATTGCGCCCGGTTCGCTCTGTCCCGTAAAGGACCAGGCGTTGCCCAGTTTCGTGGCACTCAAATCGAAGTTGAGCGTATCAACCCCGATGGTACCCGTAATCGCGCCATCGATCTCTTTAGTGGGCAGGGTACTATTGCTAAAGGGATTGGTAAGGGAGAGCGAGATAGTAGGGTTGCTGATAGTCAGTTCGCCGATCTGGCAGGAGGCGTACAGGGCCACCGCGATCTGAATAGAAGCGATGGTTCCATTGATCGGGTTAAAATCAACCTCAAAGGTATTAAGGCGCAGATCGGTGATGCTGAGCATGGCATTGGGCAGTTGTAGATCTCCCAGGGGCGTGCTGATGGGCAGACCTGCTATATCAGCCAGACCACTCAGATAGAGCACCAGGTCCAGCGTAAACGTCCAGTTATCGTTTTTCAGGTCCGCAGGCAGCGTGACCGCGACATCGATCGAGTCATCACCTTTAAACTGAACGGAACCCATAAGGGTCGTCACGACATTTTTGCTCACAAGATCAAACATCAGACGCGCCCCGATGTTGTCAATCGAGAACAGATTATCGCCAACTACAAAGGGATGGACCGTCGTAAATTGCAGCAGCAAACTGCTAAAGGTGCCGGCGAAGGGATTAAATTGAAAATTCAGTGTCTCGATAAAGATCGTCGGAATAGCGTGCAGCACATCAGGAAACAGGTTGTGGAAGGAAGCAATGCCCAGTTCCTGCCCGATATTCGTACCAGACAGAAACGTGACCAGATCTGACAGGCCAGAGCCAAGTTGCAGGGTGGTGCTGATCGACAGGGACCAGTTACTGGCCGCAAGCGCTCCGCCCATCGGCACCTGGGTCCTTGTGTTTATCTGCGTACTGCCCAGCGCGATGACAGCCGAAAGCACAAAGGTGATCTGATTCTGATTGTAGACACGCAGAAACTCAAAGCCGACATTTGTGAGTGCCAGACCATTGGAGGACAGTGCCGTCAACTGTGCAGTAGATTTGATGGACCCGAAATAGAGCGTGTCGTCACCGGAGTCGTAAATAACGTTCATCGACGGAAAAGCAATGTTTAGAAGTTCATCCAGGTGAAACATACCAGCGGCTGGCAACAACTGCCTGTCCAGCAAAGTCGAGAGCGACAACGAGGGAAATGTACCGCTGAACTGAAATTGTAAGCTCTGGGGTACGCTCAAATCGAGGTAGAGCTCAACATTCGTCAGCGCGATAGAGAAGATCTGCACGTTGCCCGTGATCCACAGATTTTGACTATTCGTACTGTCCGGTGTAGACACGGCGGAATCGATGATGATTTGAGAAACCCCAAAGTGGGAGAGCATCTGTGTCCAGGCGGCGGATTGATAGACCGTGCCGTCTACGTTTGTCAATGTTCCTGGGTTTATCACAACAGTAGCCATGAGTACGCGTGCCCTTTCTTCTCGTTACTCTGTCTCTGGTTTTGATTTTTTGAGACCTTTTTCAATTGAAGCCTCCGGTTCAGCCAGTCCCTGGTACGGTTCTTCATAGCTGTTCCAATATTCTATGGCGGCCTGCCTTTTCCGTGAGACAGCTTTGTTGCTCCACATAAGAGCTAAATTATCCTGATATTTGTTATTGGTCAGCGTGTAGTAAATCGTGATTCTATCGTCCAGGGGCAGCGGATTAAGGGCCAGGTTATTGATCGTGTAAGATCTTATAATGTTGTTGAGAGTGTAGACATGATCGAATAAAGCCTGCAGCTTCGCAACCAGCGCGGCCTGCAAGACAGCATTCGCTGGCAGAGGAGATGGAATGAGTGGGAGAAAGCCTGGAAAAAACTCCCTGAGATATTCCAACCCAATCTGCTGGTCACTCAATTGATCTCTGTTTAGCCAGTTCACAATGGCTTCCGCCTGATTCGCAAAACCTTTCTGAATATTCCCCATTAAATAGCTCTGGATAGGCGCGGCTATCTGATATGTCGATCTACGAGATGTCCCACCTGTACGAGCAAACCGTGGGCCTCTGATAATGACCGCATAATGATTATTGCTGGCGTCCGTTTTGTAAGCAATCGTCTCATTCATGCCTGGTTTCAGTACCTCCGCCACGCCAGCGGCAATCCGTCGCAGTACAATGCCTCTGGCATCGTTATTAATTTTATCCTGATCTGTGTTATTGACGATCGCGTTACAATTGAGCGCCGGTTCGTTGATAATTTGCTGTGTGCCAGCATATT
>DAOTTL010000183.1:0-6359 GCA_034438135.1 Ktedonobacteraceae bacterium | reverse complement strand
ACTTCAATATTATCAGGAGAAACAAGTGGAGAAACAATCATCCTGGCACGTGATCCTCAAGCTTGAACGTCTCAAACGAGGTTGGTCGCAAGAGGAGTTAGCCAAAGAAATTAATAGTACCAGTAAGACTATACATCGCTGGGAAAAGGGACATACACAGTTGCCTGGACCCTACTTGCGTCGGCGGATAGCTCAGGCTTTTGCTATGAGTATAGAGGATTTAGGCCTTTTTGTCGATGAAAAGGGACAGAATATAGATGAAAAGGAGAGCGTGGCTTACACACTTTCTCTCCCGATCCACTGGGGTGAGGCACCAACCGTCGAGTACTTTTTAGGACGAGAGGAGGAGATGCGTACTCTTCTCCATTGGATAAAAGATGAAGATTGTCGGGTTATTACGATTCAGGGACTGGGGGGCGTAGGCAAAACGACGCTGGGAAAAATGGTAGTCCAACAACTCCATGCCAGTTTCAAACGAGTCTACTGGCATTCCCTCCAACAGAGTCCCACCGTGGAGCAGTTTTTGGAGCGCTACCTCCAGTTCATTTTTCAAACCAGCGCTACGGACCTGCCCACAGGCCGAGAAAAACAAGTCTCGCTCTTACTTACCTCCTTACGGGAACAACCCTGCCTGCTGGTTCTGGACAACTTTGAGGCGATCTTCTCGACAGCAGGGGGACCTAAGAGATACCGACAGGGATTTGAGGATTATGGAAATCTACTCCAGCTTATTGGTGAAACAGATCATGCAAGCTGCCTGCTACTGACGAGCAGGGAGAAGCCTGGCGAAATCATACGTCTGGAAAGTAAACATACAACGACCCGCACGATGTACCTTGGTGGACTGGAGAAGCCAGCTACCCAGGAACTCTTCAAGATTCTGGCGATTTCTGGGACAGTCGCAGAGCAAAGCAATCTTGCACATCTCTACTCAGGAAACCCCTTGGCCCTGAAGCTGGTCTCCGGCCCTATCCGAGATCTGTTCAGAGGAGAAATCGCGAGCTTTTTGCAGGAGAGAGAGATTGTTTTCGGGGAAGTGACAACGCTTCTCGAAGAGCAATTTGAGCCGTTAGGAGTGCCAGAACGGGATATCATGTACTGGCTGGCCATTGAACGTGAGGCCATTTCGTTTCACGACCTGCGTACAAAGATCATCAGGGCTGGAACGCAAAACACGCTGCTGGAAACGGTAGAGTTGCTCCGCCGACGTTCATTCATAGAGCTACGTGAAGATAAAAGGTTCACCCTTCAACCAGTTGTTATGGAGTATACTACTCGCAAATTTGTGGAACATATTGTTGAAGAGATTCTGAATGAAAAAGTCGTGCTCTTCGAGAGTCACGCTTTGATGCAGGCCGAAGCAAAAGATTATATCCGACTCAACCAGGAAGAGTTCATCCTCAAGGATATTGCAGAGAGGCTCGTAGCAGAACTGGGGAAAGAGGAGGTAATCAGGAAGTTCCAACGTATCCTCTCAACTCAGTTGAGGCACAATGGCTATACAGCGGGCAATATTCTCAATATTCTCATCCACCTGCAAGCCGATCTGCGCGATATTGATTTCTCTTCACAAACGATCAGGCAAGCCTACTTACAGGGAGTCAATCTGATCGGCGTGCAATTTGTCCACGCCACACTGGCTACATCGGTGTTCACCGATACCTTTAGTAGTATTCTCTGTGTTGCGCTCAGTTCTGATGGCATGCTGCTGGCGGCTGGCTCAACATCGGGAGAGGTGCGGCTCTGGCGAGCCGAAACCCTCACGCCGCTTTTTACCTGTGTCGGTCACGCTGATGGGGTACGTTCAGTGGCCTTCAGTCCCGATGGCCGCATAGTAGTGAGCGGAAGCGAAGATTACACGTTGAGAATATGGGACACTGCTACGGGGAAATGTTTACACGTCTTATGTGGTCACAGTGCGCCCGTCTATACGGTCGCTTTTAGTCCAGATGGCTGGACAATTGCGAGCTGTTCTGAAGATAAAACGGTTCGTACCTGGGATGCCGCAAATGGAGAGAGCGTGGCCATTCTGGTTGGTCATACAGGTCGAGTACGGGGTCTGGCGTTTTGTATCGATGGCAATGTACTGGCCAGTGGCAGCGAAGATACAACCATCCGCCTCTGGGATATGGACACAGAAAAGTGCATCGCGCTCTTAGATGGACATCTGGATATCGTGCGGACCCTGGCCTATAACCCACAGACCAATATTCTTGCCAGCGCAGGAAATGATATGAGTATCCGCTTGTGGGATACTCTCTCCATGAAGTGTATCAACGTTCTGCGCGGTCACACGGATCTCGTACGAGCTATTGCTTTTAGTTCGGATGGAAAGTTGTTGGCGAGCAGCAGCGATGATCAGACCATTTCATTCTGGGATACTGAGACTGGCTCTCTCATCAAAGTATTGCATCCTCAGAGTAATCGCATCTGGTCACTTGCCTTCTTTCCAGGAAGCACGATCTTTGTGAGCGCCAGTGAAAGCGCACATGAGGACGATCTCCTCTATTACTGGGATATGCATCAAGGTCAATGTATACGCAAAATACATAGCTATTGCAGTTTACTGAAGTCTGTGGCCTTCAGTCCTGATGGTAAAACGCTGGTCAGTGGAAACGAGGAAAATGAGCTTCAAGTATGGGATGTGGCGAGTGGACACTGCACCAGGGTGTTGCACGGGCACAAAAATAGAATACGATCTGTCGCTTTTAGTCCTGACGGACGAATGGTAGCGAGCGGCAGTGAAGATGAGACCATCTGCATCTGGGATACCCGATCCTGGCTGTGCCGTCAGGTATTACAGGGACATACGCATCTGGTACGCTCTGTCGCGTTTAGTCCTGACGCCAGAACCCTGGCCAGTGGAAGTCACGACCAGACGATACGTCTATGGAATACAGAAACTGGTCGCTGTCTTAAAGTATTGCAGGGAGCCAGATCTTTGGTATGGTGCGTAGCCTTCAGTCCCGATGGAAGCCTGCTAGCCAGTGGACACGACGATCATAGAGTGTCTATCTGGGATACAGCGACAGGCGCACTGATCAACTCACTCGAAGGCCACATCTCTCAGATCTTGAGCGTGGCATTTACTCCCACTGGCGGGACACTTGTCAGCGCAAGTGATGATATGACGATTCGTGTCTGGGATATCGCTTCAGGCCACTGCCAGGCTCTGCTCAAGGGACACGAACTCTGGGTGAGAAGCATAGCATGTAGTCCAGATGGAACTCTGCTGGCAAGCGGCAGCCATGACCACACCATACGCCTCTGGAATCTCCACTCGTATCAGTGCATCAACGTACTGCAAGGACATACGAGCTGTGTCTGGAGTGTCACCTTCAGTCCCAATGGTCGAATACTCGCCAGTTGCGGCGACGATGGGAGCATTCGACTCTGGGATGTTGCCTCAGGAGCTTGCCTCAAAGCTTTACGTGGCGAGCGACCATATGAACATATGGATATCTCGCACACGCAAGGCTTGACCAATGCTCAGAAAGTAGCCCTGATTACATTGGGTGCCATTGAAAATGGGTAATTGACCAGTGACCTGAAGACCAGATCTCTCTTCTGCATTCAGGCGTGTTAACTACTTTGTCCCAGTTTGCTGGTCAGCAGACTGGCACTTAATAAGGCGTGTGAACGTTGGTCTGAATGCAGGTCGCTGAACGGCAATGTATGCAAGGCATTATAAAGGAGAGCAATAAAATACTCGCTCATATCATCCGTTGGATTCTGATCCACCATCCGCCGTGCAATGGTGCGGAGATGCACGACTGTAGCATACGCTTTTGAGAGGGCCGGATTGGAGGTTGCAAAGCGATCGGACAATGTATCTATCTGACTGAAATGCTCGATCTCGCTCAAAGCCTCCTCCATTTGCAAGCGATCCTCCAATGAAACCTCGCCAGCTAGCAGCAGGTGAAAACGCACAACAGAGTCCAACATGGCCACATCGCGCAGGATATGACTCTGGCCGGTTCCCTGAAAATCGATCAACCAGATATTGCCAGTCTGGTCCACCAACAAATTATGCGGATTAAAATCTCCATGAGTCATACAGGTATAAGTTGGACGAACCAGTTTCAGATGGGCGGTTGCCAGAATCGGGTTCGGAAAGGTTCGTCCGCCCGAGAGGCGAGCAAACTGCAAATGTTGTTTCCCCTGAACTTCGTTCAACTGCTCAGTTATGATCTGCCCCAATTTCTCGGGAAGATAGCCAAACAGATGCTCATACTCCTGAGTCAGATTAAGCGGTTGGAGAGGACTGCGACTGGCATACCAGGAACCACAGGTATCGCGAAAAAGTCGATCAAGGACCTCTTTAATCTGTGCCACGGTAGAACGTTGATAAAATTCACCGAAGTCGAGAAAACGATCGTGCACAGAACCTATCAGGTTGTAGATAATTCCTCCCAGATGAGCGGTATGACGCAAACCAAGAACGGTGGTACTGCGTGCACCTCCCAGGAAAGGCTGGACATACTTCTGAAAATTTTGATACTCTTCTTCAATCTTCTGAAAATCACCGAACTTGACAATAACTTCATGCCCCGCTCCTCCTGGCGTGAAAAATGGCTGAACACGCAATATCCCTGTACCGCTCTTGCCTGGTGCCAGCGGACGAATGATAATACTGTGTGCCTGAGAGAAAAGACGACAGAGTAGATCATCCAGTTCAGCCACTATCTGCATATGGAGATTGGTCGCGCGTTTTACGCGTGTGCCGTTGACAAACAGATTGAGGACAAAGGAATCTGGCGGACTCTCTGGCGGCCAATGGATTTGGAGATCTAGATTAATATTAACCTTCTCAGCAAAAATCTGATCGATCAATCTTAGCAATTCCTCATTGTTAAAGTCTCCCTTGGCAAGAAAATCCGCAACCTTGTATCTGCTAAATGCGGTGCGCATAAGCTCTTTTGTGCCATAAGCCGAGAGCATAATAACCTTTGTCGCTTCGCTTAAGCCCTGCCTGTCCAGCTCATCCAGGATAGTGATGCCATCAATATTTGGCTCTTCGTTATTTGACTCGTTTTCGTTCAAACGAATGTCAAGTATTAACATATGGTAAAGCGACTGATGAAGTTTCTTGAGCGTCTCTCGCCCTGTTGTAGCTGCATCGGCCTCATACCCATGACGCTCTAGCGTTTCGAGCAATTCTTCGCGCCAGTTAGGCTTATCGTCAACGACAAGAATGCGCTTTTTTCGACTCATGAGATACTCTCTCTTTCTAGAGCTTGATAACTGTTACGCGGAACGATGTTAACCAGAACCGCATCGATCTGGTGAGCCAATTCTATTGGGCTGCGTGGCTGATTAGTCACATCATCTACGCCCTTTAAGAACAAAGTTCTTACCATTGAGATGGAGAGGTTATCGCAAAGAACCATCATATGGGAATGACAGGCAAGAAACTGTTTGATAAGATACTCTTCGATTCTTCCAATGGACGAGCAATTCAAGACAACCAGCGTTATCTTCGGGAGGGAATGATCCAGGAGTAGACGAGCATGAGCCATGTCGCAGGCATAAACGCGAAAATCATGTGCTCTCAACAACGAAAGATACTCGCCAGGCCAGGTGCCCTGCTCATAGATCAGTAAAATGATTCTATTGGATTGTCTGTCAGCCGGTGAAGCCATCTTGAGTCCCCTTCTCCACAGGCAAAAGGAGCGTAAAGGTAGTGCCACGTCCAACTTTGCTGCTGGAAATGGTCAATTTGCCATGATTTTTAAGGGCATTACGCCGTGCACTCCACAGACCAAATCCTGAGCTTCCTTTCGTAGAATAAAACAGATCAAAAATCCTTCGCTGACTCTGCTCAGGAACCCCATTGCCTGTATCAGTTACTTCCAGGGCTACAAAGTTCCCGGTATTGTGAGCTTGCAGCGTAATCCGTCCATCTCCGGCTATAGCATCAATCGCGTTAGAAATCAGGTTATGGAGAATATCAAGTATCTGATTCTGAAAAACATGGACAGGAAGGACATCTTCCTCAATTTCTACCGAGATCTGGATCGTTTCTGGCAACAATACTCGTGCCAGCGCCAGTTGAAACAGATCCTCGGGATGGCTATACAGTGGCTTCTCACCAACTGTATGCAGTTTTCCATTCGTTACCGTTTCGCCAGATCGAGCTACTTCCTGCTTGAGATCCTTGCTCAAATCCAGTACTGTACGCGTCGCCTGAACCATATTCTCCAATTTTCTGGTAATAAAGCTGCTCGTAATTCCTAAATGCTTCATTTCAGCCTGAATATCATTGGCATAAGAACGAACCAGACCAAGATCGTTATCCCAACGATGAGTTAACTCAAAGGCTGTTTGCCCTATCTCGCTCATCGCTTCGGACGCCAGAG
>DAOTTL010000182.1:0-8688 GCA_034438135.1 Ktedonobacteraceae bacterium | reverse complement strand
CAGATTGCTCTGCAACTTTGTTAGAGGATGACTTTCTCCGGTTAGTTCATGTGCAAATGAGTGCGTTAAATCAAAAAAGCCCAAAAATAGTGCAGGCCATATAAAGAATTTCACCAAAATGTAGGAAAGTAGTACTTCCGAATGTCATATATGCCACAGCCAGGGGAAATAAAATATGTTATGCTACAAGAGTAAAAAGTTGAATGGATATATGTCACTGCACTCTTTAACTAAAGCAAAGACAAGGTTGATGTAACCAATGGACACCTCTATCCGTCTTTACAACACGAATAGCAGATTGCATTCGGTACTGGATACTGAGCACAGAAGCCCGGAGGCGACAAAAGACGAGGGGAGTCTTGTGCAGGCAACAGTAGATGAGGGAGAACGAGTGACCGACACAGTCTCTCAGCAATCTGTCGCTGCTTCGCAAGAGCAGGCGCGGGTAGATGTGGCAGACTTTGAGGCGATCTTCCAGCGCTTTCAAGGGCCTATCACAAATTTCATCTACCACTTGATTGGCAATCGCGAACAAGCTTATGATCTGGCACAAGACGTATTCGTTAAGGCCTACAAGGCGTTACTTGGAGGCACTGCGGTCCAGCCTGGAGCTCTCTCAGCCTGGCTTTATCGGATCGCAGCAAACACAACTACAGACACACTGCGACGCAGGAGATTAATCTCCTGGCTCCCGCTCTCGTTGTTTAATGAGGATCGGGGAATTGGCGCGGGTGTCCCATCGGAGTCTGGCGGAGTCGCTTCAGAAAGCTTTACCTCCACCAGCGATGATGGCAGCGAACGGCACTCAGGTTCAGTCTCGGCACTTTATGAACCCGGTGGATACGATGGTGGACGCTTCGAGAATAGAGTTGCTGACCGCGAGATCGTAGAAAGAGTAATGAACCAGTTGCAACCAAAGTATGCTGTTTGTCTGTGGTTATACGAACACGATGGGCTTTCCTGTGCAGAAATAGCTCAAGTGCTGAATATCAGCCCTTCCGCGGTGAAAATGCGCCTGATGCGAGCAAGAGAACGCTTTATCACATTGCATCGTCAAGAAGTGGGTGAAGAGTGAATTGCAACCAGGCGCGGACAATGTTGTCTACATATCGCGAACTATATACCGGAGAAATTGATACCACAGAACTGGACGCACATCTCGAAGAATGTGCAGCTTGCCGTGAGGTCCTCGCCAGCTATACTCAGCTTGGCGAACAGATGCGTACAGTTCCGGTGATTGCTTCATCAAAAGATATGCATGCAAAACTAATGAGTGCACTTGCCGATGAACAATTGAAATTTCTCAAAAAATCCGCTCCTGGTCAGGATTCTACTCCTGAATTTTTGAAGCCTTACCTTCAACAGAAGGAGGCTACTCAACACAAGAAAGCCCTGGCCGATTTTTCGACGGCTGAGACAGGGCCACTGCCATTTATCCCTGCTCGTCACCGCCGCCGCCGCAAAGCTTCTAATCAGTTTGCTGTTCTAGGCCTGGCTGCCGCCGTTCTGATTATGTTTATGTTTGGCGGACTCATCTCTCTTGTCATGCCTGCCCGCAACAATCCTAATTCTATTAGTAAAAATACGGTCAGTCTGGCCAGATCAGTTGAGGTTGAGCAAAAACTCTCTACTGACAACACTCTCTATCCAAATGTTGTCAGCTCTATTCCCTATAAAAATTTTGTGTACTTCACGGCCTATGGCAATGGAACAAATAATGATGGCTGGATGCTACTCCAATTTGATCGCACAACTTCTACCAGCAAACAATTATTAAGTGTGCCCAGCAATGATACATTGGTCGTTTTAGAGGCGTCTGACGATTGGGTCATCTGGTTAGATTATACCCAACCACCTCGACTCTCTCATAACGATGAACAGGGCCAGAGCCTTTCTGAAGAGCGCTCCTGGACCCTGAATGCTCTCCCACTCAATTCCCAGAGTTTAACCAGCGAACCGGAACCGACTACGAACAAACTTGCACTGTACTATGGTCAACCACAGACTCAGTTGAACTTTCCTGCTCCTACTGTTCTGGCCCAGGGGGTGTTCGCAAATATTCCCGATTGGGTTACGACTCCTATCCAGGGCACGTTGCTGACCAGTGATTCGCTCCTGGTAGCGCAGATTGATCAGCAAGGCATCTCCCATCTGAAACGCTATACGTTAGGACAGACGGGAAAACTTGCCGAAGGTCAGGAGATCGCCACCGGGGCCGAGGGACATGTTCTGGCCTGGCCAACGGCGAACGCAGCTGGTCTCCTTTACTGGGCTGATGAATGGATGGAGGACAATGGAACGCTGCAAGGGAATATCTGGCAACAACAAACAAGCACTCAACTTGTTCGCTATCATGGCCATGTTATCGAGCAAAGCAGCAGTGTAAATGAGCAGTATACGACAGATAACCTGTCGTTCCATCCACAAATCGTCGATGATACACTGTTTTTATTAAGCACCTCTGAGGTCGAGGCTACCGGTCCAAATCTGGTCAAGCCAAATGGTATCCCGCTGCCAGCGAGTGCAACTAACACCTCAGTGCAGCCTACTTCACGCACAAACTCGAATATTTACCCGCTTCCTGTGGATACTATGCTTCACGGTAGTGTCTTTATGATCCCGCAAAGTGGCATAGATACAACTCATGAAACGATGCTGGGAACGGTTGGACAGAGCACTGGTTTCCAGGCAGGGAGCAGCTATGTGATCTGGCAGGATGACACAGGGTACAATATGTATGATGTACCGCGTCAGTCAAGCGTGATCCTGGGTGATACGCTCAATAACGCCTCCATGCTAGTCGTTCAAGGTGATACGGCTCTCTGGTTTCCAGAAAATAATGCTGGCTCAAACGCAACAGGATTAAATATGCTGACCTTTAGCTGGTCAAACTAGTCCCGCTGGCCCATTTTCTGTTGGAAGGACCAAAGAATTCTATACAGACAAGATACTCCTGTCTATCAGAGCTGTACTTCAACAGATACCCTCTAACCCAAAGCTGAGTTGTTATTACTCTTCCCGGTGGGATACTGATTTTGATGAAGAGAACGAAAGGAATACTACAGCATTGCCTCTGCGTGCCAGATCCGATAATTCCGCACTACCATGGCAGAACGAGAGTGGGGAGAAAACTACTGCCAACTCTGTTAAGCACTTCTCTCAGTCTACAATCTATCGCTACTGGCCTCTGCTGCTCCTGCTAGCGGTGGTTCTGTTCTGTGAAGCTGCCTGGCTGGTCTATCTGGCTCCGACCGATATCACCCACTATGAGTGCTACGGACTGACCTTCTGGCTTGGCAGCCATGGCATTTCACTGCTACCACAGGGTCAGTGTGCATTCCTCAAGATCTCTGAATACCAGACGGCCTTCCATATGCTCCCGGTTGAGTATCCTCCACTAACCGTGCTGATCTTTTCACTTCCCCTGCTGGCTCCTTTGTCCGATTATGCGATCCTGTTTGCTTTGCTGATGACCGTCATCATTGTACTGATTTACATGCTTTTGAGACAATTTGGAACTCGTGGAGGGGCATCGATCTTCCTTCTCTACCTCATCCTGGGCGCGTTTGCGCTAGTCCAGGTACGCTTTGATATCCTGCCAGCGGCCTGTACACTGATCAGTCTCCTGGCCGCAGAGCGCCGACGCTGGCGCACGGCCTATATAGTTCTGGCTCTGGGAGTACTATTGAAACTCTACCCGCTGGTCATGCTCCCAGCACTGTTCATAGCCGAGAAACGAGCGAAGGCAGATGAATATACAGAGGTCGTGGAAGCACTCTCAGAGACGACTGGCATAACCAGACAGATAAGAAACTGGTACAAACAGAGCAAGAATGTCCTGCTTTTCTTCGCAGTGCTCATCGTGGTAACAGGGGGCTTCGCACTGCTCAATTATAGTCAGGCCATCATCAGTCCGCTCAGCTATTTCTCGCAGAGACCCCCACAAGCAGAGTCCATAGAGAGTAGTGTGATCTGGCTCAGCAGCTATCTAGGCTTCCCGTATCACATCACATTTCTTTATGGCTCTCTGAACATTGATAATACCCTGACCGGACTTATTTCGACCATAGGAACACTCCTGACCATAGCAGGCATACTCACTGTACTCTGGCTACAGTGGCGTCATCGCATCGATCTTGCCAGGACCATGGTCGGACTGACCTGTGTACTGATCTCAACTGGCAAGGTTTTTAGTCCACAATACTTGATCTGGCTACTACCGCTACTGGCCTATGTCTGGTCTCCACAGAGAACGCGACGACTCTGGACATATAGCTGGGCAATCATCTCGGTGCTTACCACCGTTATTTACGTAGCGTACTATTCGCACCTGCCTGATCCTTCCACCGCAGCCCAAATTCTTCCAACCTTGCCTGGCTTCTTTGAACTGGTAACCCTACGCAATCTGCTGATCCTTGTGACAACGCTGGCGTTCCTGTGCAATCGCTGGGAAACAGGGCAAGTAACTAAAACTGATCTCAACAGCCGAGGTGTTTCGCAATAACCATGCGCTGCACCTCACTGGTTCCTTCGCCAATCTCATTGACCTTGACGCTGCGCCAATAACGTGAAACGGGAAATTCGTCCATGAAACCATAGCCGCCGTGAATCTGTACGGCCTGATCGGCAATGCGTTTGGCAGCCTCTGAAGCAAAGAGTTTGGCCATCGATGCCTCACGTCCATATGCTTTCCCCTGCATATGCAGCCAGGCCGCCTTATAGTACATAAGACGCGCAAGCTCAATCTCTGTGTCCATATCGGCAAGCTTGAACTGGATAGACTGAAACTTACTGATTGGCTGTCCAAATTGCTTGCGTATCTGAGCATAGCTCAAAGCTTCATCCATGCACGCCTGTGCAAGACCGACAGAGAGCGCAGCGATAGCGACACGCCCGGCATCCAGAATCTGCATAAATTGCTTAAAACCATCTCCTGGCTGACCTAGCATATTTTCTCTGGGTACAACACAGTCCTCAAAGGTTAGTGGACGCGTGTCAGAGGCCTTCCAGCCCATTTTTTTATAGGCCTTCCCAATTAGATAGCCGGGTGTACCCTGAGGCACAATGATATTTGTAATCTCTTTTCGGCCATCGGACCTCATACCGGTCATCGAGGTAATCGTCACACCGCCCGTAATATCTGTACAAGCATTGGTAATAAAGGCCTTTGAGCCGTTGATATGCCAATTTCCATCGCGCAGGACAGCACGAGTCTGCGTGCCGCCAGAGTCTGAACCCGCCTCCGGCTCGGTTAGTCCAAAAGACCAGAGTTGCTCGCCGCTGGTGAGAACGGGCAGGTAACGTTGTTTCTGCTCTTCGCTGCCAAAGAGATAGAATGGAGTGGTACCAAGAGAGGTATGGGCCTCCATGGTTATACCAACCGAAACATCTCCTCTTGAGATCTCTTCGACTGCGATACAATAAGAGAGAAAATCTGCACCTGCACCTCCATACTCCTCAGAGAAAGGTAGACCAAGCAGGCCCAGCTCTCCCATCTTTTGGATGATCGCATAAGGAAACTGACCTGTACGATCCATCTCCTCAGCCAGAGGTTTAATCTCCTGTTGTGCAAAATCGCGGCAGGTGTCCCGAATGGCCCGCTGCTCCTCACTGAGATCAAAGTCCATAATAGTATGCTCGCTTTCTATAGTCAGGATAGATCCCTTGAACCGCGAAACCTCAGCCAGCAAAGATCGATCTAAAGGAGGTATTGGTATTCGCGCTTTTATTATACTGAGAAAAAGGTGGAAGAGAAAGGGAACTTTCCGCCCACCCACCCTTTTTAGAAGCTCGGAGGCAGCGCGATTGCGCTGCCTCCGAGCCTCTTTTTTCCTGGGGAGGGGTCTGGCAACGGCGGAAAAGCGACGGTTGAGAAAGCTTGTTCCCAAAAAAGAGGAACTGGCAGGTTGACGAGCGCGGTGCGCTTGTCAGTCTGCCAGTTCCTCTTTTTTGGAAGAGTATCTATCCTGACTCAAACGGTATGTTCAGAATCCTGAACATAGGCACCAGCTCCTTTGCGCAACATAGGAACCTTATTGAGTTCCTCCCAGGGCAGATCTACATCCGTTCTTCCGAAGTGACCAAAGGCAGCTGTAGGCTGATAAATGGGTCGTCGCAAATTGAGTGCCTGGATAATACCAGCCGGTCTCAGATCAAAATGCTCATTGATCAGGCGAATAATCTCCTCATCCGAAGTTTGTCCGGTGCCGAAAGTATCGACGAAGAGCGAGAGTGGACGAGCTACACCGATAGCATACGAGACCTGGAGTTCGATGCGCTCTGCCAGACCAGCGGCAACCACATTTTTCGCGATATGGCGCACCGCATACGCAGCCGAACGATCAACCTTCGTTGGATCTTTGCCACTAAAAGCGCCACCACCATGACGAGCCATCCCGCCATAGGTATCCACAATAATCTTGCGTCCCGTCAGGCCTGCGTCGCCCATGGGGCCACCGGTGACAAAACGTCCAGTCGGATTGACCAGAAATTTGGTATCTTTGTCCAGCAGGTGAGCAGGAATAATTGGCTTGATAATGTGCTCGATCACATCGTTACGAATCTGCTCCTGAGACACATATTCAGCATGTTGAGTAGAAAGCACGACCGTATCAACACGCACAGGCTTGCCATATTCGTACTGTACAGTAACCTGGCTCTTCCCATCTGGCCGCAAATAGGCCATTGGACCGATCCCGGTCCAGGACTTGCGGCGCACCAGAGAAAGCTGACGGGCCAGACGATGGGCCAGACTGATCGGCATAGGCATATATTCAGGTGTCTCATTGCAGGCAAATCCGATCATCATCCCCTGATCACCGGCTCCAACCCGCTCTAATTCATCTTCGGTCAAATGTGCTACGCCATTCCTCGTCTCCAGGGAATAGCTCACCCCCTGATCAATATCGGGAGACTGCTTACCAATCGAAGTAACTACGCCACAGGTACGATAGTCAAAGCCATATTCAGCACTGGTATAGCCAACCTGCTCAATGGTTTTGCGTACCACAGCAGGCATATCAATCCAGGCCGAAGTCGTGATTTCACCAGCAACCAGCACCAGACCAGTCGTGGTCGCAGTCTCACAGGCTACACGAGCCATGGGGTCTTGGGTGAGAATAGCATCAAGCACACCATCTGAAATCTGATCACACAGCTTATCGGGATGTCCCTCAGTGACCGATTCGCTGGTAAAAAAGGTCTTCGGATTTCTCATAAGGTTGCTCATATGGAGAATTTTACTCCTTCCAACAGGCGTAGCAGACCTTCATGCAGGCCGCTAACAATAGTGACAAAGGGGCACAGACCAGGGTTTCGCAAAAGTCGTTCTTTTCCCAGCCACCCATCCTTTTTGGAGGCTCAGAGGCAGCGCGACCGCGCTACCTCCAATCTTCTTTTTTTCCTGGGGAAGGGATCCGGCAACGGCTGAAAAGCGACTTTTGCGAAGCCCTGACCTGGGGCACAGGCTCCCCCGCGTTGCCAGCCTCTTAGATAGCTGGCAACATTAACCGCAATGAATGATAAAAATCCGAGAGAGCACATGATGCACATGCGACAAAAAACCGGTCAGTGAACTAGGTACCTGATTCCCAGGAATTGAGATACTTCTCTTGCTCAGGGGTAAGCACATCAATTTTGATACCCATCGCCTGCAATTTCAGACGTGCAATCTCTTTGTCAAGATGAGCGGGAAGAGTATACACATGCGGTTCCATCTCTTTAGCATGCATAAGCATATACTCTGCACCAAGCGCCTGATTGGCAAAACTCATATCCATCACGCTAGCTGGATGCCCCTCGGCGGCAGAGAGATTGACCAGACGACCCTCAGCCAGCAGATGGACATGACGTCCGTCAGCATAAGTATACTCATCTACGAAATCACGCACTCGACGTTTATTGACCGCCAGGTCCTCTAGAGCCGAAATGTTAATCTCATCGTTGAAGTGCCCTGAATTGGCAACCAGGGCTCCATCTTTCATAACTTCCAGATGGGCGCGATCAATCACATGCATATCACCGGTGACCGTGAGAAAAATGTCGCCCAGAGCAGCAGCTTCCACACCGGGCATAACCCGATAGCCGTCCATGACCGCCTCCAGAGCGCGAGTAGGATCAACCTCAGTGACAATCACATTGGCTCCCATGCCGTGCCCACGCGAAGCAACCCCACGACCACACCAGCCATAGCCGAAAACCACCAGAGTACGACCCGCCAGCAGAACATTCGTTGAGCGAATAATCGCATCGAGCGAACTCTGACCAGTGCCATAACGGTTATCAAACATATGCTTGGTATCAGACTCGTTGACAGCCAGAACTGGGAAACGTAGCACGCCTGCTTTCTCCATACTGTGAAGACGGATCACACCAGTGGTTGTCTCCTCCAGGCCAGCGACGATATTGGGAATGAGTTCGGTACGCGCAGTATGAAGCGTTGAGACAAGATCGCACCCATCATCCATGGTCATCTGCGGCTTATGGTCAAGCGCAGCATTAATATGGCGATAATAGGTCTCCTCGTCCTCGCCCTTGATCGCATAGGTCGGAATGCCGTACTCACTGACCAGAGCGGCAGCCACATCATCCTGGGTAGAGAGCGGATTTGACGCACAGAGCACCAGATCAGCGCCACCAGCCTTGAGCGTAATCGCCAGGTTCGCAGTCTCAGTCGTAATATGCAGGCAA
>DAOTTL010000181.1:0-8477 GCA_034438135.1 Ktedonobacteraceae bacterium | reverse complement strand
CGGCGTGAAAAGCCGCCGATACTTTACTTTAGGGCTGTCAACAGGCTCAAGGCGGCTGGATCAGTCGCGGCCAGAACAACTGAGGCCGCGAATGTCACAACAATCAATGCGGCAGTCGTCAGTGTAATCGAAGCTCCCAGACCAAGAGGTGTATTCACTCGGTCCTCTTTCAATGGAGCGTCGAAGTACATGGCTTTGACAATGCGACCGTAGTAGACCAGTGAGACGACGCTGGAGAGCAGGGCAACGATTACCAGCCAGCCCAGACCCGCGCTCCAGGCTGCTGTGAAGATGAAGACCTTGCTGATAAAGCCTGCCATGGGTGGAATACCTGTCAGGGAGAGTAGACAGAGAGCTGTGCCAGCACTGAGCGCAGGAGCGCGTTTTGCCAGACCTCGGAAATCCTCGATACGTTCGCCACCTGTAGCATTGGCCAGTGCGATGATGCCTGAGAAAGCCCCCAGGTTAGTCAGCACATAGATCAGGATAAAGAAGAGCACCGCCGAGTTTCCATCGCTATTTTTTGTGGCAAAGCTGGCAATAAAGCCCACCAGAATATAGCCAGCCTGAGCGATGCTGGAATAAGCCATCATACGCTTGACGTTTGTCTGAACTGCGGCCACTACGTTCCCAAGTATCAGCGTTGCCACCGCTACTACGGAGAGGATCAAAACCATGGAGTTCAGATTGACTTGAAACAGACCACCATTCATAAAAACCCGAATCAGTGCTGCAAAACCAGCGGCCTTCGAACCAACCGAGAAAAAGGCTGTGGCCGGTGTGGGCGCACCCTGGTAAATATCGGGTGCCCACATATGAAAAGGAACTGCTGAGATTTTAAATCCAAAGCCCGCCAGAATCAGTCCACCCGCGATCAGTACGATAATATTGCCATCCTGTACACCTTTGCCAATTGAAGAGGCAATTTGCGAGAGGTCAGTTGTGCCGGTTAGACCATAGAGCAGGGCAAAACCATAGAGCAGGATCGCGGAGGACATCGCCCCCAGCAGCACATATTTCACCGAAGCTTCCGCCGACCGCTCTTCAGAGCGCAAGAGACCCGCCATGACGTAGAGCGGAATACTGGTCAGTTCAAGCGAGATGTAGATGGTAATCAGTTCATTGGAACTCGCCATAAACATCATCCCGGTCACCGAGAAGAGCAACAGTGTATAAAATTCACCGTCGGCCTTAACATATTTATTGACATAACTGTAGGATGACAGAATCAGAACTGCCGCGATAATCAGGAAAATGATATCAAAGAACAGCGCGTAGTGGTCAACGATAAGCATCCCACCTGTCACATGATTTTTAATAATCACCTCGCCGAAAGCAAACTGCGGCGTATTAAAGTCCGTCGAGAACTGTTGTGCCATCACAAAGCCCAGTGGAACGATCAAACCAACCAGTGCCACCGTCACAACCACGATCCGACGTTTTACAAACAGATCCAGACCCATCACCACGAGAGCCAGAAAAGTCATGCTTATCTCGGGTGCGAGTAGATAGAGATTAGAGATCTGAAACATACGATGGCTCCTCTACCTTCCAGCTACTAAGCCAGCTCCATGCAACATAGCATGTAATGTTGGCGTAATCATATCAATCAGGAAGGCGGGGTAAATTCCCACGAAGACAATCACCACGGCCAGCGAGATCAGCGGGATCATCTCGCGCAGGCTGGTGTCCGGCAACCAGTCCCATTTGCTATTGAAGGGTCCATAAAAGACCCGTTTGAGCATCCAGAGCAGATAGGCAGCTGTCAGAATCATGGTGAAGACGCTGATAGCAGTTATCACCGGCCAGGAAGCATAACTGCTGGTGAATGTCATATATTCTGCGATAAAGCCAGCCAGTCCAGGCAATCCTAGCGAAGCCAGACCGGCAAAGGTAAAGAAAGTCGCCAGCAGCGGCATGCGTTTAGCCACGCCGCCAAAGACTGCAATCTCGCGAGTATGTGCGTGGTCATAGATCACACCAACACAGAAGAAGAGCATGCCTGTGATAATACCATGGCAGAACATCTGAACGGTAGCGCCAGTGAGAGCTGCCTCGCGAAAGGCCGCGCTACTGGTTCCGAGTGCCGCGGCTACTCCTAACAGGATAATGCCCATATGACTGACACTGGAGTAGGCAATCAGCTTCTTCATGTCTTTTTGTACCAGGCAGATCGCTGCACCATACAGGATATTGATCACTGCGATCACCGCTAACCAGGGCGCGAATGCCTGTGCACCCGCAGGTGCGACAGAGAGACAGATGCGAATCAGTCCGTAGGCACCCATTTTCAGCAATACCCCGGCCAGGATCACACTGACCTCAGTTGGTGCGTCTGTATGAGCATCGGGCAGCCAGGTATGGAAAGGGAACATAGGGATCTTAATCGCAAAGGCTGTAAAGATCAGCAGGAAGATCAGCAATTGAGCACTTGCGGTAATACCCAGGAAACTGATGTTCCCTCCTACGAGATGCTGCGAGAGATTGACTATACTGGCATCTGACCCGCCAGTTTTGAAATAAACCAGGAGGATACCGGCCAGCATAAAGATGCTACCGAAGAAGGTATAGATCAGGAACTTCCAGGCCGAATAGATGCGACCAGGAACACCGTGCTTGATCGTCTCGCTGCCCCATATGCCAATTAAGAGGAACATCGGAGCCAGTTCAACCTCCCAGAAGAGGAAGAAGAGGAAAAGATCCAGGGAGAGAAAGACGCCCATCACGCCAGTCTCCAGGAGGAGCAGGAGCGCCAGATACTCTTTCACACGGGGCTTTTTCCAGCCTCCAATCACCGCCAGCATGGTCAGCAGTGCGTTCAGCACCACCATGGGCAGGCTCAGTCCATCAACCCCCAGATTATAGTGAACGTTAAATTGTAAGTGATTTGCCTGGAAGCGAATCCAGGAAACGTCAATGGGCAGGCGGATCGATTTCGCGCTGCTCAAATTACCGAAGTCATAGTTGTAGGTAATGGCGATGTAGAAGAAAATGCCCAGCGTCAGTGCAAAGGTAGCCGCTGCGAAAAACAAGGCCACCCAGCGTGAAAATCTTTCTGGTACTGCCAGTCCCAGCAGTGCTCCAACGACAGGCAAAAAAAGCACCCAGGTCAGTGGATTTGAAAAAATGTTTACCACAGCTTCACCCCTCCTTGTCCAAAGGCAACCAGTACAAAGACTAAAACTGCCAGGAGTGCTATCCCGCCGAAAAAGCCATACATGTAGGATTGTACTCGACCAGTCTCAGCATGGCGCAGACCTTTGCCCAGATCCGTGACCAGGGTTCCCACTCCGTTGACAAGTCCATCCACGATCGATGCATCGAAGGCTGCTGCGATATGCGCAATTCCCAGAAAAACATAGCGGGTCAGGGCATAGTACAGATCGTCCAGGTAGAACTTGCGCAGGGTCAGTTGATGCAGGAAGCGCAGCGCTGCACGATTTTCAACATAATCGTGCACTCTATCCCAACCAAGGACGGGACCGTAGAAGAGCCATGCAACAATGATACCAACGAAGGCTACCGCTACTCCCACCCAGGTAAGCGGGTCGCTCACAATCGTCGCGAAGCTGATATCTTTTGCTCCGGGTGTGAGATAGCTGAACAGGCCAAACCAATAGCCAGCGAAGATTGAGGCAATGGCCAGCAGGATCAGCGGAATTGTAATTGTCAGTGGACCCTCATGAGGAGTTCCCACGCCCCGGTACGTGCCGCCCCAGAAGCCGAAGAACTTGCCATCTTTGCCGCCGAAAGCCACGATATAGGCTCGGAACATGTAGAAGGCGGTCAGGCCGGCAGTTGTCAGTGTCAGAATATAGATGGCATTAAAGCCAAATTCGTGGGCCAGACCGATAATGGTGTCCTTACTATAAAAGCCCGCGATAAATGGGAAACCAGAGATCGTGAATGCGGCGATCAGGTAAGTGATGGCCGTGATCGGCATATAGGGTGCCAGACCGCCCATCTTGCGCATATCCTGAACCTCTTCGTGAGTTGCGTGGTGCAGATTGTTGATGACGCTTCCAGCGCAAAGGAAGAGGAGTGCTTTAAAGAAGGCATGGGTAAATAGATGGAACATACCGGGACCGGCACCGTACAGTTTCGGGTCTCCCGCACCGGCCACGCCCAGACCAACGAACATATACCCTAACTGACTGACCGTCGAGTAAGCCAGAACACGTTTAAAGTCTGTCTGAGTCAGAGCAGTCAGTGCCGCATAGAGAGCCGTAATGGTCCCAACCCAGGCTATCACCTCGAAGGCAACCGTGCCGGATGCCGCAAAGATTGGAAAGGTGCGGGCGACCATATAGACCCCGGCTGCGACCATTGTGGCAGCGTGGATCAGTGCGCTAACGGGTGTTGGACCCTCCATGGCGTTCGGTAGCCAGATCTGTAGGGGTATCTGGGCTGATTTGCCAATAGCACCGCAAAAGATCAGGATCATAGCGACGGTTAGCAGCGTTGGATTGCCTGCAAAGACGTGTGCTACACCCTGGGAACCATTGCTGCCCAACGTTGCAAAGCTAAAAGTACCGGTCTGCCAGAACAGGATCATAATGCCAGTAATAAAGCCCACATCTCCGATACGGTTGACAACAAACGCCTGCATTGCCGCCGTAGCAGGCTGCTGACGGTCCTCGGCAGGTTTCGCCTGTTTATTGATCCAGAAACCGATCAGCAGGTAAGAGCTCAATCCAACCAGTTCCCAACCGACGAAAATCACCAGGAAATTGGCCGCGAAGACAATAACCAGCATTGAGAAGGTAAAGAGCGAGAGATACGAGTAAAAGCGAGCATAGCCCGCCGAGTTCTCCATATAGCCCTGCGAATAGAACTGTACCAATAGTGAGATAGTCGTCACTACCACCAGCATTACCAGAGCCAGATGATCGACATGAAAACGAACCTCAAACGCCTGGAGGATGGCCGCACTTCCCCAGAACCAGTGGATGGGGAGATCAATCCCTGTATAAGACAGAGCACTGCTATCAAAAACTGAATTGAGCAAGAGATACCAGGAAAAAATGCAGGCCAGAAGCATAATACCGATACCCACATAGGAACTTACTTTTGCACCTGTGCTCAGGGCAGGCACCTTGGGGTCATCATCATCCTCGTCACTGTGACCGTGGACACTGGCCTCCTCGTGGTCGCCATGTTCCTCGGTGGCATGTGTGTCGTCATGTCCATGGCCCTCGCCAACCGCTACTGCGGAGTGCGGACGGCTGGCCAGATCCCACATGCGAGTACCAAAAATAATTACCACGAACGACAGCAACGGGGCAAAAAGGATCAGCCACGAATACTGATATACAGCCATAATATGTTCACCACTTCATAAGATTGATTTCGCCAACATCGACCGTGCTGCGTTTGCGATAGATCGAAATGATCATGGCGAGCGCGACCGCCGCTTCGGCAGCAGCGACAGTGATGATGAAAATGGCGAAGATCTGTCCGGTCAGATAGGTCGAAAACGGTTTGACCGTATTGTAGAACGAAAAAGCCACAAGCGTAATATTGACGGCATTGAGCATAATTTCGATGCCCATCAGCACGGCAATAGCGTTGCGTTTGGCCAGTGCTCCATAGAGGCCAATACAGAAGAGCACCGCGCCAAGGATCAGATAGTGATACAGACCAGGATGGAGAATATCCACAGCAAACTAATCCTCCCGACCAATAACTATAGCGCCTATAATGGCCACGAGCAGCACGAGAGAGGCAATCTCAAAGGGAAGCACGTAGCTATAGCATGTAGGGCTATACAATAATTGACCAATATAGACCACATTGTTAGAGGGGAGTGCGCAGACAGCGCTTGCTCCGTAAGCTGCTGTCAGATTGCTTCCTTGAATCCCAGAGAGTGGACTATAGGTGACAGCAAAAATAACTCCCGCGCCTACCAGGGCGCTGATGACCAGCGCGACTCCCCAGGTTTTGCTATTGGGATTGCTTACCTGATCCTGGTTAGAGACTCGCGTGAGCATCAGGGCGAAGAGAATCAGGATAGTAACTGCCCCGGCGTAGACGAGAATCTGGACAATAGCGATAAACTCGGCGTTGAGTAACAAATAGATGCCAGCCGCCGCCGCGAAGACGACGATCAGGCTCAGGGCGCTATGTACGATCTTTTGCGCCCCTACTACTATCAGGGCGCTCCCGATCAACATCACGCCAACAATCCAAAAGAGGAGAGTGGCCATAAAAAAACCTCCGGTGAATTTGGATGTAAAGAAAGTGTTTCACAGGCTTATTCGAGTGTGTGCGGTATCCCTTTTGATGGATGTCTGTGAAGCGTTCCCAGGTCACATGTTAATGTTGAAAATCTCTACTCTCTATTTATTGTATCATGCATGTGCTCATGAAAGCACAAAATAGGAGGGCTATGTTATAATCATGACAGACACCCAGACAAACTAACCAGAGTAAGGCAAAGAAGCAGTATGAGTATCTCGCAGACAACACCTGAAGAAACTACCTCCGGTCATGGTTTCTGCCCTCACTGTAATGCCGCGTTACCTGAACGAGCTACGTTCTGCAGTTCCTGTGGGGAGCGTGTGGCAAGGGAGAAGCAGACCTCTATCTTATTAGAAGAACAAGATAGTAACAATTATTATCGTATTACAACGCTGGTGCGTCGGCGTTCCTATATTAATCTCTATTTCGCGCTGGACAATCATCCTCCGGTAGGGGGCCAGCCACGTATGGTAGCTATCCGGGATATCGAGGTAGCTAATCTGAAGAAAGAGACCAGAGATCAGGTGATAACTCTGGTGCAGCAGGAATATGATAATCTGCGTCGCTGGCAGATTCCACATATGCTGACCAGTATCGATCTGCGCTCTTTTCAAGGGCATCTTTTTCTTATCTCGGGTATGCCGTTTACTTCTGAGGAGATAAAAAAAGCTGAGAGCGCTCAACGTCTCTATACCTTGCAGGACTTTCTTCAGAGTGGACAGGGCCTTCCCAAGGAGGCCAGAGCTTTAGAATGGATACGCAACCTCGGTCAAGCTGTCGAACAACTCCATCGGCGCGGTATCGTCCTTGGCGACCTTGATCCCTATACGGTTGTGCTCAACAAGAATAGCGTGATTGCCGAACCCCGACTAATGATTTCGTGGTTACTGTCTGACGTGCAGAAATTGCTCCCGGCGTCGCCAAATCTGGCAACACCGCAAGTCTCCTACTTCAGTGGTCCTGAAGCACTCAGGGGCGAGCCAGAAGTGCGCTCCGACGTGTATAGTCTGGGTGCGTTGCTCTATCTTCTCCTGACAGGAACTCCTCCTGATGAATCAACCTTACGTCATCGCAGACGCTTGCCGACGCCCCGCGAGGTTAATTCGCGTATTAGCCAGCATCTAGATGAATGCGTGATGCATGCTCTGGCGATTGAAGCTGAGGGACGTTTCGCTACTGTGTCAGCGCTGATTACGGCATTGCAGGAGGAGCACCCACGTCAGTCTGCGCGTCAGACATCCAGGGGGAGTTCTAAGACTCCATCAGTGCCACTTGTTGACGCAGAAACGGTGCGCATTGTGCCACTCTCGCAAAAAGATGTTGCGCGTTGGCGGGTAGCTAAAACAGAGGTCGGCAAGGCGCAGCGCAGTGATGTGGCCACATTGAGCACCCAGGTTATGCCCAGTCTGGATACGCTCTCTCCAGTCCAGAATGGACCTGATACCGGTCCCCCTCTGGAAGGGTCTAAACAGATAGATGAGAAACTTCCTTTGTCTACACGTAATCGACGATCCCGCAACTCCGTACCAGGTGTTCTGGCAGCTCAGGTACCTGATTGGAAAACTCGTATCACCGGTATTTTGCCTGCTATCAAGCCAGAAAGCGGGAAGGTTGAGACTGCTGACAAACCGACTGTAAAAACTGGCAAAGCTGTAAAATCGAAGGAGCGTAAAGCAAAGGCCAAAGTAAAGGCTGACAAGGTTGAACGGCAGCAGAAGCAAGCTCGCTCAACTGAGAATGGCTCTGATCTCTCGTTTCTAAAGCAACTCCAGCGGCTGATCCTTGGTGAGCAGCAACATGCAGTAGAGACGGCGGCGATCATTGAAACGCCTATGCGTGTTCGTCCCGATCAGCCGTATAATCTACGCCTGCATGTGATGGGACGAGATCAGCCCACTTCACCTGAGAGTAGCCGAACCTCTACGGGTCTGAGTTCGCTTTTCCATGGGGAAGCTATTCAGATTGAAGTGCGTACAGCTTTACAACAGGGCTATACCTATGTTTTGCAGCAGGCTACGGTGACCATTCCCGCCAGTGGGTACGCTGCTGAGGTAACCATTCCTATGCAGCCCCAGGCTGGAACTTCCGCCGGAAGACGCGATCGACTCCATGTGTTCTTTCTGGATGAGCAGCACCATCCTATCTACGAAAAACCCTTTGCTGTCGAGGTCTTTGTTTCCCCGCTCGTCCAGTTCGGACGCGAGGGCCACCAGGTCTTGACTATTCCTTTATAAAAG